>JAYSVT010000001.1:0-2965 GCA_043718455.1 Hyphomicrobium sp.
GCGTTTCGCGCCGATCGCCGTAAGCGTCTCGTCCGCCACGGTGAGCATGCCGCCGGTGCCGCAGGCGCAATCGTATAACAGGTAAGTGCCGGACTTGAGTTCCGCCTCGATTGGCAGAAAAACAAGGTTAGCCATCAGCCGCACGGCGTCGCGCGGTGTCCAATGCTCGCCTGCCTCTTCGTTGTTTTCTTCGTTGAACTTGCGCACCAACTCCTCGAACACGGTGCCCATCGAGTGGTTGTCGATGCCGGCCGGAGAGAGGTCGATTTCCGGATCGAGGAACTTGTTGATCAGTGTTCCGATCGCGTCGGCTTTAGAAAGCGTCGAGAGCTGGTTACGGAACTTGAAGTTATCGAGGATGTCTTGGACGTTCGGTGAAAAACCGTTGAGATAATCCTCAAAATCAGCGAGGAGTTGCTGCTGGCTTCCCCGGGACCGGAGATCGCGCAGGGTGAATTTCGAGGTGTTGTAGAAGGCTTGGCCCGCGGCATCGCAAAGCGCGGCGCGCTGCTCGGTAATGTGCGCGCCGTCGAGCATCTTCTTGGCGCCAAGCACCGCTTGCTTGGTCGGCTCGAGCACCGCGTCCATGCGCCGCAACACGCACATGGGCAGGATCACATCGGGATACTTGCCGCGCTTGAAGAGATCGCGAAGCACATCGTCGGCGATGCCCCAAATAAAGGAGACGATCTTATTGTGTGTAGCTTGATCCATGCTCAGGCACCCCGTTTGGCTGCGACGTCGACGTGCCTCGTGCGCATTAATGTTAATTTGCTGGATTTGTTGGTAACAACGAGCTTCGCCATATCGTTTAGTACGCCTAACGCCGATTAATACGCGTTGTTGGAAAACTGTAGCTAGGATTCTCCGGACTGAAATCCAAGTCCGTCAGACCCGGATTGATCTGAACGTTGGTGTAACGATAATGCTCAACGAGATTGTCGCTCCAATCGTAGACCTTCACGCCAACCGGTAACTTCAATATTTCGTCAATGGTCACGATGGCGCGATAACAATAATAGTTTTTCGCTGGATCCTTCGGCAACACGCCTTCTATCACACGCATCGAACGACCCTCTTCGCGGCTAATGCCACGATCGCGCAGGTCTAACTCACCCGCCTGGTTGGCTTTTTCAAACGTCGAAATGATCAAATCGATTACCCGCCCGATGCCAATTTCATTGAACGGATGACGACTGCGACTCATGATCGTCGGACCCTCCGGCGGCAGCAGCACTGTAAAATGCCCCGATATCCAACCCGGTTCGTAGACTAAAACTTTGTCACCGTCGCGGCCCTTCACAAAGATCGCCTCGCGATCCTTGCCCGATTCCGACAGCCACTTCATGTAAACCTGCAACGGCTCGCGGAATTTTAGCGAAATGGTTTCCTCCGGTCGTTGCTTGCCGCGCAATATTTCGCTGCGGGTGAAAACCGCTGTGTAATCGTTCACGCCGGCGTAGGCGGCAGGCATTTGTTTGATCCATTGCAAAAGTTCATCCGAAGCTTGGGATGCACTCGAGCAACAAACAAGACAAATTAACATTACCAGCCGCACTAACTTCGGTGCGGTTTTACGATCAATATTCAATTGCGCAAGTCCAGGATTATTTTTTTGGCGGGCAATCAGGCCGCACCGGATAGGGCTGAATTCTTGGTCTCTTACACTGAAAACCAAGTTCGTTCACGCCGAAATAGCCCCGAATACCGCGACAGGTTTCTTTGTGCATTGGATAGACGTACCCATACCAACAGCAAACGCCCTCGGCGGCCCCGGCGCCGCTGGCAACTACAAATTGCGGCTGGCTGTCGGCGCTGTTTAGGATGGTTAACAACGCTTGGAGCGCGCCTTTGCGCTTGGGCATGAATCGAATGCTCAGCGTACAACTCGCGCCTGACGCGATGGGCTGATCGAGGCAGCCTTGAGCGGAAAACGCGCTGGGATCATCTAACGTCAGACGACTGATGCGCAAGGGATCAGCCGAACGATTGGTCAGTTGAAGAAGTTTTTCTTGCTCCACGCAGACCTCGTGTTCACCGAACTCCAGTCGATTGCTGTCCAACGCGAGACCGTACACGCCGGACGACGGCGCGATCGGCCCATCAGTCGCGGCCTTCCCGGGCGGCTGAGAAGTAACGTCGGCGCGCGAGTCCGGTGGCAAGGTTAAGCCCCAGTTGGTCAGCACCGTGCGCAAAATCGACGCTGGCACGGCGAGTCCGAACCCTTGGTTCAATCCCATAACCAGGCCGACGACTTGATTATCCTTGATGACCGGTCCACCTGAATTCCCTTCCTCCAAGTCTTTGGAAAGTACGATGGTGCGGCCCTCCAACGACACAACGTTTACACGCAGCACGCCCCACGACGCCACGCCGCTGGGAAAACCGATAGCCGTTACCTGATCCGTGCCGGCTCTCAATTGCACCAATGCGCTGAGCTTAAGCGCGACCAGGCCCGGCGGTAAATTTTCCTGGCCGCGCACCACGAGAAGCGCGAGGCCCTGGGGATCACCTCCCTCGATCTTACGGACTTCCGCTTTGGCGGACAGGTTCTGCCGCGTGAAAAATTCCACTTGCGGTTCGCGGTCGCCCTCCACGACATGTGCTGCCGTGACGATGTAGGCGATACTCGGCTCCAGCTTGACGATAAATCCCGTGCCAGTCTTGCGTTTGCCCTCGGACAGCGAACTGATCTTCACCACGCCGGCACGCAATGCGTCGATATCCTGGGCGTAACTAGCCGCGCCGACTAACAATGACCACACGGCGATGATTGCGCCGAACCAACCGAGTTTCACTGCTTGAACTCCTTGTAGAGTTTGTACGCCCCGAGTGTGACGGAAAAACCCCACACCAAAATACTGAACAACACCGCAGGCTTAGCGCCATACCAGAGTGTGTCAAAACGCGTCAGCCGTCGATCCTCCGAAGCGGCGCCGGCCAGCGTCCGAATGTGTCCGGCGGC
>JAYSVT010000002.1:0-8854 GCA_043718455.1 Hyphomicrobium sp.
GGGAGCGGGTGTCCGCAATCACCGTAATGCTGTCCGCCTTGGACCGTAATCGTGTCCGCCTTCAAACGTAATCACTGTCCGCAATCACCGGAATCCGCACCTCGTTCTCACCGGTGTCCAAGACTTCGCGCAACGACGGAAAGAGCCATGCAGCCACGAGCACTGATCTTACAAGTTCAAATGATCGAACCTTCCATCAAATGAGGCCAGAATTGGCGTTCGCCAATCTGAAGACGTCCACGGGCCAGCCTACTCGGTTAGGCCAGAGTTGAGGGTGCTTGGGGATGCTCACCGGCACGGACTTGACGCTCGAGGATCCGGCGCGCGACCTCGTCGTCGGTGACGAACCTCGGCAGAAGCGCATCGCTCTTTTGTTTTCGAGCTATTATTAGCTCGGTAATCTGGTCGCCAGAGATCAAGCGGCGCCGACGGTGGCAGACAATGTGCAACCGCTGTGCAACTGATGATTTTTTGCCGGAGAGAGGTGTGCACTAAGTGCTTGAAAACAATGGTGCCCAGGGCCGGAATTGAACCAGCGACACTGCGATTTTCAGTCGCATGCTCTACCAACTGAGCTACCTGGGCATCTCTCCGCGGGTCGATGCCCAGCACGAAGTCGCGCCCTTATAGGGGGCCTGTCAGGCGCTGGCAAGCGTCGCCTCACCGCACTCCGGTTTAATCATCGCCCTGCATGTTTTCATTGGCACCGGGGGCACCGGGCAAGTTTTCCTGACCATCCTCATCGCTATCGGAATCCCCGCCTGGGATCACGTAGCTCCCGGTGACCCAGCGCCCGAGATCGATGTCGGCACAACGTTTGGAGCAAAACGGCCGATAGGTCCCTACCGGCGGTTTGCGGCAGACCGGACATTTCGGTGAGCGGCCAGACGCGGGGGCGGGTTCGTCATCCAGCATGAGATGTATCCCCGAACATCAATCCCGATCCACTTCGGCAAACTTCAGCCAGTTGAAGTGAATGGGGAACCCTTCGGCATTCAAGAGTGCGACGACCTCCGAGACCGGCAAACCAACGACGTTGGTGTAGGAGCCGTCGATGCGTTTGACGAAACTTCCAGCCAGCCCCTGGATTGCATAGCCGCCGGCCTTGCCGCGCCATTCGCGCGACGCGATATAGGCCTCGATTTCAGAGCGCGAAAGATGCTTGAAGCGAACTTTGGTTTCAACGATTTCCGAGCGAACACGGTCATCGGGCGTGATAAGGTAGACCGCTGTAAAGACTTTGTGGACCCGCCCGGATAAGAGCTGCAGCGACGCCATGGCTTCTTCGACGTGTGCGGGCTTCATGAGAATCTTTTTGCCGACGGATACGATTGTATCGGCTGCCAAAACATATGAATCCGCAATCTCCCCGTCATTTGCGATTTGATCGCGCGAGGCTTCGGCCTTGGCTCGCGCCAAGCGTGCGACGAGGCGCCTCGGGCTTTCTCCGCGTTCGGCAGATTCGTCGATTGAAGAGGGACGCAGCGCGTCGGGCGTGACGCCAACCTGGGCAAGCAACGTCAATCTGCGCGGGCTCGCGCTGGCCAACACGAGGCGCGGGCGCTCGATCTCACCCTTTACCTTGGCCCGCTCGCGCGCCAGGGTCTTGCGCAGGCTCTCGCGGCCAGGAGCCGCCGGTTTGCCGAACGCCGGAATTAGTCTAGCCTTAAGTGCAGAAATCATCATTAACCCCGATGTCCGTCGGCCCAATACCGGGCGCAGTGCCGCCAACGTTCCAACAATGCTAAGGTGCGCCTCCAATAGCAAGAGGGCGCCCAGCGTTGCGGCGGCCACCGAAACAAGGCATCTATAGGCCATTCACTCGTGCTTTTTGAAGGCTGACATGGTCTCAAAATCAGAAGCCGCAGAATTTATTGCCAAAGCCCCTTTATTTGGGTCCTTGGACGAAGCTGGTCGGCAGGCCGTCGCCCAGGAAATGCGGGAATCCAACTACGATTCCGGGCAAGTGATTTTTGCGCGCGGAGATCCAGGCCTAGAGCTGCATGTCGTGGTCAAAGGCAGGGTCCGGCTCTCGGTCCTAACAGCGGACGGACGCGAACTGTCATTTGCGCACGCCGAGTCGACTTCGATCTTTGGCGAACTCGCGGTGTTCGACGGGCGTGCCCGCTCAGCCGATGCAACTGCCGTTGGCAAGGTGCAGACACTGACACTTTCAAAGGCGTCGTTCGCCCGGTTACTGGCAGCGAAACCGCAAGTTGCAGAGGCGGCCATACGCTTTCTATCGGCGCGTCTTCGAGATGCCGACGAGCAACTCGAAGCCATCGCGCTGCATCCAATCGAAGCGCGCCTTGCTCGATTCTTTCTGGCGTCTGCCCGCCAAAAGGACCCGGAGACCAAATCTAATCGCGTGACGTTTTCGCTGCCAATTTCACAAAGCGAACTTGCACTACTCGTTGGTGCCAGCCGGCCAAAAGTGAACGCGGCGCTCGCACTCCTCGAAGCCGAAGGCGCAATCGTACGCAAGGGTTCCGACGTGGTCTGCGATATCGAAGCATTAAGCGGCATTGGCGGCGTCGAGTGACGAACCTTTGAAGGTCACGTCACCGGAGAGCGGCGAACTTGGTGGCACGGATGATGACACCGGAACTAAAAGGCTTGCGCGCGCAGACGGATAGCGCGCGGCTTGCAGTGAGACAGCTGCTTGCACCCTTGAGCCGCCTCTTGTCGCGTTATGCAGCCGCTGGTACTGCAGGCTACCCCCCGGATACGCAGCGCCGGTTAAAGATCCTCAATATGATTGCCCTGCTGATCGTGATCACGACACTCGTGTTCGCAGTCCAGCAGGCGGCCGCCGATTTCGACAAGATGAAGCCAGTTATCATCATTAACATCTTGCTGGCCGCCATGGCGATGATGGTGCCCCTTGCACATCGCATCAGCGACATCGCCGGAGCAATATTGATTGCGGTCGCCGAACTCGCAGCACTTCTCGCTTTCACAGCCTACTTTGGGCGCACTGCCGGCACCCCGATGATGTACGTTGCGTTCTCAGCTGCGCCGTTCGTGGTTTTCGGCCTGAAGCGGATGTGGCTGGTTTTGGGCACGGTCCTGACGGCGCTCGTCCTCCATCTCTATGCGTACTTCACGTTCCATCGTTCGGACGCATGGCTGCCGATGGATGATGCATTTCTGGACGCCAACTATGTCCAGGGCGCCATAACAGCCTTCGGCTTGATCGCTGCCTCGGTGTACTATGCCTTCAGCCTTGCCGAGCGTGCCAAGGCCGAGACGGAAGCTGTATTGCGCAACGTACTCCCAGACAATGTCGTCGAACGGTTGAAAGCGGTGCCGGATGCCGCCATCGCCGACGGTTTTGCATCGGCCTCTGTATTATTTGCCGATGTCTCCGGATTCGTGGCAATGGCGCGCATGCTTGGTCCGGAAAAAACGGTGGAGCTCCTCAATAAGCTTGTCAGCCGCTTCGATGAACTTGCCGAACGCCACGGCGTGGAAAAAATAAAAACGATAGGCGACGCTTATATGGTTGCGTCCGGTGTTCCCGAGCCGCGCCCCGATCATGCCGTGGCTCTCGCTGACATGGCTCTCGACATGATCGATGCAACGCGCGACATCAGCGTTGAGACGAACTTGCCGATCAATATCCGGGCCGGCATGGCCTCGGGCCCCATGATGGCGGGCGTCATCGGCAAACGCAAATTCAGCTATGACGTATGGGGTGACCCGGTTAATCTCGCGAGCCGCCTGGAACAAGCGAGCCTTCCGGGCCGCATTTTGATTTGTCCAACTTGCCGCGAAGCCCTCGAAAGCAAATTTGAGTTGCAGCCGCGCGGCATGATCGAAGTTAAAGGCGTTGGCGCGCAAGAGACATGGTATTTGGGCGCGCGCAAATAAGGGCTTCGACTAACCTTTCCAGTGAAGCGCACACACGAGTGTGAACAAGCGCCGCGCCGTATCGCCGTCGACGGCAATCTTGCCAGCTAGTCTCTCAGACAATATCTGACTGCCTTCGTCGTGCAGCGTGCGCCGGTTTATATCAATGGCTTGAATGCGCGCTGGCGGCGCCGTGCGCACCGCGTCGTAATACGACTCGCACACGAAGAAATAGTCTTTGATAACCCTCTTCAACGGCGTCAACGGCACCTGATGCTGGGTCACCGCTTCGTCATCCTCGCGGGAAATTGCAAGCTGAAGCCGGTCGTCTACGACTGACAGGTTAAGCTTATAGGGGCCTTGGTCGATCCCTTCTACGCGAAACGAATTTCCGTCCAGAATATCAAAAATGGCCACTTCGCGCTCATGTTCGACATTGACGTTGGCGCGGCCGAGGGACTTCTGGTCAAGCGTGATCGCGGCGATCTTGTCGCGCTCCGTCCCGTTTTGGCTTGTTGTTTCGGCCATTACTGATCAGCCTGCCGTGTCAAGCCGGATTTCGACAGAACGGCGGTGCGCCTCCAGGCCTTCCGCGCGTGCCAGTGTCATGGCGGCCGGCGCAAGCTGCTTCAGGGCGTCAGCATCAAGCTTAAGAATCGACGTGCGCTTCATATAGTCGAGCACGCTAAGGCCCGAAGAAAATCGCGCGCTGCGTGCCGTCGGGAGAACGTGGTTTGAACCCGACACATAGTCGCCGATAACTTCCGGCGTCATCGACCCAAGGAAGATCGCGCCGGCATTGCGGATTTTCCGGCTGAGCGCCTCCGGGTCTGCAGTTGCAATCTCCAGATGTTCAGCGGCAATCCTGTCTGCGAGTGCCGGAGCCTCTTCAAACGACGAGAGAACGATCGTTGCACCGAATTCGTTCCAGCTGGCACCGGCGATATTTCCGCGCGACAGGGTCAGCAACTGCCGCTCGACAGCGGCTTCAACGGCACACGCGAAGGCGGCGTCATCCGTCATCAGGATCGACTGCGCAGCCGTGTCGTGTTCAGCCTGCGCCAAAAGATCGGCGGCGATCCATTCGGGGTTGTTGTTTTTGTCCGCGATGATCAACACCTCAGAGGGTCCCGCAATCGAATCGATGCCAACTGTGCCAAACACCTGCCGTTTCGCGGCCGCCACGTACGCATTCCCAGGGCCGACGATTTTTACGACCGGAATAATCGATTGCGTACCGTAAGCCAGAGCCGCAATCGCTTGCGCACCGCCAACGCGGTAGATTTCTTCAACACCTGCGATCTCAGCTGCAGCGAGCACCAAAGGATTGAGTTCGCCGCGCGGGCTTGGCACGACCATGACAACGCGCGGCACACCCGCCACTTTGGCCGGTACTGCGTTCATCAGCACAGAACTTGGATACGAGGCAAGGCCGCCCGGCACATAGAGGCCAACGGACTCGACCGCAGTCCAACGGTGACCAAGTTCAACGCCCGCCATATCGCGGTACATGTCATCGGCCGGTATCTGGCGTTCGTGATGATCGTGTATCCGGTCACGAGCAAATTTAAGCGCGTCGAGCGTCACGGGCGAACACGCTGCGGCTGCCTCTTTGATTTCAGCGGGCGTCACGCGAATGCCAGTTTTCGCGAGATCGATTGCGTCGAATTTCTGCGACAGATCGATGAGGGCTTCGTCGCCACGCGCGCGCACATCCGCGATGATCTCAGCGACAGCCCGATCGACATCCGCCGACACTTCGCGCTTGAGCGACAGAAGCGTCGCAAACGCCTTGGCGAAACCTGGGTCAGAGCTGGTGAGACGCATCGGCATGGCTGTTAAGACCGGCCCGTTTAGAACCGCCTTCCGGAATTTCAACGGTTTTCGTCATCGGGATGCTTGGGCGAATGTTTTGCCGACCACGCGCCCCCCAAATCTTTCATTTCGACTTCGAGGCATTCAACCATAAGGCGGATGGCCGCGCCGCCTGAAAATGTCAACGTGACATGACCTTCCACGGCATCGGGATCGGTGCCCGATTCAAAACCAATTGCGAGTAAGGCGAGTGTCTGAGACGGATCCTTGAAGTCGACGCCCTGCACCTTAGCCTCAAGCACTCTGTCGATACGCAGGCCCGAGCGGCGCCGCTCAAAACTCGAATTCTTGTTCTTTGCAGTACTATTCAGCGTCACGGCCCAGTCGAAGCGATTGCCAACTGCCGCAAAGCGCTTCTCGCGCGGCAGATAGGCCAAATCCGAGACCCGGAAAACCGCATCCTGAAAATGAGTAGAGATTATGCTCAGATCTTCGCGGTCGAGCGCAATGAGCTTGAGATCGGGCATCGGCCGGAACGCCTCCTTCGCAAGCGGCCATCCGCTTTCGCCAGGGAGTGATAACCGGTTGGGCAGCCCTAACGCAACAAAGCTGCGCAACACCGCTGGCCATGTTCACGAGGGCGCCGCTATGGCTTTACTCTGGCTTTTCGCCAACGTCGCTTGCCGGCCGCCAGCCGGTGGCCAATTTCCTGCACTGTTCGACCCATTTATCGCGAACCGCACGGCCGGCGAATTCGCCAAGTTGCCTGTCCACCCATTCGATGTCTGCGGCACCCCACGCAGCAATCTGGGCAAAATGAAAAAAGCCGGCGCCGTTTAGCATCTTTCCTAGTTTGGGGCCGACGCCCCAAATAAGTTTCAGATCGTCAGCCTTGCCGTCCTTGGGGCCCGAAAGGATCGTGAGACCCGCGGGCTTTTCGCCGATCTCACGGTCAGGCCGCCATCCACTTGCCAGCTTCTTGCCGCGCGTAACTGCAAGGGCCGGATCGACAGGTGCCACCGTACCTGGAGCTAGACTGGAAGCCGGACTTGCAGCTGGTCCTGGAGCGGGTGAAACGAACGCCACAGCCTCACGCTTGAAGCGAGCGAGTTCATCATCGTGCCCACGCTTTGCCGCCGCCGCTGCGTCGTCGCGAATTTTCTTCAGGTCTTCAGCGTGTTTCTTTGCGGCTTCTGCAGCTGCTTCTTCGCGAACCTTCTTGAGTTCGGCCGCGTGACTTGCGCTCAACTCCGATTTCGCTTGCTCACGCACTTTCTTGAGTTCTTCGGCATGCTTCGCCTGGGCTTCAGCCAAAGCTTGATCGCGTGCCTTCTTCGCGTCCTCGCCAAGCTTCCTCGCCGCTTCGGCTGCCGCATCTTCGCGGGCTTTCTTCAAGTCCGCCGCATGACGCACTTTCGAATCTTCAAGCTCTTGGCGCGCACCCTTATCCGAATGCGTCAGCGCCAGAACCTTGGTGTCGTTGTGTTTGGCCTGCTCTTGAAATTTCTTCAACTCGGCCGCGTGCTTTTTCTGCACTTCATCCGCCCAGCGCTCCTCCGCCGCCCTCAAGTCCTCAGCATGTTTGCGCTGCACGTCGGCGGCACTTTTCTGGGCAAGAGCGGCATCGCTGGCGAGCTTTTCTTCGCGTGCCTTTGCTGCTGCTTTGTCGGCCTCCCCGGTTCTTCGTAATTCGGCGGTCTCTTTCTTTAGTTTGTCGATTTCCGCATCCATCGCTTCTTCGCGGTGACGCACACTGCCAACGTAGCTCTTCAACTTTGCATCCGCTGTGTCGACTGCGGCGTTCAAACGGCTCGAAGTGTCTGCAAGCTTGCCCTGCAGGCCTGCGATCTCTGCTTTGAGTTTGGCATTGTCGCCCTCCGCATCGATCGCCGCGCCTGAGAATCGGCTGCGCTCCTGTTCCAGCGTTGCAAGCCGTGTAACCAGCTCTTTGTTTGATCGCTCGTAATGAGTTTCGATGCGCCGGCGGCCGCAAGCTCTCCAGAGTAAATAGCCGAGCAAGGCCCCAAGTAGGAAGGCTAGCAACAAGAACCACCAGAGTTGCGATATCAGATACATGAAATGCGTCCTTTGCCTGCACTAGTTCTTTGAGGACCCGGTGTCTTTGGGCTGGATCGTTTGCGGGATTTTCTCGATTTCGATCACGCCGAAATCTACCCGGCGATTTGCTGCGTCAGCCTCGCGGGATCGCTCCTGACGCAACGGTTTCAATTCCCCGAAGCCGCGCGTCGCCAGGTGCTTGGATGAAACGCCGCGCTCAACAAGAGCCGCACGAACCGCTTCAGCGCGCTGCTCGGAGAGCGCCTGGTTAAACTCTTGCCCCCCCCATGCGTCGGCATTGCCCTCAATAAGCAGGCCGATACCTTCGCAGCGCTTTGCCAAGTTGCCGAGCTTATCGAGGAAAGGGGCGTGCTGGCTCTCAAGCGCCGCGGACTTCATCGTAAATCGAACTGCCTCTCCGGCGAACAGCTGTCCGAATTCTCCAACACAATTGGCCCGTGCGATTGCGGTCGCATCCATGCCTTTGCCTGGTGTCCAACCTGGGGTCAAATCTGGAGCCTGAGAGTTTTCGGGCGTACCAGGTTTCTCCGGTGATGAATTCTTAGAAGCTTCCTCATCGGCCTTGCGCTTGGCTTCGGCATCCGCCGCAACACGCGCCTCGTCCTCAGATTTCTTCTTCGCTACTGCTTCCTCATCGGCCAATCGCTTGGTTTCGGCTTCCGCCGCAACGCGCGCCTCGACCTCAGATTTCTTCTTAGCTACTGCTTCCTCATCAGCCTTGCGCTTGGCCTCGGCTTCCGCCGCAACACGCGCCTCGTCCTCAGATTTCTTCTGCGCTACTTCTTCCTCATCGGCCAATCGCTTGGCTTCGGTTTCTGACGCAACACGCTCCTCGTCCTCAGCCTTCTTCTTCGCTGCTGCGTCCGCGTCAGCCTTGCGCTTGGCTTCGGCTTTCCTCATCGCCGCCGCCTCTTCAGCGAGCGACCTAGCCGCCTCTTGGGCTGCCCTGATACGCGCATTTTCGGCAGCCACTTGCGGGTCCGATTCGTCCACTGCGAGGATGTCGTCGTGTAGAACTGCGACGACGCCTGGCATGCCAACGATCGGGGCGAGGATCGTCTTGGCGCGCGAATAGGCATCGATTTTCGCTGCATAATTCGCGACGGAC
>JAYSVT010000011.1:0-2879 GCA_043718455.1 Hyphomicrobium sp.
GCCAATTTCCAACCGCCAAAATGCATACGCGAGTGCCAGAACTTGAGCCACCGCATAGCCCCACAATACGTTCGCGGCGCTCGCCCCGTAGAGCTTGACGAACAGAATACCAAAGCCAAGACCCAAAACCGGCCAGCTGATCTGCAAAACTGTATAGGTCAGCGTATCGGCGGCCGTGCGCGCCCGGTCCGTCAGGTGCGTTGCGATGGTGCGTGAGAGGCAATAGACGAGCGTTGCTGCAATGAGCGAGCGGTCCCATGTGGCATCAACAAAGAAAGGCAGCATCAGCGCGCCAATCACGGTGATCGCGCTGGCCGCCAGCATCACGCCGCTTTCGGTATTGAGATACACAGCCTTGGCGTCAGGCGAGGCGCCCTTATCGAAATAGCGCATGGTGTAGAGCGTGAACCAGAACAGCGTTCCGACGTAGCCTAATTCTTGCGCCGCCGTGATCAGCGCAAACACGCCCATCTGCTGGGGATCGAGAAAATACGTCCATAAAATAATCGAAAAGAACTGGACGATCGGACCCAGCACCTGCGCGGGCAGATACAATAGTGTTTGTCGCAGGAGCATGAGGTTCTGACTTGTATCCGCGCCCCACAATCGGGCACGCTCTTGTCTAGCCGCTTGGCAGTAAATATGCGAGCGTTGAACTCCGTGTTAGTTAGCCGCTCGGCACCGAAAATCTCGCGAGCTCAGAGAGCCCACTGATGCGCATTCACGTTTACCTCGACAGCGCCCGGCTCTTCCGCTGGCATCTGGCACTGCTGGAGCTGTTATCTGATGATGGGCATGTCATGACTGTCTCATTCGAGGACATTAGCGATCCGCTACCAACGAGCCTGACCGCCCTCTTCGACTACGACCGGGCTCGCAGCGGGGCAAACAACACGCGTTTCTCGACGCGCTTGAACCGCCAAGCCTTCGCTCCGTACCTCGCCGATAAACCCGTTACTGATCCCGTGCCCCTTGCGGATATCGCCCTCGATCTCGCAACGTCGATACGCGTGACAACACGGCCGGAACGCGTACTACGTCCGCTCTATGACGGCGCGATTAAGGACTATGCGCTGTTTCACGCTCTTCTCGAACAGCGCGCGCCCGCGCTTGCCATTGCCGATAGCCTCTCCAAGGCCGCGATATGGAAAATCGGCCTCCCAGCAATCCAAACGCCCTGGCGCATCGCAACGTCGTTCGATCAGGTGACGTCACGCCTCGTCCAAGGCGTGCAGCGTGTCATCGGCAAAATAGCGGCAGGACTTAAGCCCGGGGACGAGAGAATTGCCGCACCGGAAAACAGCGCCGGTCTGCGCCCATCCATTATAGCGTCCGCCGGCCTCTTCGCCGCATCCCGAGCGGCACGCAAAGTCACGCGCGCTCGCGAAAAAATCACGCGCGACGCGCCCAAGTGGCATGTCGCATGGCGCACGATTACGGCTGGCTCCGAGCCTGAACCGGGTGTCTGCAATCTCGCCGAATTCCGCATCCTTCCCGACGATAACCAGCGCTTTTTCGCCGATCCGTTCGTATTTCTGAAGAACAGCGAACGCCATGTCTTTGTCGAAGAGCTTCCCAAAGCAACCGGCCGCGGCCACATTTCCCATTTTACAATTTCAGCTGACGGCATCGCCAGCACTCCGCGCGCCGTTCTTGAGACGCCCCATCATCTCTCATATCCGTTCGTCTTCGAGCACGCAGGCGAAATCTGGATGCTGCCGGAATCGTCTGCCGCCGGCGGGCTCGATCTCTACCGCGCCGAACGTTTTCCCGATCGCTGGGCAAAGGTCGCGCGCCTCATCGAGGGCCGGATTCACGACGCCACGTTTTTTTCTCACGGCGGGCGGCTGTGGATCGCGGCCGGAAACGAAACACTGCAAAGCGCATCCTGGGACGGTCTGTCACTCTACTCGGCGGATGCACTCCTCGGGCCCTGGGAAGCGCACCCGGAAAATCCGGTCCTCATTGATGCCCGGGCGGCGCGTCCCGCTGGCGGGCTGTGGATCGCGGACGGCGCGCTCTATCGCCCCGCGCAAGATTGTTCCGAAACCTACGGCGGCGGTTTGACGCTGCGGCGCCTAACCGAGCTCACGCGCGAACGATTTAGCGAGGAAACCGTCGGCAGCATGTCCTTCGGACCTGAGATCCACAAACCTGGCGGGCGGATTTTCGGGCCCCATACACTCAGCCGGGCCGGTGATTTGGAGGTCATCGATCTCTATGCCAGGCCCAGTGCCCTGAGAGAGCGCTGAGGGCTGGTTATCGCGGCGCAATCAGGCTATAAGCCGGTCGCATCCGGCGGCCAAACTGCCCGCACAATTCAATATTCGCCGACTTAGCACAGTGGTAGTGCACCTGATTTGTAATCAGGGGGTCGCAGGTTCAAATCCTGCAGTCGGCACCATTTTTATCGCCAAGCTCCCCAAAGCCCGCCACACCGTCGGCCAACTCTGGCAGAATCCGCGCGAATCAGTCTCACTCGTACTTGAGAGCCATATATCCGCACATATTCCAGCGGCACGAGGTCTAACTGGCGAGGCGAACACAACGTGCGCACATGGCCACCACGCATTGACTTGCGCGCCGTCCGGTCTCCGGCCCTGAGACCACTGTGCGCAAAGGCACTCACAACGTTCGCCGCATCCGTGCTGGTCGCAACATCCGCCGCTGGCCAAGCCGCGCCCGATTGCGGAAATACCACGGGAACGGCCGTGTTCGATGCCGGGAGCAATTCGCTCACGTGTGCGGGCAACAACGCGTCCGGCATCTCGACCTTTGCCGATACGCTTTTCGTCGCCGGTCTGACCGGAAACATTTGGCCAAGCGCCGGTTTCCACGGCATCGAACTTTTTGGCAGCAATCCTGTCACACTCGAAAGC
>JAYSVT010000101.1:0-6464 GCA_043718455.1 Hyphomicrobium sp.
ATTCGCGACGGACCCGGAAACGTGACCGATGTGCTCGTGGTGCAGGCGTTCGTCGATCGCAAATTTCAGCGACGGCAGACCGCCTTCCTTCAACATGCGCGCCGCGTCCGCCTCTGCTTTGGCAACAATAACTTTCGCTATGGGCGGGTTCGATTTGTGAAATGCAACCCATCCAAGAAGAGCAAGCGGCACAAGCCCAAGCAGCAGCCCCAACACCGCGCACCACGCACAGCGGCGGCAGTCGCCTTTTTCGCTGCTCTGGCCGGGGTTGAAGAACACCTGCAATGCGGCAGACAGCGCACCCGCATTGCGGCCCGCCACCCACCAATAGGCGAGACCGCCCAACAGACCCATCACCGCAAACGAAATCGGTGCCCGCCCCGCAGTCATGGCCGGCGTAACAGCTGCGCCCATATTCCGGTACGCCAAATATCCGCAAATACCGATCGCGGTACCAACAAGCCCCCAATATCCCCAAGACCTCCAGCGGCGCGCTTCGGCCGCGGCAATGGCCGCCAACGCCAACGGCAAGATAAATAGCAGCATCGGACAGGCTGCATGAGCGAGCCGTGCAAGCGGGGGTTCAAATCCAGCCGCGGCGTCAAGCAAAGGCAAACCCGAAATGGCACCTGCAGCCGCAGCCACAAGCACTGCAAAAATGAGACCTAATACGACGGCTAGTAAACCACGAACCATCACGCTTCCCCCGCGCATCCGTTGCGCATGGGTTGGTAAATTACACGTCCGACAGTGTGCTGCCCGATTTTGTTAAGACATGGTCAATGCCCCCGCGATTGCAGGAGTTGGTGCCCGTTTTCGGCTATTTTCAAGCGCTTGAGATGCGCTCAACCATGGCGCCGCAACGAGAGAGCTTTTGCTCGAGCTGCTCAAAGCCGCGGTCGAGATGATAGACCCGGTTGATGGTGGTGATGCCGTCCGCCATCAGCCCGGCGATCACCAGGGAAACGGAAGCCCTGAGGTCTGTCGCCATAACCTGCGCTCCGGTCAGTCCTTTGACACCCTTGATCGTTGCCGTATCCCCGTGCAGATGGATATCGGCGCCAAGGCGCGCGAGTTCCTGCACATGCATGAAGCGGTTCTCGAATATCGTTTCGCGAATGACACTCGTGCCCGAAGCCCGGGTAACAAGTGCCATGAGCTGCGCTTGCAGGTCCGTCGGGAAGCCTGGGAAGGGCTGTGTCTCGACTGAGATCGGAGCGATGGCCGCACCATTGCGCGTAACGCGAATACCGGCGCTCGTTTCCGTAACCGACGTCCCGGTTTCAGCCAGAACATCAAGCGCAGACCGCAGGTGCGCGTAGCGCGCGCCTTCGAGCAGCACATCGCCCCCTGTTGCTGCAACAGCCATGGCAAACGTGCCTGTCTCGATCCGATCGGGAAGCACGGTGTGAACAGCGCCTTCCAGCCGGTCGCGGCCCTGAATGCGCAGCGTCGATGTGCCGATGCCTTCGATCTTGGTGCCCATTTTGACGAGACACTCGGCAACGTCGCCAATTTCCGGCTCACGTGCGGCGTTCTCGATAAGCGTCTCGCCTTTGGCCAAGGCCGCCGCGAGCAAGACGTTGTGGGTTGCGCCAACCGAGACTTTCGGGAAAATGATATGCGCGCCGCGCAGGCCCTTGGGCGCTTTGGCAAGCACATAACCTGCTTCAATATCGATTTCAGCGCCCAGCGCCTTGAGACCCGTGAGATGCAGGTCAACAGGCCGGGTGCCAATGGCGCAGCCACCCGGGAGCGAAACTTTGGCGACGCCCATGCGGGCAATGAGCGGACCCAAAACCCAGAAACTGGCGCGCATGCGCGACACCATCTCATAAGGTGCGGTTGTATCGACGATGTCGCGCGCCGTCAGATGGAAGGTCTCGCCGAGATGGGCTGAGGGACCAGTTCTCTTTCCGTCAACCGCCAGATCGACACCGTGGTTCCTGAGAATGCGCACCAGAAGATTGACGTCCGCGAGGTTCGGCACGTTTTTGAGCGTCAAGCGGTCCCCGGTCAGTAGGCTGGCGATTAACAGCGGAAGGGCCGCGTTCTTGGCGCCCGAAATCGGGATGGTGCCGTTGAGCCTCTGCCCGCCGGTGATCTGGATGCGATCCATGGTTTTGTGCCTGCCTCATTTGCGGCCGCTCAGGGGCCCCGGGTTCGGGTTGGTGTGCGGGTTGGTGCGCGCGTAGGATTGCCACCCGATTCGCCGCGTGTTGCGGCATGAATAGTCGGTTCCCATTAGCCGGAGCAAGGGGCGTCGTAGAATTCAGTTACGGAGCGGAGTAAAGCGGCGGCTATTCGCCGCTTGCCGAGCCGTCCGAGCCTGGTGTTTCGTGGAGTTTGTCGCGGGTCTTGGACGCCGATTTGCGCTTTTTCAAGTTGGCCCTGAGTTCGGCCGCTAAACGTTCGGCACGCCTTAAGTTTGGCGATGGGGGCCCTTGTTTCTTGCTGCCGGTGTTCGAATTCATCTGGACATCCGTTCCCAACCACACAATCGTACGCAACCTCACTCAATGCGCGGGCCATCGGGCGGCCGGGGCAAACTGCGGAGCGGCTGTCCCCATATCATACTCCGCTTCTTCGTTCTGCTGCGTGCTACGCGCTTGCCCCGCGAACAGCCTTGTGGCAGTGTCCGTCGGCTTCTGAAGCCCTTTCAAGCCGCACCGTCGTCCGATGTGGTTTCGTTGTGTTGAAAGTGGCCATAAGCTGCCGTAGCTCAGTGGTAGAGCACTCCCTTGGTAAGGGAGAGGTCGAGAGTTCAATCCCCTCCGGCAGCACCATCGTCAAATACATCAATAAGTTAAGGGCCTTAGCCCCTAATCATGACAAGAACTATGACAAGACCGCACCACCGAATCGCGCTAGAATGTGCCGGGATAGAGGCTCGGCATGGGACGGAAATACGCTCGTCAGTACAAGCGAAACTACCTATCGCGGCAAGGCAACGGATGGCGCTTTGTTCGTGCGATCCCGCGCGATTTGCAGGCGCTGGAACGTAAGAAAACTTGGACGAAATATCTTGGCGTTGTTTCGAACAACGAGGCGGAGATTGAGGCTCGCAAACTCGCCAGCCACTACGATGCGCGGATAGTCAAATTACGGAAATTGTCGAAGGCGGATAGTAGCACCGTTGCAGACGCGGGGGGGTTAGAAGCGTTCGCCAGTGAGACGCGCGCAATTGAAGAACGATACGCGTTCGAGGCGACGGCAGTTGAACTAATGCCGATCACGACCAACGTCGAATATCCCGGAAACGCCGCGCGATATCTCCAAGACGTTGCTGAGTGGACAGACGCGGCCAACGCCAGCGCAGCAGCGCTCACACCGCGTAGGCGTATCCTTGCAGACACCGGCACCGTCTCAAAGCTCGCGGCCCTTGTTGACGTGTACGTCGCAGAGAATAAACCGCGCAATCCAAAGACGGTACAGAAGGCGCACCTATACGTGCGGCGGTTCGTGTCGGCGTGTGGTGACATTGAAGCAAGAGCGGTGACGCGGGGAGACGCACTTAAATACCGTGACGCGCTTGATCGGGATGCGAAGCTATCCAAGAGCGGAGTAGTGGCACATCTCGATAAGATGCGAGCAATGTTCAACACCGCGATTGGTGAAGAAAAACTCGGCGTCACTACAAACCCATTTTCGTTGGTAGAGTCGCGCAAGGAAAACACAAACGAAGAAAAACTCCCATTCACGCTTTTGCAAGTTGGCGACATAGTAGAACATTGTAGAAGACGCGCGACGGACGCTTACGGTGTCGAGTTCGAATTGGTGACAAGAATCCTTGCCTATCACGGCGCGCGGTCGGGGGAAATTTCCCAGCTGACCGTGAAGGACGTGACCGAGTCTTACGGTGTGCCTGTTTTCGACATTCACGCGCGCAACGGAAGTCTAAAAGACGGGGCCGCGCGGCTGCTGCCAATTCATCCGGAGTGCCTAGGTACCATCAACTCGCAAGTTGAAAATGTGCGCGAAGGGGCAGCTCTTGCCCCGGACGGCTCGCCTTGGCTATTTCCGTCCATTGTTGGAGCGAAGGTTACAGAGCGCGGTGGGAAGTACCATCGCGCGGGTAGTAAGTTTCTACGCGGTGTCGTCGGCATAAAAAATAAGAGCCTGACCATGCACGGCTTGCGGCATACGTTTCGCGATTTGTGTCGCGAGACGCTGATGCCTACCGATATCAGCGCATCCTTGATGGGACACAGCCTCGGGAAAGGACACCACGGCGCAACGTATGGGACGGGTGTTAGTATCAAGATGCGAGCGGCGTGGTTGGCGAAAATATCGCTTACTTGAAAGGGTTGGCCAACTTCGCGCGCGTTGGTTTCTTCTCCTTGGCAAATCGTTTCTTCAATATCGTTGCAACGACGAGAACGTGTCGTCAAAAATATAAATTTTTAGAACGTCAATTTTGAATTCGCGGTTTGAAAAATGCTGCCAGAAATCAAGGTGGGGGGTCGGAAAAAATACGCGCCGGGGTGTCGTCAACGTGTAGTGATTCCCAGAGCCGCCAGGAGTGCATTTAACGGGCCATTAACCATACTCCGCCCTTGGGTCCCCTTGGGGTCGTCTCGATTATTTTTTTAATGCCAATGGACGGCTTGGCGTCGCCCGTGGCAGCGATCTGATTAGCCGCCATTGGGATCGGGCCGTCGCGTGCTTCGCCGCGTGGCGCGCGCCTCGTGACGATAGCGCATGATCCTGATATCGGCTTTCAGTTTTGATTTTGAACAAGTTCGCGATGATCGAATGCGAACGCGAAGTGAGGCGAGCACGGTTGCGCGTCTCGCCTCTTCGTTGTTCGTTCAAGCATCGATCACAATTCATACTTGCGCGCAAGGGCCAACGTGTCCGCTTCGCCAACGCCTAAGTAACTAATCGTGTGTGCAGTATCTTTGTGGCCTAGCAGTTCAGCAACGCGGCCTACGTCGCGCGTTTGATCATAAATGTGTTTCGCAAGTGATCTTCGAGTTGAATGACAACCAAACTGTTCCGGCGCGCGTCCAAGTACATCGCTTGCGATCCACTTGATTAGGCGCAAGAACGTCTCGTACCGCACGTGCTGCCCTACCTTACGGCCTTCGAACACATAGGCGTCACGGGCTTTGCCTTCGATCATAGGCGATATCGCAGAGCGTGCCGCGTCCGATAGGTTGAACGCCACGGTACGATCCGTCTTCTCTTGTCGGATGTGGCCAGCCTTCTTGATCTTGCCAAGGCTGTCCACGACATCACCAACGCGAAGCGCGACGATATCGCCGCCGCGTAGGGCGCTGGATATGGCGACCTCAAATAGGGCTGTGTCCCTTTCGCACTGGCGACGTGCCAGCGATTGACGGATGGCTTGTACGTCTTGTTGGTTGAAAGCTGATTTTTGGGTCATTTTCGTACTCTTCCACTGCATAGCTAGAGCCGAAATTGGCGCCACGCGTCTATGCACTCAAGATAGGCCGCAAACACTGAATTGCGATGTAAGATTCTGGCAGAATCTGACTTCATTTGCCGATATGGCTAATTCCAAGTAAATGAATTAGGTGGAATTGTATCTAATTCGCCGTCGGGTAATTGCGCAACGATATAGAGGCGGATTGGTCACGGGGTCTCTACAGCACGGGTACAAACAGCACGGGTTAAGCGTCTGGCGAACGTGTACGAGGTCGCTGGCGGGCGGCGCGTGTTGTGGTGGATTAGGTGCCCGGTCCTGGAAAAGTCCGCCGGTCTCAAAAATCGAGCCGTCCTGGAAAGCCCTCCGGTCTCAAAATGCGCGCCGGTCCTAATCGGGGGGTTCTCAGCCGGTTCCGAAACGGTCTTGGTTCTCACAGTCAGCCGGTTCTCAGCCGGTTCCGAAACGGTCTTGGTTCTCAGCCGGTCCTAATCGAGCCGGTACTGAGCCGGTCCTGCGGCGCCGGTCGAAGCGTCTTGGTGCTGGCGAAGCTCTTGGTGACGGCAAGGGTGGCGCCGGTCGAAGCGTCTTGGGGTTTTATGGGCCTGACACCGCCCTGGAGCGTCCACACCGCCCTACAGCGACCCTACAGCGTGCCAGTGGACTGCCTACTGCCATGGGCTTGTCTTCCATGTTTGGTGTCCTGCCTGCCTGCCTGCCTTCCTGCCTGCCTGCCTGCCTGCCTGCCTGCCTTCCACGATTGGGGACGGTGTTTCGTGGCGACGGTTCTTGGCGCGGTGTCTTTATGGGCGGTGTCTTCCTTGGCGCGGGGGATTGGTAAACCGTGTCCGAGACGGTGTCTTCCTTGGCGAAGGTGTCCTTGGCGACGGTGTTCAGAAAGAGAGGTGGGTATCGCTGCCCTGGGGTAGGAGGGCCTAGCGAGAAACGGGCAGGACCCCACCTTAGATCGAGGGATAAGGAACAAAGAGGGAACGGACGTCCTGGGGAAGGGTGAATCGACTCCCGAGGGCGCGGAGGGCCGAGTTGTATGACAAATCGTTAAGAAATTACTAAT
>JAYSVT010000102.1:0-2215 GCA_043718455.1 Hyphomicrobium sp.
ACCAGATAAACCGAGTCCCGGCCGTCCGCGTTAGCCGCCAGACCCCATGCCGTGCAGACACTGGCGTTTCCGGTCGTTGTCGCTCCAATGTCCCAGGAATGCATCAGAAGCTCGAACTTCGGGGCTTTCACCGGGTCATAACGGCCCCATGTGTCGATCGAGAGCATGCCCGACCCGCCGGTGGTCGGGCGTTGTTGGTATTGGGAGGCAAAGATGTGTGGGGGAACGCTGGCCTTCAGCTGTTTTATCGCTTCGAGGTTCAAGATACCTGGATTAAGCGGCTCTCCGGCTTTACGGTCATAGATGATCCGTTCGTTACGAAAGACCACTGGCTCGTCCCTTTCCGCAACCAGTGGCAGCTTGATAATAAAATCTGCCGTAGCCTCCATGTCAGCCGAGGGATCATCGGGCGCCAAGCGGTGCATGACGAGGATTAAAGCACCCCGGTTTGGGTCGTTGAAGCGCGTCAGCACGGAACTGCCAGCCACGAGAGACAATTCTGTTTGGCACTCTCGGACGTCGCTTCTTCAGGCTGGATCGGGTCGTCGATAATGATTTCGTCGGCACCGAACCCGGTAACATGGCTGCCAACAGCGGCGGCATAACGATAGCCGCCGTGTGACGTGCGAAGGTAGTTGACGGCTGACTTGTCGAGGCGGATCGCCGGAAAGGTCCGCCGATAGAGCGGTGAGCGCATTGCTATGCGGGTCAAATTCGAAAGGTCATGGGCAAGGTCGTCGCTATAGGAAACACAGATGAACCTCACGGTGGGATCGCGACCCAGGCGCCACGCCGGGTATAAAATCGACGTGAGGACTGATTTCATATGCCGGCGCGGGAGATTGATGAGAAGGCGACGAACCTTGCCTTTTTCGACATTCATCAATACGGATGCGACGTATTCGAGATAAGGCGCATAGACCAACTGCTTGCCGGGATGCAAAACGGGAAACATCAACTCGACGAAACACCAGAAATCCGCACGGGCAAAGGTGATTGCTGCGTCACACCTGGCATTGTCGATGTGCGGCCCTAGGGTTGCCATCGCACCCTGTGCAGACGTGGGAGTGGATTCGTGCTCCATGACCGCTTCAATCGGGCCGAAGATGGTCGAAGCGCGATAGCATGCACCGCAGCGCGTCGTCGTCCGGAATGGCCATACCGAGATTTTGCTCGTTAATCGCTTCCTGGCCGGACTCGCTGGCTGTCGTATCCATTCGCGCTTGAACCATGAGTACCATGCGCAACGCCCCTGGATCGCCATCCATCGCCATGTAGAACAGTTTGCGATAGATAGCCTCGATCCTGCTGATCGACTCGACTTTGTCGCCGACCTGTATGCGCACAACACGCGCCGTTTCCCGCATAAAAATCTCAGCCATGGTCGGCTGTCCTTTCGGCCATCCCTCTAGATTCCCGCTGTGGCCCGGCTTGAACTGCGAATGCGTAGAAGGCCGTCCGTAGCCGACCTCGTAGTCGCCGGGAGGGTTTTTCGGAGGCTTCGGCATTATTGGCCTCCTGTAATTGTGCGGCGTAGGGCGATTTCGCGAAACGTCTCGCCGGTTTCGGCGAGGATTGCATCCTCTCCCGTCAACGCTTGCCAGTGTCGAATCGTGACATCGCAATAAATACCATCGATCTCGATGGCCCGGCAGATGCGGCCGGCGGTCTCGGCGGCGATCAGTGTTGAACCGGACCCCGCGAACGGCTCGAGCACGATCTCGTCACGATGGCTAACATCGAGGAGGGCGTCTTCGAGCAGGGTACGCGGGCTTTACGGTGGGGTGGTCTGCAAGACCATTGCGGGCATCAGAGCCAAGCGTCGAGGCGCCGGGATAGGTCCACAGATTGGACCGCCAGCGGCCGAAACGGCCGAGTTCCACATTGTTGACGTGCGGTACCACACCCTTCTTGAACACCGGCAGCAGTTCGTGTTGCGAGCACCAGAAGCTTCCCAGGCCGCCATTGCTCTTGCCCCAGACGATAACGTTGAGCAGATTCAGACCCAATTCGCGCCCACAGGCCAATACGAGTTCGACCGAGCGCCAATCGATGAAGGTGGCGATCAATCCGCCAACACGACATGGGCGGCCGCGGCTGTCATCCAGTCGCGCAAGAACGCGGCAAATTCCTCGCGACTCATTTCGCCCGCCGCCATGGCGAATTCGCGATGGTGCGCCTGCGACGTCACATGGCCAGCATTGGGGACATTGTA
>JAYSVT010000103.1:0-2202 GCA_043718455.1 Hyphomicrobium sp.
CACAATGAAAAACACTTGTCAATGAACACCGCTGCGGTCGCCCGTTACGGCTAAAGCGTTTGCCAAACACGCACATGAGGGATTAAGACAGAGAAATGACAAAATGGGCGCACTCGCAGTGTATATTGTACTCGTGCCCTCCGACAGGTTGAAAGACCTGGGGAGGATAGAGTGATTTCCGCACAACGCCGTGCCCTTATTCTCGACTATTTGCGCCGCGAAGGCGCCGCGTCGATTGTCAGACTCTCTGAGGACATCGGCGTTTCGGGTTCTACTATCCGCCGTGACCTTGAGGCCCTGGTCCAAGGGGGCCACCTTGAGCGAAGTCACGGCGGAGCAATGCTCAGAGACAGGCAGAAAACGACTTTTGAAGCGCCGCGGGACATTATCCTGCATGTTGCACATGATGACAAGTTGAAGATCGGCGCTCGTGCGACCGCATTGTTGGAGCCAGGCCAGAGCGTCATCTTCGATTCAAGTTCGACGGTACTCGAAGCGGCGAAGGTTGCCGTCCGCATGGAAATCAAACTGACGGCCTGCACGAACGACCTGGCAATTGCCACCGTTCTGGCAAGGGCAGCCGCGATTAATCTCGTTGTGCTTGGCGGCACTATTCGCAAAGATTCCCCGACAATGATCGGCGATCCCGGCCTTTCATTTCTCGACCGGCTGCATGCGGATATCGCCTTGATTGGCATTCATTCCCTGGCCGGGGGGCGACTCTCAGAAACGTCGATTGATGTTGCGGCTATGAAACGGCGCATGGTGGGTTGCGCCGCACATGTGGTTGTGCTCGCAGACTCCAGCAAGTTCAAGCACCCTGCATTCTGCGATGTTTGCGGCGTGGCCGAGGTGCGCACAATCATTACTGACGCCGGAATTGCCCCCGCCGATCTGGACAAGCTCAAGGAAGCTGGCATCGAGGTCCTCATCGCCACCTAGAAAACCATTCAATGATGCTTCTTGGCATCCACGGTATCTGCGGCAGTCCACACCCGGGCTGATTTCGGCATCGGCGGATAGCCTTTGACGCGCGGTGTTGCGCCATCGATATCGAGCAGGAACTTCTGGCTTGGGCTCGCACGATTGTAGAGATCGTCGGTGAGGTGTTCGCGTTCATTTAACTGTTGCGGAAGGTTGCGCCGTCCGATCGCCAGATGCAGCACGCGGCGCGGCGCGCCGCTCTCGTTCAGCGTTCCGCCATGCCAGATATGGCCATTGATGACCGCGACAGATCCGGCTTTGCCCGTGAGCTTGATCTCCTTGGGATGCGGCGCATAGGGGTCGGCGGGCATGATCGTCCTGTCCTCGGCCGTCACCTCGATGTGCTTGACCTCTGCCATATTCACGTCCGGAACGTTGATCGGCACCCATTTGTGAGAGCCAGGAACCACACGCGTCGGGCCGTTATCGAGTGTCATGTCATCGAGCATGACCATTGAATTCACCACGCGCCAGTCAGACGGCGACACGCGCGGGACATCTGCATGCAGCAACTGTTGGCCCTGACCTTTCAAGGGATTGCGGGCATTCAGGGAATAGACGCGGATTTCACCGAGCAGGTAATGGGCAGCGGCAAGAGTCGGCGTGCAGTTGAGGCAGCGGTCAAAGGCCGGCGATTTGTTGAAGAGATTGGAGAGTCGCGGCGCACCAGGCTCGATGTGTACCTCGTGGCCGCCAAACTCGCCCTCAATGCCGCGCAGCCGTTCGAACTCATCGCGCATTTCGGTAACCTCCGCGGGACCGAACACATTCTCGACGACAAAATAGCCGTCTTCGTCGAACTGTTTGCGCTGGGCGGCGGTCAGATCTTTCACGGTGATGCCCAGTTCTGCCAGTGCTGCCTTGGTATCCATGATGGCGTTCCTCTGTTCCGGTTTGGCTCTGGTGGTCCAGGGTGCTGGAATGGTACCAGCCAAATTCCTGCAATATATGTCATTATTCACCAAGTCGGTCAACTCATGGCCGCGACGCCAAAGCGATAGATCGTCGCCGACCGATAGGTCTCACCCGGGCGCAAGACCACGGAGGGAAAAGCAGGCTGGTTCGGGGAATCGGGATAGTGATGGGTCTCAAGGCACAGTCCGGAGGATTGGCGATACAGGCGGCTGCTCGGTCCAGCGATCGTGCCGTCCAGAAGATTGCCAGTGTAAAGCTGGAGGCCGGGTTCGGTCGTCAACACGTCCATGATCCTGCCGCTCA
>JAYSVT010000104.1:0-6332 GCA_043718455.1 Hyphomicrobium sp.
TACAGTATCGGGCAAAGGCGAAGACAAGACACTACATTTGCCCATGCGCCGTGCCGATATTGGCGACTTTCTCGGTCTCACGATCGAAACGGTCAGCCGTACTTTCACGAAGCTTCGCACCATGCGCGTTATTGAGGTCAAGCATGGCACTGACATTCGCATAACGAACTTTGACCGCCTCGCCGGTCTTTCGGAACGGCAGGCTTGTCAGTAGCCGTCGTTTGTCTGGGTGGTGCCTTCCCCCCCCCCCGTGCGGCACCACCTTTGGAGCCGGCCAGATATTCGCTCTGCCCCTCGGAGCCATACTGGCCGGCTCTTTTTTTGACCTTCCGCAAGGCACAGCCATTCCATGCGATTCAAGCTCCCGTTAAGTGCTCGTGCCGTTTGCCGGTCCGTGACCGAGGTGTTCTTGGATGCCTAGAGACACTAGGACCAAATCAGTGCGCGCCTCCCTATCAGGTGTCCCGCGGGGCGTGTGGGTGCTCGGTTTTGTATCCATGCTCATGGACATCTCTTCTGAGATCATCCACGCGCTTCTACCGGTTTATCTTGTAACGGTTATGGGTGCATCGACACTTGTTGTTGGCCTTATCGAGGGCGTTTCTGAAGCCTGCGTCGCTCTGGCGAGGGTCGTCTCGGGCATGCTGAGTGACCGACTCGGCAAGCGCCGCCCACTGGTCACTCTCGGGTACGGCCTTGCCGCTCTCTCAAAACCCGCGTTCCCTCTGGCACTGAGCTTGAACTGGATCATTGCCGCGCGCATTGTTGACCGGATAGGCAAGGGGATTCGTGGTGCGCCCAGGGATGCATTGATTGCGGATCTCAGCCCAGGAGCATCACGCGGCGCAAGCTTTGGATTGCGCCAGGCGCTCGATACGATGGGCGCCGTGATTGGCCCGCTGCTTGCATTTTTGGGCATGTGGATCACAGCCAACAATTTCAAACTGGTCTTTTGGCTGGCGGTCGTGCCTGGATTGATGTCCTTTGCACTCGCAGCGTTCGCGGTGCCGGAGCCGGAACGCGCATCGGCAAACGTGCGGCGCCCAGTCTCGTTCAACCTCAAAGTTCTGACTGCGCTTGGCCGCCGTTTCTGGCTGGTCATCGCCGTCGCTGCAGTCTTTACCTTGGCGCGCTTCAGCGAAGCCTTCTTGATTTTGCGTGCGCAATCGACAGGTCTTTCGGTGGCTTACGTTCCGCTTGTACTTGTGGTGATGAACATTGCCTATGCGGCCGCGGCCTACCCAGCGGGCGCCTTATCCGATAAGAAGGATCGTTATACGCTCTTGTCTTGGTCGCTCGTGCCGCTCATTGCCGCTGATGTTTTGTTGGCGACATCAACTGGATTGGGAGCCGTCTTTGCCGGCATAGCGCTGTGGGGGTTGCACCTTGCGCTGAGCCAAGGGCTATTGTCGGCGCTCGTGGCGGATACTGCGCCAGAAAGTTTAAGGGGAACAGCGTTTGGCATCTTCAGTCTTGTAACGGGTTTGGCGCTCTTGGCGGCAAGTTTGATTGCAGGCGGAGTGTGGGACGTCGCTGGGCCCGGTGCCACGTTTGCAACCGGCGCGGTCATCGCATCCATCGCACTCATTGGTCTCATTATCGTTAGGCCGAAGCATTGAGGTTGAATGCAGGAAAAGTAGCCAGCCGGCGCTTATCAATTATGAGATCAGGTTGCCAGATTTCCCTGAACGTGCCTTGAGACTGATCAAAATTGCGGCCTTGACGCTCGTGCCGGCCTCCTTGTGGAGGGCAGATCTTCGCCCCTTTTTGATCAAGCGCAAATCAAGCTGAAGCGGCAGCTGCTAGAAATAAAGATGTGACGTGCAGATTTCGCGTAGCCGATCGGAGCCGTGCGATGAGCTTGTTCTTGCGTTCCTTCCTGAAGCGCTGTGTCCGGCAAGGCACGCTTGCTGTCGAAACCGTAAGGGGAGAGCGGTTCAATGTCGGTGACGGGACCGGCATTCCGGTCAGACTGCGATTCATGGATCGAGGCGCGGAACGCGAAATATTGTTCAATCCAGCGGTCGCGCTTGGCGAGCTGTTCAGTTCCGGGCGGCTCGTGGTTTTGGGCGGCAATATCTCTGACCTCTTGGAACTCTTGGGCCGTAATCTCAAATCCATGACCCCGCCAGCGCTTGGCGCAGTCCGTCAGCGGGTCAGGACAACGTTGGGATGGACCCGCGTCAGTAACACGGCACAACGGTCGCGCCGGCAAATTGCGCATCATTATGATCAGGATGGGCGCCTCTACGACCTCTTTCTGGATCCGGATAAGCAATACTCCTGCGCCTACTTTGAGTATCCAGGTCAACCGCTCGAAGCGGCGCAACGCGCCAAGAAGCGGCATATTGCGGCGAAGTTACTGGTTGAGCCAGGTGCGCGCGTTCTCGATATCGGCTGTGGCTGGGGTGGTCTCGCGCTCTATCTGGCGCAAGCATGCGGAGCCTCGGTTACGGGTATCACGTTATCTGAGGAACAGCTTCAAATTGCGCGCGCGCGAGCGGCCGAGAACCAGCTATCGTCCCGCGTCGACTTCCGGTTGATGGACTATCGGAATGTCGCCGGCCCGTTCGATAGGATCGTCTCTGTTGGAATGTTCGAACACGTTGGCCCCGCCGACTACGGCACTTATTTCCGGGCAGCCAACAGAATGCTTGCCGACGATGGCGTCATGCTGTTGCACTCCATAGGCCGCTTCGACGGTGTGAGCGCGACCAACCCTTGGATTGCGAAACACGTATTCCCGGGCGGGCACATACCCGCGCTTTCAGAGGTTCTACCTGAGATCGAGAAATCAGGTCTGATCGTCACCGACGTCGAGATCCTCCGTTTGCATTATGCAGAGACTTTGGCGGCGTGGCGCAGAGCGTTCCTGAACCGTTATGACGAAGCGGTCCGGCTCTTTGGCGAAGAGTTTTGCCGGATGTGGGAATTTTATCTTGCGGCCAGCGAGACTGGGTTTCGATATGGAAATTTGATGGTGTTCCAAATTCAGCTGGCAAAGAGGCTGGACGCTATTCCGTTGACGCGAGACTACATCGCTGAGCGTGAAGCGCGGCTTGCCAAGTACGAAATGGATTTCGGCGCGTTGAGAGCAGCAGCCGAGTAAATTTGGCAATGTTGACGAGGGTCAAGGCTCGTGCCGTTGGCAGCCGCTAGAAAATGACTTTGAGTTTAGCGGAGGTTTAGCCGATGCCGTATAATTGGCCCATGCACGATTGGAGTTTCTCGTGGGGCACATGGCACATGTTGATCCCACTCATCTTCTGGATCGCCGTCCTAGTTGGGATCGCGGTCTTGATTCAAAAATTCGGCGCCGGTCAAGGACGCGGCCCGCCTGAAAAGCCTGCGCTGGATGTCCTGAGCGAGCGTTACGCCAAGGGCGAGATTGAACGCGAGGAATATCTACGGCGCCGGCAAGACATTATAGGAGCGTAAGGCATGAGTTTTTACATGGCGAAGTTACTGGCCCTTCCGTTCGATACGGCTGTCACAAAGGTGAAAGAGGCGCTTGCAGCAGAAGGTTTCGGTGTTTTGACCGAAATCGATGTCAAGGACACGCTCAAAAAGAAGCTTGATATTGATTGGCCGCCCTATCGAATACTTGGTGCGTGCAATCCGCCGCTCGCGCATCAGGCGCTCCAGGCGGAAGACAAGATCGGAACGATGCTGCCGTGCAACGTTATCGTTCACGACATTGGCAACGGCCAAACAGAGGTTGCGGCCGTCGATCCGTTGGACACCATGATGCACATCGGCAATCCCGAGCTGACGAAACTTGCCAAGAATGTGCGCGGGAAGTTGAGCGCTGTTTTGGATCGACTCTAGACCGACTTGACCTTTGAGAGCCCACCCTTGAGAGACCAGGAGAGCGATACGGGCCGCCGGATCGTCGCGAACTGGCTCGTTGATCGATCGGGAAATTGGCAGTCTCTTCCTCGAATGGGAATAGTAGGGAATCCGTCGCTCGAAAATGCGCCGGAACCTAAGTCTTTTAATCGTGAAGTGCGCTGGTTGCCCCTTGTCGCTAGACCACCGTGCCAAACGCGGCGCCAATCGCGGCGGTGAGTGCCATAGCCAATGCCCCCCAAAACGTGACGCGCACGGTTGCTTTCAGTATGTCAGCGCCACCTGCCTTTGCACCAATGGCGCCGAGGAGCGCGAGGAAGCACAATGACGCAACGGTGACCGTTTTCACCAATGATCCAGCCGGTGAAATCATAACCATAAGTAACGGCATCGCCGCGCCCGCCGCAAATGCTGCAGCCGACGTCAGTGCGGCCATCACAGGTTGCGCCGAGGTCGCTGCTGAAATGCCCAGTTCATCGCGTGCGTGGGCCGCCAGTGCATCCTTTGCCATGAGCTGTTGAGCGACCTTGTTTGCTAAATCCTGATCAACGCCGCGCTTGACGTAAATTGCGGCGAGTTCGGCTTTTTCGAAATCGGGACTGTCAGCAAGTTCCTTGCTCTCGCGCGCCAAGTCTGCGTTCTCGGTGTCGGCCTGCGAGCTGACAGAGACATATTCGCCAGCCGCCATCGACATGGCGCCAGCGACGAGCCCTGCAATGCCAACGATCAAGATATTGCTTGGGTTGCCCGGGGCTGAGGCAACGCCAACGATCAAGCTTGCCGTCGACACGATGCCATCGTTAGCTCCGAGCACCGCGGCCCTCAGCCAGCCGACGCGTTCAAAGAGGTGGTTCTCGTCGTGAAGACGCAATCTGCTCATGAGGTTTTCTCGGGGCCTTTGGTGTATTGATCAAGGAGATCGCTTTCGCCGGTATTCTGTTCGAGTGTAGGGCGGGACGTATGCGAGAGGAGAGATTGGAGACCGGGAACGGCTGCCCGGTCTGTTGGGCTCCACTGAAGTTCATACCTTCATTTTGCGATCTTGTTGTCCCGCTTTGCCGGAGATCGAGCCCACACGATTCATCCGCCTTGCTTTTTCAACCACTCCGTCATCTTGGCAATCTCTTTTTCCTGCGCTTTGATGACGTCTTCCGCCATTTCTTTAACGTCGCGGTCCTTACCGAAGGCCAGCACCGTCTTTGCCATGTCGATCGCGGCTTGGTGATGCGGGATCATGCCCTTGACGAAGTCGGCATCGGCATTGCCCGAATAGGTGATCGCCATGTCCTTATGCATCTTCATCATGATAACATTGAACGCGAGGCTTGACGGGCCGGTATCGCCTTTGGGCTGCATCGGCATCCCGCCGCCCATCATCTTTCCGTGCATGTCTTGCATCATTTTCATCATCTTTGGCATATGATCGTCACCCATCATGCCGCCCGCTTTCTTGGTATCGGTTGGTACATCTGCGGACTTGGGAGTAGCGTCTGGTTTTTCAACTTGCGGTTCTTTGGCCGCTTCCCCGGCAGGATGGTGTTGGTCGTGTGACGAGTCTTGTGCGTTGATTGTCATCGCTGAAGTTGCCAATAGCGCGGCAGCCGCTGTCGCGATTGTTAGACATTTAGTGGTATTGGACATGATTTACTCCTGGATTGAAAATTGCCGCTGGAAACTTTTATTGAGGCGCTATTCTTGACTGAGGACATTGTAGAGAGTGCCGAAGACGAGGCCCGTGATGAGGCCAACGACTCCTAGACCGATAACACCGTAGAGCACGCGACCTGGGGTCATCGGGGCGGCAGATTTGACCGTGGTGAAGTCGAGCCCATGCATGAAAGCCGCGAAGAAGTCGAGCGTAGCACCGGGCCAAAGTGCGAAGGCCAGCGCGCACAACAGACTTATCGACGCCAGAGTGATACCCAACGCGATGCCGGTCGCCAGAGTGTTAAGCTTGTTCACGGTGTGGCCTCCTGTAAGGGCGCTCGACGGGACCAGAACAGATGTGCGTTTCGAGTACGAATTTCTCTGAACGGTCGAGCTAGGTTTTGTTCAAAGTGTTGCAGGGTTCATTGGAGGCACTGGGCTTGTATGCTCGGGTCCTGTCATAGCTTTCGCCCAGTCCCATCCTGTTTGTCTCTCGGCGTCTCCAGGGCCAAGGTGAGCGTGGACACGCAACCGGTCATTGATCCAGGTCAGTTTGATCGGCTGACACTTCATTCGTGCGGTGACAACTGGTAACAAGGTATTTGTCAGATAAGGCGAATTGGTTCGGCGGCCTCGACATCGCAATTGCGGGGTGTATGGACCAGGCCGTCCTGGCCTCAGGATGCGGGGCCCCTACTCGGCGCAACGGCTCGCCTCACCAAGTGAGACGGCGCGTGCATTGCTGCGAATGCCATGGCGAACGGTGCGCTCGGCGTTGTGAACTACCGTGCGTCCGTCTTAACGTTGGGCTGAGGTTGTTCGCCAGATCCCTGTTT
>JAYSVT010000105.1:0-21440 GCA_043718455.1 Hyphomicrobium sp.
CCGCCCTCTACCCAACCTACGGAATGAATGCTGTGCGATACCGGCGTGTGCGCATTGAAGGTGCATCGTACTTCTTTACCGTGGTGACATACAAACGGCAGTAAGTAGGCCGGGTCAAAATAATTGGTGCCACTTGTAGGTTGGCGTCAAGCGTCAGCGCAGACCCAACATTTCTTCGGGCAAAGTATACGATTCAAAAATGACAATGCCTCAAGTTCCCTTATGCGATTTTCTTATCCCGGCTTGGTTGTTGGGTCTGCGCTCCGGCTGACGCCTCCGCTTGACGCCAACCTACGTTTCCCATCTTTGCGATAATGGCGCATGACCCACGCGCCACGCGAACTTCCGCTGCAAAGTTGTTGGGTCTGCGCTCCGGCTGACGCCTCCGCTTGACGCCAACCTACGCGTGGATCATATTTTCCGCTCATTCCCGCATACGCCACGCTGCTATTTCGCCGGCGCGATCACTGCCCCATCCAATGTCGTACCGGCCCTTCGCGACCCAATCGTGAAACGTCGAATGCGGCCAATCTTTCGGAGCCGCCACGTAACCGTGCTTCACTGGGTTGAAATGAATGTAATCGAAATGGTGGTCGAAATCGGCATCGTCCCGGATCGCGTGTTCCCAAAACCGGCGTTGCCAAACCGCCTGTTCGCCCTTCTCGATGCGGCTCTTTGAGCGCACTTGCCCGCCGAATTCGTCAACATGCCAACGCGTAAACGCCTCTTTGATGAGGCGCCAACGGGTCGAATAATCGTCATCGCCTTCGGGCAGTGTCCATAAAGCGTGAATGTGATCTGGCAAAAAAACTTGCGCATCGATCTGGAAGGGACGGCTGCGTTGAACCTTGAGGATTGCCTCGCCGAGGGCGTCTAAGGCCATTTCGTCCCTGAACATCGGTTGGCGGCGAAAGGCGATTGCCGTGAAAAAATAAGAGATGCCTGGAATTTTAAGGCGGCGGTATTTCATGTTTCCATTTCAATGCTTGGTGGCGACGAATGCAAGAAATTGTTGGGTCGGCGCGCGGACTGACGCCCTTGCTTGACCCAACCTACGCGCTGCCCTATTGCAAAGCGGCACGTACACCTTTGAGAAAGAACACCGCCGCCGATGGCCCAATACAATTGTCTCAACTGCCCCGGTTACTGCTGTTCGTACCCGTTGATTGCGCTGAACAAGGCCGACGTGAAGCGGCTCGCCAAACATCACGACATGCCGGTTGAGAAGGCGCAGAAAAAATTCACGCGCGCGGCTTATGGGCGCAAGTACATCATGCGGCGCAAAAAGGATCCGCACTTCGGCCGCATCTGCCAGTTCTTCGATACCAAAGAGCGCCGCTGCACCATCTATAAAGCGCGGCCAGCAAACTGCCGCGACTATCCGGGCGACAAGCGCCGCTGCGGGTATTATGATTTTCTCATGCACGAACGCACCGTGCAGGATGACCCGAAGTTCGTCGCGATTACCAATCATAAGGACTGAGGGGCAAGCGCGTCTGCGATGCCCCACTGACGGAGGTTTCGATGATCACCCTCTACACATTCGGCGCAAATTTCGGGCTTCCTGATCCAAGCCCGTTCGTGGTCAAGAGTTGGGTGCACCTCAAAATGAGCGGCCTGCCTTTCAAGGCCGAGGCCAAAGGCGGGGCAGCGTTAAGGACAGCGCCCAAGGGCAAGCTGCCTTACATCAGCGACGACGGCAAAGTTGTTGCTGACTCGTCTTTCATCCGTTTTCATATTGAGAAGAAGCACGGCATCGATCTCGACGACGGCTTAACGAAAGAACAGCGCGGCATCGGCTGGGCGTTTGAGAAAATGTGCGAAGAGCATCTCTACTGGGCGATCGTCGATAGCCGCTGGATGGTGAAAGACAATTTCGACAAAGGCCCGCGCCACTTTTTCGACGCCGCGCCCGCTCTCATCCGTCCGCTCATCATTGCAAAGATCCACCGTGACACCAAGCGCACCATGTTTGGCCAAGGCATGGGACGGCACACGCGCACTGAGATTGAAACACTCGCCGCCTGCGATCTCGATTCAATCGCCGCGTTTCTGGGTGACAAGGCGTTCTTGTTTGGTGAGCAACCGCACGCCGCCGACGCGTCCGTTTACGCCTCTGTCGCGAGCGCGCTCTGCCCGCATTTCGAGACGCCGATCCGCCGCCACGCGGAAAAACACGCCAATCTCGCCGCTTATGCGAAACGCGGCACGGCGCGGTGGTTTCCTGAGTTGGCCTGAACAGTGAACAACAGTTCTCTGACAACTTCGGCGTGATCTGTGACCACGGCGCAACGATGGTTCATAGTAATCCCCATTTTTTCTGGTCGCCGCGCCACTCTGTAGAAACATTCCCGGAAAAAATACTGCAGCACAGCATTTTATGTTGCAGGCGCACGCCAGCAGCGCCAAAGTTAGCGCAGCCAGGAACTGGAGCGGGGGATTCCCTTTGCGGAGGGTTCAAGCCGAATAGGCAGAATAAAGCTTTACGGTTCCTGGCATCTCTTTTTTATTGGCGCTTCCGACTCTCGTTCCTCGAGCCGGCCGGAAGCGCTGGAACACTTCGGCAGACCGCCAACGGCGGAACATTGCCGCCGGTCCGGACGCGGCGGTGAGACTATACACATTGCTCCGCGCACGGCGGCCGGCACGAGGAACGAGGAACGAGAGTCGCCGTGCGCAAACAAAAAAATGAAAACCCCGCGACGTCCTCAGACGTGCGCGGGGTTCGTTGACCATAGATGGTTTGCCCAGACTATAACCGGGCTTTGTGTGCGAGGCTCTGTCGGCGTGATCGCGCCTCCGCCCTCGTATGAAGTATCCAAATTTTGACTGTGGCGGCTAGGACGAGCATGGCCCCAATAAGCAAAGCTATTGGCTCGAGTCCGCTATCCAAGCCGTGACCCCGCACCTTGGCGAGGTCCGAATGTACCAGGTGGCGTCATCCTTCCTCCATCAGCTGTTTCAACTGCGTGAGGCGCGACCTCGAAACCTTTTCGGTACTACAAGGAAAGCGAGGGTTTAGCGGCCGCATGGGCCGGGATCCATCTCGCTTCTTCACAACTTGCAGCGGCGGCTTCACGAAAGGTGAGTGAATACCCCTATTTGCCAGACGTCAAGCGGTGATGTTGACGATCTCGCAAGATGTCTAACAAACGCTTTTGACGTGTTGCGCACCGGACAAAAACAAATCGCGCGGCACTTCGAACATGAAGTGCCGCGCAAAATGTTTTCAACTGGTTCGGCGAACACGCACTCGCCCGGCATTTAATTGGGAGCCGGGCACGCCTTATCGCACGCCACTTCTTCGCGCTTCTCAACCGTGCCCTTGAAGAGCGATACGGTTTCCTTGAAGCACTTGCCGGTTTCCTTGACGACGCGGGTGATCATGTCCTTCGCCTTCGCCTGGCAGAGAACTTCGGTCGCAGCTTCAGCAACGACGATCGGTGCCGTGGACACGGGTGCTGCCGCTTTCGGCTTCGCCAATTCTTCGGCAATCGCTGCCGTGATGAAGATATCGAGCATCGAGGACGCGGCCTGGGTCGAAGCGGGCTTCGGCAATTTTTCAAACGCGATCCACTCGTAGTTCACTTGCCCGTTGGGACGGGAAATCTTGATCGAGATATCGCCGGTTTTGGCGCACGAGCCGACATCGACCTTGGCGCCGGTTGCCGCCGACAGGGCGCGATAATCGATCTTGCAATCGAAATTCTTCTCAAGCAGTTCGGCTTGCGTCAGCCGGTGCTCGACTTGGTTGTACGGCACGCCCGTCGTCCAGGAGTAATAGAGATTGCGCGCGGTCGGAATGGCCGCCGCCACCGAGACGGCGAGCACGCCCAGCTTGACGAGCGACATGGTTCTGTTGACGGCGACTTCGCCGTGGGCCGCCAGAGCGGAGAGTTTGGAGTTCTGAGAATAGTCGATCATGTGCGTTGCCTCTTCGAAGTAAACACTTGCGCTTGGCATGGAGTATACTCGCTGACTATAGCCGGGTTGTGGCGAGATCACTACAAGCCTCGCCTTGAACGGCGCTTGAGCGGGCGGTTCAGGCGGCGTTCATGTGTGCGTACCGGGCACGGCGTCGCCATGCGAGCGGGTAAGCGCCGCTAGATGATAACGAAATCGGCGTTTGTCAGGACCAGATGTGCGCCCAGCACAGCGACCTGGACTGTGCCGCCAGCGACGATGCCATTGGCGTCGTAGCTCAAGACGCCGGTCGCCGGATTGTAGATGACGCGGTCGCTTGTATCGTGGGCAGCACTTCCCGCCCAAAACTGAGATGCCGAGAGGACGGTATTTGCGGCACCCGTCAGCCGGGTAAAGTAGGCATTGTCGAGCTTGATCGTATCGTCGGCGGCTTTGAAATCCGAAATACGGTCCCGGTTGCCCGTTTGGCTCAATTTCTCACTGAACACGAAGCTGTCACGGCCAGATCCCCCGCAGAGATAATCGTTTCCGAACGCACCGCGTATGGTGTCATTCCCCGCGTTGCCAATCAGCACGTTCGCTGCAGAGTTGCCATAGAGGACGTCGTGGCCCGCGCCGCCCTTGGCGTCTTCGATCACTACGCCACGCGCAATGGCAATGTTGGCATACAATCCACCAGCGCTTGAGAATGAGCCCGCGTTCAGATTGATTCTAGATGCCTCAATGTAACCAGAAAGATCAAGCGTGTCTCGACCGCCGCCGTCCCAAATGGCAAAGACAACATCTTGCGCCGCGCTGTTGATGTGGAACTGGACCCGGTCCGCGTTGCTGTTAAAGCCGTAGACGGTATTGCCGGCACGCGTTGCATGGTTGGCGCCATAGAGGGCCTGTGCGGCCGCTATATCGTGAAGCAATGGCGTTGCCGCATACGTATCGTAGTGGCGCGCGCCGGTTTCCTCTGCATCGAAATAGCTCATCAAGGTGTACTGGCGGCTGTCTTGGACGTAAGCCGCATTCGCGGCGTACGTTGGATCGCCCCCGTTGTAGTTGCCGGGATGATCGAGGCCGATGGCGTGCCCGATCTCATGGACGATGGCCATGAAATCATAGCTCCCGCGGGAGAGATCCGAAAACGAACCGAACGACGGATTGATGGTGACGTCGCCATCGATATCGGCGGCCGCTCGGCTGCCCGGCATATAGGCGAAGGCATACTCGCCAACACCGGTATCGGCTCCGAAGAGAATAGTCGCGCTGTTTGTGTAAGCCGTGTTTCCGGTTGTGCCTGAGCCAACCCGGGTGAACTTAATGTTGGCAACGTCTGACCACAACCCTATGGCCGCTTGCGTGGCGGAGATCTGCGCTGCCGTGAAGCGCTCGAAATAGGGATTGCCCGTTTCGCTCGAACGGAATCCGTAGGTGATGGGGGAAGCGGCGGCATTCGCCCAGCCAACGGTTGCGATCTGAGAGGCTGCTTGATCGATTGTGTAGGACAGCATTGTTACACCGCTCCCAATGCAATCCGGCGCAAACGCCCGCAGCCGGAAGCTGAAACGGCTATGAACGAAAGAGCGCGCATTATGGCTAAAATCTCCGAGAAAGCGTCTCGAAGATTAGGCAGATCGCGTGAATACGAAGTTCGTAACGCCTGGCAAATGCGAAGCCGTATGTTTACGCTTCATGAACCATGTTGGGCAGCGCGTCCCGGATTACAAAGCAAGCGGGCTACAGAATAAAGTCAGCGGCCGTTAGAGTTTTGAGTCCGATGAGCTCGAACTGGAAATCGGCGATCTTGTCACTCGGCCAGATCACAAATCTATTTACTGCGACGACTCCGGTTTGCAGCGCTGGTTCCTGGAAGTGGCGGGACCAGCATAATTTGGAGCCTGGGACCGCCTACCCTCCCGCCGCATTGCTTGACAAGCCCCGCTCGGCTAGACGTTCTCCCCATGAAAAAGCCATCCACGAACCCCGCCGCAAATAGCCGCTCTGCGGCAGGCGCCCGCGCCCCATCTGACCTGATGAAAACGATTGCCGTGGGCGGAGCCCACAAATCGATTCACGTGCGCGGTGCGCGCGAGCACAACTTGAAAAACGTCGATCTGGAAATTCCGCGCGACGCGCTGGTCGTGTTCACGGGGTTGTCGGGCTCGGGAAAATCGTCGCTCGCGTTCGACACGATCTACGCCGAGGGCCAACGCCGCTATGTCGAGAGCTTGAGCGCGTATGCGCGCCAGTTCCTCGAGATGATGCAGAAGCCGGATGTCGATCACATCGACGGCCTGTCGCCCGCGATTTCGATTGAACAAAAAACAACAAGCAAAAACCCGCGCTCGACAGTCGGCACTGTGACCGAGATCTACGACTACCTGCGCCTCCTGTTCGCGCGCGTTGGCGTGCCCTATTCGCCGGCAACCGGATTACCGATTGAAAGTCAGACCGTCAGCCAAATGGTCGATCGCGTGCTGGCATTGCCGGACGGCACGCGCCTCTTGCTGCTCGCCCCCGTCGTGCGCGGCCGCAAGGGTGAGTATCGCAAGGAACTCGCCGAGTGGCAGAAGAAGGGCTATCAGCGCGTCAAGATCAACGGCGAAGTTCACGAGATTGGCGACGCGCCCAAGCTCGACAAGAAATTCAAGCACGACATCGACGTCGTCGTTGATCGCATCGTGGTCAAGAAAGATTTGGGCACGCGCCTCGCGGATTCGTTTGAGCAAGCTTTGAAGCTTGCAGACGGCTTGGCGATCACCGAGTATGTCGATAAGCCATTGTCGAAAACAGACACTGAGGGCGCCAACAAATCCAAGAACGACACGCACGAGCGCATCGTGTTCTCGGCCCGCTTCGCCTGCCCCGTCTCGGGCTTCACGATTGACGAGATCGAGCCGCGCTTGTTCTCGTTCAACGCGCCGGCCGGCGCCTGCCCCACGTGCGACGGCCTTGGCACGGAATTGCGTTTCGAGCCGGAATTGGTTGTGCCAGACGCCGCGCTGTCGCTGGCCGAGGGCGCCATTTATCCTTGGGCCAAAACCGGATCGACCTCGCCCTATTACGAGCAGACGCTGGAAAGCCTCGCCAAATTCTACAAAGTCTCGATGAAAACGCCTTGGGCGAAATTGCCCAAGCACGTGCAGCTCGCACTGCTTTACGGATCGGGCGAGGAGGACGTGATCTTCACCTACTGGGACGGGGCGCGGAATTACGCGACCGAGAAACCGTTCGAAGGCGTCATCGGCAATATCGAGCGGCGCTGGAAGGAAACCGACAGCGACTGGGTGCGAGAAGAACTCTCGCGCTATCAGGCCGCCCATCCGTGTGACGCGTGCGGCGGTTATCGCTTGAAGCCGCAATCACTTGCCGTGAAAATCGGAGCCAAGCACATCGGCGAAGTCGGCGATCTGTCGATCAAGGCGGCAAACATCTGGTTTGCGGAGGTGCCGAAAACCTTCACCAAACAACAGAACGAAATCGCGACGCGCATTTTAAAAGAGATCCGCGACCGATTGAAATTCTTGAACGACGTCGGGCTTGAATATCTGACGCTCTCGCGCGCCTCGTCCACATTGAGCGGCGGGGAAAGTCAACGCATTCGCCTCGCCTCGCAGATCGGCTCTGGCCTTACGGGCGTGCTGTATGTTCTTGACGAACCCTCAATCGGCTTGCATCAGCGCGACAACGCCAGGCTTCTCGAAACACTGCGCCACCTGCGCGACATCGGCAACACGGTGATCGTGGTGGAGCATGACGAAGATGCGATCATGACCGCCGACCACGTTGTCGACATCGGACCGGGCGCCGGCATTCACGGCGGCGAGATCGTGGCGCAAGGGTCGCCGGACGACATCATGAGCACGCCCGCAAGTTTGACCGGTGATTACTTGAGCGGCCGCCGGCAAGTCTCCGTGCCGCGCAAACGCCGTATCGCGGAAAAGGGCAAGGCGCTCTCCGTTTATGGCGCGCGCTCGAACAATTTGCAGAACGTCACGGCATCTATTCCCGTTGGGCTCTTCACCTGCATCACGGGCGTATCGGGCGGCGGAAAATCCTCGCTGCTCATCGACACGCTCTACAAAGCCGTGGCACGCAAGTTGAACAACGCCAAAGAGCATCCGGGCGAGCACGACAAGATCACCGGCATCGAATTCTTCGACAAGATCATCGACATCGATCAATCGCCGATCGGGCGCACGCCGCGCTCGAACCCGGCGACGTACACGGGCGCTTTCACGCCGATGCGCGAGTGGTATGCGGGCTTGCCTGAATCCAAAACGCGCGGCTACGAGCCGGGGCGCTTTTCGTTCAACGTCAAAGGCGGCAGGTGCGAAAAATGCCAGGGCGACGGTGTCTTGAAAATTGAGATGCACTTTTTGCCCGACGTCTACGTGACGTGCGAGGACTGCAAGGGCAGGCGCTATAATCGCGAAACGCTGCAGGTTGCCTTCAAGGACAAGTCCATCGCCGACGTGCTCGACATGACGGTCGAAGAAGGCGCGGACTTCTTCAAGGCCGTGCCGTCGATCCGCGACAAGTTAGAGACTTTGGCGCGCGTCGGCTTGGGGTACATTCACATCGGCCAGCAGGCGACGACGCTCTCGGGCGGCGAAGCCCAGCGCATCAAGTTGTCGAAGGAATTGTCGCGGCGCGCCACGGGGCGCACGCTTTACATTCTCGACGAGCCGACGACGGGCCTGCATTTCCACGACGTCGCGAAGTTGCTTGAGGTGCTGCACGAGCTGGCGGACGCGGGCAACACGGTCGTCGTCATCGAGCACAATCTGGAAGTCATCAAGACGGCGGATTGGATCATCGACCTCGGCCCCGAAGGCGGCGACGGCGGCGGAAGGATCGTAGCTGAGGGAACGCCGGAAGATGTGGCGAAGGTCAAAGAAAGTTACACGGGGAAGTATTTGAAAGAGTTGTTGGCGAGGAGGGGTGCCGTGCCGGAGGCACGCAAGGAAAGAGCCGCGCAAGAAAAGAGGCCCGCGACTGCTTCATCCGCAAAAACTGCGAAAACCAGCGGCAACGGCAAGAAACAAGCGGCGGAGTAAAATGAACCCGGTGTTCCAACAAATTTGTGCGTTGGTTAAGGACCGGAAGGTCCGGTAATCGGTACACAGCTTCGCGCGATTGGATAAACGTGGTATTTTAATTGGCGATATTGTTAAGGGTGTACAAAACGGTGAAGTTATCGAAGATTACCCAGAAGCGTTTATCGGGCCATCTGTGCTTGTGCTCCAAGCCACCAGAAACGGAGAATTGCTGCATGTGGTCTGGGGCGTAGAGAAAGACACGACGGAACCTGCGGTTATTGTGACGGCTTACTATCCCGACCCGTTGCTTTGGTCGTCCGACTTCAGGAGCCGCAAATGACGAAACAAACACTAAGCCAACCAACGACTGAAATGGTGCACGAAGGAAAGTATGCCGCCTCAGTTGACGTTACTTTGATCGAAACCGAGGGTGAATGGTCGCCATATTATTCGCTTGAGGACGCCGAAAAATTGGACGCGGTCCGGCTTGCACTGCGTTCGGGTGACCTCGCCGCCGCCGCCAAACTTGCCCGCGTTTATGAATTGAAGCCGGTTGCTGCGGAGTAGACCTCCAGCCGCATGACTTCGGCCGCGCTTCGTGATAACGGAATGGAGCCTTCGGCGGCGCGTGCCGCTGAGGTGAAGCGTGGGGGCGCAATCGCGAGATCGCGCACATCAAAACATGGCCGCTGATCCGAGAAGCCTGGTATCGCGTCTCATTCGCAATCCCGTCGCCATCATTGGTGCGATCGGCAGTCTGTTCGTCGTCTTCGCCAACGCGGAAGGCGCCATCGACGGCGTAGGCCGCCTGTGGCACCGCTGGACCGCACCGCCAGCGTCCCTTGAAAGCACGTGGCAGGGCGACTGGAAATCGCGCGACGGCTACCACTATGCCTTCGCCATGCAGCTCGATGCGGCCGAGAGCGGTCAAGCCGAGGGGACGATCAGCTGGGAACTCAAAGCCGCGCCGCCAAAATCGCATCTGGCCGGCCGCATCGGCGCCACCGGCATCGAATATGTCTCGGGCCAGTTTAATCGCGGCAAGGGCCTCGTGACGATCAAGGGCTACAAGGTCTCGGACCCGACACTGCTCGCGCTCGATTCTTACAAATTCCAGATCAAGTCCGACCAGATTTCGTTCATTGGCATGTCGCAACACCGCGGTGAATGGGAAGCCCAGGCGGGTGGAACGGTGATCGTGACGGAGAAGTAGGGAGGGGGGAGAGGTTGTCAGTGGCAAAAACAGGCGGCGGAGTGATCAATACTTAGCGTAAACTGATGAAGTCAGAATCTCGATATGTGAAGCCACTGTATGCTCAAGAAATTTGAGCGCATTGGGATGCCCACATCGATTTCTCTGTCCCAGTCTTTCTATCATTTCCTGTTTCTCAGCCTTACCCATCACGCTGGCGTCCTCGCAAAGCTGCAGAAAATCAGCCTCCTTGATGCGACCAAAATCGCCTAAGGAACGCACCAAACGAAAGTCCTTAGGAAACCGCGCCATCCCAGCCGCATTAAATGCCGAAAGGTGGTTGGTCGTGACGTGCTCCTGAAGAATATGGGCTGCGCCCACCCACGCCATAATGATAGCTGCACGATAAGCTTTGGCGTCAAATGCCGAAATAACCTCATCTAGGAACCTACGCCTATCATTATCGGCCACTTGCAATAGGTGGTTTTTCAACTTGTGCTTGACTTCAGAAATCAGGGGCGCATCCAGTTCAACGCCTACCGCAGTCAGAGATTCCAAGCCTGGAGGCAACAGACGCCACCCGTTTGACAATTGCGCCACTAAGTTCGCATCTGCGGCTGCGCGCAGAATTGCTGTGACGTTCCAATCTCTTACTTTACGGAAACCGATACTTAGAGCCTTCTCCGTGATCGTTCCGGTCTTGGCGGGCTGCGATAAATGGTGCAAAACCAACAAAATTGGTAGTCGCTGGCCTTTAAAGGACAGCCTCCTCACCTCGACAACGAGGGCTTCATCGGATAGCACTCGCAATCTCCTCAGTCAGTTTCTGAAATTGTTTCACGCTTGCAAAACGCCCTAAGTAGTCGAGCTGCACTGCTCAGTCGCGCCGGGTTCAATACCACCCTCCCCCCCTTGATCTGAAGCCAATCACAGTTGTTCAACGCTCGCGCGGCGTTGGGATCGTCGAGGTCAATCGTATTCATGGCATTGCGCACAATCGATAAAGTTACATCCCCAATCGGCTGATGTTTCTGCCAAGCAGTGAGCGCTGTCGCGGCGAGTACCGCTGGCGGAACCCCGCCCGGCCCCCGCGTCGGAGTATTGCGCTTTAGCGCTTCCCAGCTCCTGCCATCCAGAGAAATGAACGGTGCTTCATCGCTAGGATCAAGCCCACCTCTAAGCTCGTCTGCCGTGACGCCAACGAATTTTGCAAAGCGCGCAAGCGACGAGTTTCCCCTTTTGCTTTCGGACGAATCTCCATTTTCAGGTGAACCACCCGGCTTGTCATTGGGGGTCACGCCGCGGATCTCCAAGAGAACACGCTGCCAGAGCGCCACATCAGTAGACTGATCAACAAGAACTTCTCCAGCAAAAAGTTTGACACTCAAATCTGGCTTTTTGTCCATCTCGTACCCCTGTTGTCTGGATGTAAATGATCGTCCAATATTTTCACAACGTCAAGAGAGTGAACAACCGATTGTTATCGTTGATTTTTCTGAGTTATTAGGCACTCACTCTTGCTGATCACATGAGGTCACTTGGCTCATTGATGCTCTAGTTTAGAGAGCGATGCTAGTCGATGTGAGTTGCATGCGACTTTCAAATGCATTTAATTCGTCGGCAGATCGCGTAATTCTATAAGGCACTTTTGCGGGTTACAAGGAGCGGAAAACGTGGCCGGACAAAGTGACATCGAATGGACCGACGCCACATGGAACCCTGTCTCGGGTTGCCTGATGATCTCGCCCGGCTGCACGAACTGTTACGCCATGCGCATGGCGGGCCGCCTGCAAGCCATGGAGCATTCATCATACAAGGGTGTCACACGCAAAAGCGGAAAGCGTCAGGTGTGGACAGGCAAGCTGCACTTCAACGAAGCCGCGCTTGAAATTCCATTGCGCTGGCGACAGCCTCGCCGCGTCTTCGTCAACTCCATGTCGGATTTGTTCCAGGATGGCGTGCCTGCGGAGTTCATCAGACAAGTCTGGCACATCATGGAACAGGCACACTGGCATTCGTTCCAAGTGCTGACCAAGCGGCCCGACAACATGCGCGACGTGTTCAAGGCGGCGAAGCTGAAAGTCTTGCCCAACGTCTGGCTCGGCACATCGGTTGAAAGCGCGGACTATGCAGATCGCATCAAAATCCTGCGAACAATTCCCGCCGAGGTGCGCTTCGTTTCGTTCGAACCGCTCATCGGTCCGGTCGGACGGCCCAGCCTCAAAGGCATCGACTGGGCCATCGTCGGCGGCGAATCCGGTCCCTCGGCGCGGCCGATGGACCCTGAGTGGGTCACCGCCGTTCAAGAGAACTGCAAGAAGTACGGCACTGCATTTTTCTTCAAGCAGTGGGGCGGCGTGAATAAGAAGAAGTCGGGCCGCATCCTCAACGGCCGAACCTGGGACGAATATCCGCGACCGCTGCTCGAAGCGGCAGAATGAATTGACACCCCACCCGCATTCCCGGCCGAGCAAAATGCGCGTGCGCATTTTACGGAGACCCGGGACCTTTCCCCGGCGCATTGGGGCACATCAGCCACTTGTAAAGATCCCGGCTCTGCATCGTGCCGAAGGCGCGTCTTCGACACGACGTGCTCCGCAAATCTCCGGCCGGGAAGGCGAGTGGAGAAAACCGCGCGTCTCACGCGAAAAATCCGGGATCAGCATCGCCGCGACGGCGTCACGGCGGCTGTCTCGCCCCCGCTACCCCGCATCGCCGCGCTCGTGTCGCTGGTGAAGCTCGTCATCCCCGCGCCGATGCCGCGAATTCGCGGCATCGGGTCTCCGGCGGGGACCTGTCCTGGCTTCTGAGGAAATTACATGCGGAGGCTTGGACAGGTCCCCGCCTGCGATGGCGTCATGGCGGCTTTCCAAGGACACAGGTGCTAATAGAGTCGGCAACAAAATCGAACAAGCGGCCGCCCCTCATCCCAGCCCTCTCCCCGTAAGGACGAGGAGAGGGAGTCGCACCCCCTCACCCGCATTCCCGGCCGAGCAAAATGCGCGTGCACATTTTACGGAGAGCCGGGACCTTTACCCGGCGCGTTGAGACACATCATCCGCTTGTAAAGATCCCGGCACTGCATCGTGCCGAAGGCGCGTCTTCGACACGACGTGCTCCGCAAATCTCCGGCCGGGAAGGCGGGTGGAGAAAACCGCGCGTCTCACGCGAAAAATCCGGGACCAGCATCGCCGCGACGGCGGCCGGCGTCATCACCTGCATCTTCGCCAACGACGCTGCGTTTGGCAAACAAATGGCGGCACAAGGCTGGCAGGTGCTCTCTGTCGGCACGGATACGTCCTGGCTGGCGATGATTGCACAGCAGATGCTGCCGTAGTAATTCGCACCTCACACTGACAACACGGACCTGATCTGGTCCTCGTATTGCTTGACCGCGTCAAGTGCGCGTTTCTTCATGACGGGATCGGCGTTGGTCGAGGACGCATAGCCTTCGATGCCGTCGCGCGCGTTCGACATGATGCGCCCCGCAGCCTGTTGCGGATTGAGTTCGCGCTTGCAGATCGTCTGCAAGAGTTGCGTGAGAATAATTCCGGTTGCGAGCACCATGCCGGAGAGCTCCGCGTTCTCGCGCTTCAACTCGGCGAGCGCCTTATTCGTATCCTTCAAATCTGCCATGGACGTCAATCTCCCGTGCGTCGCGTTTCCTAAGGCTTTGCTAGCCACAGGATCGCAACCACGCAAGCGCAGCCGCGTCGCATGACGCGCGACCCCGATTAAGGGCCACGCGCCGGGTATCGTCATGCGCGATGTCTCATCGCCGCAGTAAGGCTGATTGTGGAAGCTAACCGACGCCGCCCTTTAGTATCCGCGATGCCTTCTGCCATTCCGGTTGGCATGCCGGAAGTGCCCGCGCTGCTTCTTGTAAAGATACCAGCAGTACTCGCTGTCAGTTTTATCGCGGCAGCCGTAACGCTCGAGAAGCTCGGCATCGCGATAGTTCAATGGGCCGCCGGCTTTCGCGTGCATGCGCGCGGCTTCCGCTTCTCCCGCTTCGCCGAGCCCGCGGGCGGCCGCAGGTCCGGCAAGCGCCACAACGCCTACGGCGATTGTCGTCAGCAACATCTTTCTCATCACTTCAGCCTCCAGGGTTTCAGACTTTGCGTTTGACTTATATAAGGACGTGTATTTGGGAATGCCGGGTACCTAGATCAAGGCTTGTGATCGAGATGTGCGATAAGGCCGGGCATTTCCCGCGTGAAGTAGTCATTCTATGGTAAAGGCCTAAGATAATCGAATGTGTCTGACATAACGCTGCCAGCCCAACAGAAAGGCTTGAAGACATGCAAACGAGGCCGCTCAATCGCTATCTGGCATCGTTCATGTTTCTTTTTTGGGCCGTTCATAGTGCCGCCATCACCCCTGCTCGCGCGGCCGATGCAGAGTTTATAGGCACCTGGGGCGATGACGCAGCGCATTGCGCTATTCCGCAAGACCAGGAGGGTGCGCCCTACCTTTTTGGCCCCGGCGGCTACGACCAGCACGAAGCGCACTGCACATTTAAAAAGATCTCGCCCAAAGACGGCGCGTGGACAATTGCGGCCGAATGCTCGGTCGAGGGCGACACGCAGCCCCAGGATTTCACTCTCTCTGTCTCAGGCGGCAAACTCACTTGGACAGACGCAACAGGTACTTCATCCATGATCCGCTGCAGATGACAAACTCCCGTGTGACACCCGAGACAGCCGCCGCGCCTGACGCACACCTAGACGCTTTGATCCTCACATGTGCAACTGGAGACTGGGTGAAGGTCGCGGTCTTGATCGCCCGGATCACAGACGCCGCGCGCGCCGACGGCATCGAAGTTCTGCCGCAAGTCATCGCCGCGCGCATTTATGCGCTTGCTGACGCGCACCGCTTGCAGGTGAAAGGCAATGTGCGCCGCTGGCGGGCCGGCGAAGTGCGCAACGCCCAGACATAATCTGGCACATAATCCGCCTGCGAACATTTGTGCGGCGAACGGAAGCGCTTAGCAAAGCTGTGATGATAAGGCGCTGCGTAAAGCCTGGAAATACGGGCGTCTCGCGCGTGCACTCTTCGCGCGCTCATCGCCGTTGCGCGCCGTCATTCTTTCGTGATCGGTTCGCCACGTATTCTCGCCACCATTGGGTTCGAAGAGGCTTGCGTCTCGCAACCAAAAAAGGAGAATTGCGATGAACATTAAATCGACTCTCGCGACGATGGCCCTTCTTAGCACTGCACTTGTGTTTTCAGCGCCTGCGTTTTCAGCCGAGCCTGCCGCTCAGCCCAAACCGGCGGCCCCGGCCGCTGCTGCACCCGCTGCCAAACCGGCAGCCGGCGGGGCCGCCGCAGCCGTTGTTCCGGCCGAGTGCGCGAAGCTCACCGACATGAAAGCCAAGGATGATTGCGTGAAGAAAGCGCAAGCTGCTGCAGGTGGTGCTGCTGGTACCACCACCGGAAGCACATCGAAGCACTAACGGCGAGACGGGCGGCCGCTGCTCTCATAACGAGGGCCGGCCGCCACCTTTGCAGTGCAATGCCTCGCCCCACTTGACCCCCACTTGGCACATTACGCTACGGCGACGCTCGACTCATTGCTCGACTCATTACCCCCCAACCTCAATGATAAATGTACGTCACCTGGAAAATCCGGTCGACGGGAAGCGAGTTCGGCGCGGGAAACGGAAAGCTGGTTTGCTTGACAGCGAACGCGACGCTTTGGTCGAGGCCGGCGACGTTTGACGGCAGTATCACCTGCACATCTTCGACATTGCCGTTTTGATTGAGGACAATGCGCACTTTCACGCTGCCAAACGTGTTGCTCAGTTGCGGCATGGTCTTCTTCAATGCCCGGATCACATTGCGTGCGAACTCGTCGTTAGCGCCGGATCGCGTAATGCCGGGCGGGCGCTCGAAGCCTGCTGTCCCGCCGCCGCCTAATGGCGCGTCGAATGACGGCGCGGGCGGCGTCAGATCCAGCTTCGCCGACTGCTTCGGTTTCGGCGGCAGTTGTGGCTGGGCTTTGGCTACGGGCTTTTTCGGAGCGGGTGTTGGTTCTGGTGTTGGACTTTGTGTTGGTCCGGGCTCAGAGATCGGGCTTGGATTGCGGCTCGGGCGGCTCGGGCGGTTGAGGCGGCGGTACCGCGTTTGCCGGCGCACCTGGAGGCCGGTCGCCGGTCTCCGGTACCGTCGATAGACTTTTGAGATCGGCTTCCGTGACGATGGCGATGCTGATGGCGTTGTTCGCGCCGCTCGGATCGCCGACGTAACGGGGCACCGATCTTGCGATTCCAATCACAAATACGGCGTGCAGAAGAGCGGTTGCCCCAAGCGCGGTCACAAATTTGCGGTCGCGCGACGACGCAGGTAGCCAGCGCTCGCCCGCGAGTAGCGCAGCGCCGCCGCCGCCGGATTCAATATCCGGTTCATTGACTGGCCCTATGCTTGTTGCGCTCATGCCTTTTGCCTAAGACGCACGCCCAGCACGACGATAGTATCTTTGGTCACCTGACCGCAATGCTCAACCCGTAAACGTAATATGCCGCGAGCGCAACGAATGCGGGCAGCGCCACGATGTGTAAGAACTCGAGCGTGTGCTCAGCCCCTTTGCGCCCGCCGACGCGCGGATTGATTCGCAAAATCGAAAGCCCGATCATGATACTTAAAATCAAATATGCGAATACGAAGGCACGATCGGACAAAGTTGCTGCACCTGAGTCGATCTTCGGCAATGACAAGTATAGCGCGACCGACGACAACAGTGCTGTCACCTGGATTGTGACGATGGCCTCGAAATGATTGCGGGGAATGAAGATCGACAAGTACGCGACAAAGAGGATAAACGCCAACGGCACGGCAACACGCAGGACGTAATCGGTTGCTTCGCGTTGCATCAGCCAAGTAAAGCGCGTCTGATAAAATGGCACGACACTCGGCGCGTGAGTATAAGCGTCAACCACAGGTACGAACTCTTCGCTATAGCCAACGTACTGCGCCTGCGGGTCCCAGCCGTCGGTCACAACACGTTTATCGCGCAGATCGAGCGGCGGAGGCTGGACGATAAACGGCGCTTCACCGCTTTTGGGCTGTAGATCGATCGAGAAACGTTGCGTGTCGAAGGGGTAGTTCGAAAGCTCTGGCCGGAACAAGAAGCGCCCGGAGACTTTGTAGATTTTCATTGAATCGGGATAGGCAACACTCTTACCGCCCGGATGTATGGTCTCGACGCTTACCTGCCTGCCGCCGCCGCTTTGAGCATCGAGATACGCGTTCGAGAACTCCAGCCGGTCGATGGACGCGTCCGGATTATCGCGTATCGAGAGATAGAATTCGGCGAAGAAGGATTTCTGGTTCTCGTCAACGCGGTGCGCTTTGATCAAATCGATATCGGCGTAGAGCGTCTGTATTTGGCGCAATCCGCCGTCCTTGGTGCGCATGAATTGGATGGACGCGAGTTGCGTGCGCCCCAGTCCCTGCGGCAGTATGACGATGAACGGATCGCGTGCGGCAGCGCGCGTTGCCGGCACGAACGACCAGGTGTCGAAGGTGCCCTTGAACGATCCGCGGCCGGCGGCATAGGCGGTGCGCAGCCGGCTCAGCACTTCACTGCGTAAGCGTACAATATCCGTGCTGCGCTCGGCCGTCCGGGCCGACGCCGCGACCAGCGCAACCATGTCGGCATACTGGCTGCCGACACCAATAGCGCGCATGTTGGCACTATTGAACGGATCAGATAGTTCCGCAGCGGGGCGCGACTTGCACTCCCCCTTCGCCCAACCAGGTGCTGCCCGGATTTTGGCGCCCTCGAACATCCAAGCGTCCGCAGCACTCGGCGAAATCATCGACCGCAGCGTGTCATTGAACACTTCCGGCGGCCGGTCCCAGCCGAGACTGTAGATGGCGTTGGGATAGGCAGCCGTGACTTCGGGGGCAAGGTTTTCAATGCGCCCGCCGATGAACAAAGCCGGTGTGATACCGCCCGCAACGAGTTCCGACATGAGCGCAGGGATATTGGCGCCACCGATGTAAAGATACAAAAGGTCGGGGCGCTTGTCCTTCATCTCTTTGGCAATCGCCGTTATGTCGGCGGCGGATACCTTTTCGGCGTCTCCCGCAATGCGCATGTCGGCGACCAGCAGACCCTCTGGCAAAGTTGTGCGCAGTCCGTCTCCGAGTGCTGAGGACCCGACGGCATCTTTGAGACCAACGAATGCGGTGCGGGCAAAATTGAAATGTTGCGTAAAACGCGCGATGACTGGAACGCTGTCGGTGTCCTGTGACGCGCGCGTTGTGTAGACGTTCGGGAAGGCCGCGAACAACGTGTTGACCGACACATCCGAAATAAACGGGATGCCGCTTTTCAGGATGTCGCTTCCAAGCGTCTCGAATACGGCCTTGCCGCGATTGGAACTCGTCAATCCGATCATGGCCAGCGTTTGCGGATCAGCGAGGGCTGCGCGCACATTGGCGATGGCTTTTTGTGCATCGCGCGCGTCATCGTGAAAGTTGAGTTCGATTGGGCGGCCGGAAACACCGCCACGAAGGTTGATGCGGTTCTGTTCGATCTTCGCCAAGTGTTTGATGGCAGCAACATCGCCGGTATCGTAACAGACGTCGGATCGCGAGCTGAAGAAGACGTGGATCTTAAAAGGCGGTCCCTGTGCTGCGGCAGCCTCCTCAATGGCCATGGCATGCTCGGGCCGGGCCAATAGGCACGACACCAAGCCCCACACCGCCAGCGTCACATGACGCGCGCAAAATCGGCTCCGTGTGCGTCTGCCAAAATCGGCAGACCAATCGCGAAAACCCATATGCCCTCCCAATTACCGCCGGCCCCCATACTGGAAGCTCGTGCGCAAGGTGGCAACCACTGTCGCAATTTGACAGAGCGATAGGCAAGCCGGTTGACGCTCCGCCGCACGACAATGGGTGTGACATTCTTGAGCGCAATGACAGCAGAAGTGTCACTCAAAGCACCCGTCCTTCGCGGATACGCCGCCATAGCAATAACGCGGCCGTGCGGTCTCTCATCGAAGCGCGGTGGCGCCAGTATCCGGTGTATGTCGCGACGAAAGCCGCAAATTTCGAAACTTGCTATCCCATGATCCTTGAAAAAACGCTCGTGCACCGGCGAGCGTCGCGCGCGACGCAAGATTGGAAACGATATTCACGAACTTTGGGCCAGCGGGCGACTAGCTCGCACTTGAACGAGCACATGTGTGGCATGTAACGCGCAATGTGTTGTCACGAAGCGACAACATCCGAGCTTCATGCGCATCGCAACATTACAAATTTCCATTCCGGACATGTGTGATCGCGACCGCACTTGAACAGGCGCTTGGTGATGCACAGTTGATAATTCAAGCCCGGCGCCGTGCGGCGCAGAGAGGCACTAACCATGTAACATTTCGAAAGGGGTTATAACGATGTGTGACTATTCTTTAGAACATTATCAAAGCCGCCCGGCGCGGCAGGGTGAGAAGTACGTGTCCAACCGCTTTCCAAGCGGATCAATCGGTTTTGTTGTACCGGGAGATCAGTCTGTCGCTGTGTGCATGACGTGCGACACGCGGCTGAAGCTCGAAAGCATTCCGATGATGATGCAGCTGAGACTAGGCCTATCGCCCGTCGAAACGGTGACCTTCGTGCGCATCGAAGGCGGTTTCTATCATGACGGCGTGCGGTTCGACAATGGCAGGGTCTTGTCGCTGCAGGACCTCGGGCCGGGCATTACGGCATGGCTTGAGGATGCGCTGAACGAACCGCTACCCAAGTTTGAACCGCAGCAGCGGCAGAACGTTTTCGCCGAGGTTCAATAGAGATTGCGGCGCATCATGTGGCGTCGCGGAGCTTTGAAACACGTACTCCGCGACGCTCGTGCAAACTGATGGCGGCCTGAGTTGGCAAACTTAGTTGGCGAGTTGCGCTGGCGAGCGGAGCGCGGCTGCGCTGAGCACCTAACTTTTCGCCACGGTCTCGTTCATATTCGAAAAACCTTTTTCGAACATACCGCCTATCATTTTGTCCATGTCCATGAACAGGCTAACGGCGCGGCCGATGAAGTCGTTGTGCCCGGAATTGGTCCAGGTGACGAGTGTGCCGCCGGCGTTGTCGGGCTTGAAGGTGAACTCGGTGTCGTTCGTGCCTTGCATCGGCCGGGTGAATTCCAGCTTGAGGCGCACGAGTTCGTTCGGCTTGCTCTCGACGATGGTCATCTTGCCAGCGCCAACCTCGTCGTTTCCATCCCAGTTGAACGAGGCGCCGGGACCAGCGTCCGGACCTTCGAACCCGTTTTTGGCGTTTGGATCGAGCTTGGCCCAAGGTGACCAGTCGTTCCACTTGTGTAAGTCGTTGACGAGTGCGAAAACTTTTTCCGGCGGCGCACCGATCTTGCCGGAGCGCACAACGCGGAACTCGCCCGGCAGCACTGCAACGTAAGCGGCGAAACCGAGCACCACCAGGACAAGTGCCAGAAGTAGTTTCTTGAGCATCGCAATGCTCCCTTATCGGCGGCTACTCCAGTCGACCGCCGAGGTGATGACGTCGTGCCGGGGCAGCACCGGTGATATAGCCACCCATTATGCACGCAACATGGCCTGCACCCGGCTTGCTGGCAAGCCGGCGGAGCCACGGCGCGCGACCGAGGCGGCGACCAAGGCAAGATAAATTTCTTCGCGCCCCTTCTTGCACCCCTGTCGGACCTGAGAATTGCGTGTTACTCTTTGCGCGGACTTGCGTGGGGAGTTCCGCCGTGATCAAGACGTGTATCAGCGCTATCGCGGCAGCAGCGATGTTGTGTGCCTGCGCATCTCAAGAACAGAAAATTGCCGCTGCCAGCGAAATAAAATCATCCGACGATCAGTTTCTGCCCTACCGCGAGTATAAAAGCGGTCTCATGAAAGAGACCGGCGGGTTATTCTCACAAGATGGCACGCGCGCGAACGTCCTCATCGGCCGCGTCGATAAGACGACGGGGGTCAAGAAATTCGCGGTCCAAGTGCTGCTCCACTACAGCGAGGACCGGCGGCGCAAATTTGAATCCGCGCGCAGCAGCCGCGCCGAACCGCTTCAACTCGTCAAGGTTGAGCAAGCTCGCAAGAACTGCGTCAAAAGACTGGACAGCTGTGCATTCAGCGAAATCGTCGATGTCGCGATCCCCGAGGCCGGCCTGCGCGGAGCGGGTGTCGAAGGTTACCCGATAAAACTTTTTGCCCGCTCCGGCGATACCGCCATTATCGATATCCCGAGGCCAGTGATCACCTCACTACTCGCAATGATCGATGCCGATCCCGCGATTACCCCCGCCCCGGCAAAGG
>JAYSVT010000106.1:0-21421 GCA_043718455.1 Hyphomicrobium sp.
GCCGCATGGCTTTCATGTCCTTTTGAAGAAACGCGAGTGACCCATTACCTCAGGAAATAATGAAGGAACTGCAAACGAGCGTGCCGGAATAGAGCGCCACGCCACCGCTACAGCGAAAATTCTCAGGCTCGTACTCAAGCGGCCAGGTCGCGCAACCCCAGCGGCGCACTCGCGATACCTATGAGCCGGGATTTTTCGGTTCGGCCAGCCAGATGTGCGCACACACATCTTCGGGATCGCCAAGCAAAAGCAAAATATTTGCAGTCCGTTCTTGGCCGTAGTCTGTGTTTGCCGAGGTGCGACGCCCTGTGTTGCCGAGACTATAGGCGCAAGAAACCAATGATTAATTGATACATTCTGCGATTTTCATCGCCAAGCCCTAAAAACGACTAAGTAATACACTATATTTACTTGAAGTAGTCCTGCAAATTATGAATTATCGAAACATTTAACTCCGATGTTAAGAAGTAATCAGGAATTATTTATTCGGTTTTCTGCGCTTTTTACCTGGGTTTAACTTGTTGGGGGTATGTTGGCTTTAGTTCAGCGGTGAGGACGAGTGCTCCCCCGAGGAACCGATCGGTAGATCTATCTGTAGCAATTGGGAGAGAGTAGTTATGAAGAACATCGTTTCGCGTTTCATGAATGACGAGTCGGGCGCAACCGCAATCGAGTACGGCCTGATCGCCGCTCTCGTCAGCGTCGGCATCATCGCAGCTCTCCAGAGCCTCCGCGATGAACTCCAGGGCACGTTCGGCGACATTTCGACCGAAATGCAGAACCGCTAATAAGCGCTCTTTGCGCATTGAAGTTGTGAAGCGCCCGGAGTACCCCTCCGGGCGATTCAATTTCTGTTACCCAAGCGGCGGCCGCATCTGCGGCGCTGGTTTTTTTGGTTAGACAAACTTTGCTGAACGGAATTTTTCGCAGGATTTGCGAGATTTCACTGCGAAAATAGAGCGGCTTTAACCAGTCACGGGTACACATAAAAAAATGACAGGCGCAAGCGCTTGAGAAAATGGGGAGCAACTAAAAATGATTAAGTGGGCTGGTTTAACAGCGGCGCTGACAAGCGACGAATCTGGCGCGACTGCGATTGAGTATGCGCTCATCGCCGCGATTGTGAGTATGTCCATCATCGCAGCGCTCAGGAATGTTGGAATTGAGCTCGATCAGATTTTCATCGACGTCACGGCAGGCTTCGGCGTTTAACGAGATATCCTGAAGTTCAATCGCATTAGGCTTCTGCTTTCGATTCCCCAGGCCTCGTTACGTTAAGGGGGAGTTAACTCTTGCAGGGCAATTTCAACGCTTCGCCCTGCCGGCCTCAGCCCGTTGGCCGTGGCGGCATTTGGCCGGCGGCCGTGCCGGCCTTCGCTTGTTGAAAGGAGAGAGATCCGTGATCGCTTCTGCCCTGCTTCTCGTGTTCCCCGTCGCGATGGCTTTCGCGGCCGCGAATGACCTTTTCACAATGAAGATCCCGAACGCCATCTCGATTGCCTTGGTTGCGGCATTCTGCGCGTCGGTTATCGCAGTTGGCCTATCGTGGCAGGATGCGCTGTCCCACGCTGGAGTGGGAGCCGCGGTTCTTGTGTTCGGGTTCGTGCTTTTCTCCTTCAATCTCCTCGGCGGGGGCGATGCCAAACTTATGGCGGCCGGTGCGTTGTGGATGGGCTTCGATCAGGTAGCCCCATACATTATCTACGTCACGCTGTTTGGCGGCGTGCTTTCACTTGCCATCCTCTTTTATCGCCGCTTCATTCCGGCAACCAATTGGCCGCTACCTGCTTGGGCCCATAAGTTACACGCCAACGGTACGGGCATTCCCTATGGGATTGCTATCGCGGCAGCAGCCCTCATGCTTTATCCTGCAACAGTGTGGTTTAAAGTTTTGTCGGTTTGATCCGCCGCATCGTCGGCCGCATCGCCGTATGACATTTCGTTTTTTTTCAGCGGGCGCACCCATTGGTGCGTCCGTTGACGTTTACGGCTCAGCAACGCATTGCGCAAAGGCATCCCGGCTTTGATGCTTTTTGAGACGGTCCTTAACTCTACATTGACGTTTATCCTTCAATCTCGCGTCTAGAAATTTGGATGAACCCGGATTGAAAGGACCTTGCGTGCGATGAAGAGAGCCCAAGTGATAGGCTTCGGAGTTGCCCTCGTCGCAGCCATCGGTGCGTTTTTCTTAGCGAACTCGTTGATGAGGAAGCCAGTTGCTCCGACGATCGTGGAGACAAAGGTGAATACCACCGAAGTCTTGGTGGCGGGATCGGACATTTCCGTCGGCAGTATCGTCAATGAAGGCAACTTACGCTGGGTGTCGTGGCCGACTGAAGCCGCGGCCCGCGGATACATCACCAAACAGGGTGGTGGTCAGAACAAGATGCGCGATATTTCAGGCTCGATCGCGCGCTCGGCGCTTATCGCTGGCGAACCGATCAATATGCAAAAATTGATTAAGGCGGGACAAGGCGGAGTTCTGGCGGCAATTCTGCCTGCCGGCATGCGAGCTGTTGCCACCAAGATCAGTGCCGCGTCTGCTGCAGGCAGCCTCATTCTGCCGAACGATCACGTCGATGTCATTCTGATCCGAGAGCTACAATCCAAAACGGGATCGCAACAGCATGCGAGCGACACGATCTTCCGCAATGTGCGGGTGATCGCAATTGGCCAGCAGATCGAAACCAAAGAAGGCAAGAAAGCCGCGGACGGCGATGGCAAGACCGCAACTCTTGAGTTGACGCCCCGTCAGGCCGAGATGATGGCGCTTGCCAACAAGATGGGTGAAATCGTTTTAACGTTGCGTAGCGTCGCGGACATGAATTCGGATGCTGCCCGTGCGGGCGGCATGGATTTGACGAAGCGGGAGCAAGGCAACGCTGTGAGAGTTCTGCGTTACGGTGCCAAATCACGTGTGTACGGAGTGAACTGAGTACACGTACGTCGGTAAGTCGTCATAAGGCGGATAGATCATGCGCAAGAATGTTGGATTACTCTCGGGCCTTTTGCTCGGAGCACTGTCTTTTACCCAGTTTTCTCTTCCGACCCCGGCAGGCGCCGGTGCGGCTCGGGCGAGCGATAAAAGTGACATTGGCGGCATTGAGACGATTGCGGCGGCAAACGCGCATCAGTCCTTTATTCGCGTGCAGGAAAATGACGGCGCGCCGATCAGAAAAAACATCAAGATCGGTCTTGGAAAGTCGGTCTTAATCGAATTTCCGCGCGATGTTCGCGACGTCATGGTGTCAAACCCCGTGGCGGTCGATGCTGTTGTGTTAAGCGCCAACAGGGTCTTTCTTCTCGCCCGCAAGATCGGCGAAGCCAACGCCTTCTTCTTTGACGTCAACGGCGAACAATTCGCGACTTTCGAAGTGTTCATCGAGCGCGAAACAGCCGGTCTTGAAAGCATGCTGAACCGGTTAATTCCAGGTTCGCGCATTAAGGTCGAAATGCTCAATCAGACTGTGGTGCTCACCGGATCCGTCAAAAACCCGACAGATTCCGTCCGGGCCGCCAACATTGCCAGACAGTTCGCAACCGTCGAATTCGAAACGGTGTCGAAGTCTGCGGAAGAAGGTACTTCGGTCAAAAAGTTTGCGAAGGCCGAAGAAGAAATCGTCATCAACATGCTGAGTGTTGAAGCCGAAGAGCAGGTCATGCTCAAGGTGACGGTGGCAGAAGTACAGCGCTCTGTCTTGAAGCAACTCGGTGTCAACCTTGGCGGCGCCATCAACGCTGGAAACTTCTCGACAACGCTGCTAACGGAAAACGCACTGCCATTGACAGCAGCAGCTGGTCTTGGCCGTTTGCCGATTTTCGGACAGAATACTAAAATCGATCCCCAGCAAGCTTGCGGCGGCGCTGGTGAGTTGTGTGCCTACAATCAGGGTCCAGGCGCGAATTCGTACGGCAACTCGGGTTTGACGGGCGGCTGGGGTAGCGGCGGCAATGCAGTGAACCATGCTATTCGCGCACTTGAACGCGAGGGTCTGGTGCGTACGCTTGCCGAACCCAACTTGACGGCCGTTTCGGGCGAACCGGCCAACTTCCTGGCTGGCGGCGAATATCCGATCCCGGTGGTCGATACCAACGGCGGCTTGAGCGTTACGTTCAAGAAATTCGGTGTCGCTCTCGCGTTCACGCCGATTGTGCTTTCGGAAGGCCGCATCAGCTTGAAGATCGAAACCGAAGTCAGCGAACTGTCGAACCAAGGCGCTGTTTCGCTCTCCGGCTTCTCGATCCCCGCAATTCGCAAACGCGAAGCCAAGTCGACGGTGGAGTTGCCATCTGGCGGCACGATCGCCCTTGCCGGCCTCATCTCTGAAGATACGCGCCAGAACATCGATGGCTTGCCAGGTATCAAAGACATTCCAATCCTCGGTACTCTGTTCCGCAGCCGTGACTACATCAAGAACGAATCCGAACTTGTCGTCATCGTTACCCCCTACCTCGTGAAGCCGACGAGCCGGCAGCAGCTTGCGATACCGACTGATGGCCTCGCACCTGCAACCGACATGAAGGCGAATTTCCTCGGTCACCTCAATCGCATCTACGGAAAGAGCGAAGCTCTGCCCGATGGCGGCTTGAAAGGCGACTACGGTTTCATCGTCGAATAGCTCGTGCACTGGAGAAGTATCATGACTACAAAGTTCTCGAACTCGCATGGGCCGTCTCTCGGCTTCGCCGGCAGCCGCAAGGTTTTGACTGTTGTTCTCTTGGCCGCGGCGCTCGCTGGCTGCAAGACGGACGACGATCAAACGAAAGTGGCCGGATGGTCTCTGCTTGATCCCAATCAGCGCCATCCGATTATGGTCTCGCAGCAGCCGTCGCATCTCAACGTGCATGTTCCTCGCGGCGCGCACGGCTTATCGCCAACGCAACGCGCCGACGTCATAGACTTCGTCAACCGTTATCGCGCAGCCGACGCTGGCAACAGCCGCCTCGTCATTTCTGTGCCAAGCGGCGCGCCGAACGAAGTTGCGGCAATGAATGCAACCGAAGATATCCGCGCTCTCCTTCTGGACGGCGGATTCAACGAATCCGGCATAACCGTTGAAGCATTTAATGATGAAAGCAACCCCGCTCCCGCGATCCGCATTTCTTACTTGCGCTACGTCGCCGAGGGTCCTCAGTGCGGCCACGACTGGTCGCAAAACTTGGCCCATGGGCCAAGCAATAAAGCCTATCCGAATTTCGGATGCTCCAATCAACGCAACCTCGCTGGCATGATTGCGAACCCGGCTGACCTTCTCGGGCCGCGTACCGAAGGACAGCGGTACGCCGAGCGCCGTGACGAAATCATGGACAAGTACGTGAAGGGCGAGACGACGGCGACAAAAAAGTCTGATGACGAACGCGTCCAGACAAACAAATAATTTATGTGAGGTTTGGAAGTCATGTCGAGGCAAGCACAAACGGCCGTTGAGGACGAAATCGAAGACGCCGGCGCGGCTCAGAAAGAGACGCAGAGCGGCACCGAACGTGCGCGGCCCATTCCGCGCATTTCTATTCAAGCCTTCTGCGACGATCAAAGAACGGCCGAGGTTTTGCAGTATGCAGCTGAGGACCGCCGCCTCTCCAAGGCGCACGTCAGCGTTCACATGGGCGGCATCGGCGCGGCGATCGCTCATTATGTCGATAGCCCGACACCGAACCTGATCATCGTCGATAGTGCGCTTAAGGGCTCGCAGCTTATTCATGATCTCGACACGTTGGCTGAAAGCTGCGATCCGGGCACCCGCGTTATCGTGGTTGGCCGGCACAACGACGTGCTGCTCTATCGCGAGCTCTTGAAGCGTGGCGTCAGCGAATACCTGGTCACGCCGGTCGAACCGCTGGCTATGATGGAGAGCATCTCCAACCTTTACAACAATCCCGATACCGATCCGGTTGGTCATGTGTTTGCATTCATCGGCGCTAAGGGCGGCGTTGGCTCCTCCACTATTTGCCACAACGTTGCCTGGACGCTGTCAGAAGTCTTGAAGTCGAACGTAACAATCGCCGACCTTGACATGGCATTCGGCACCACGGGCCTCGATTTCAACCAGGATCCCGTCCAGGGCATTGCCGAAGCCCTCGCCGCACCAGAACGGCTGGACGACCAGTTGCTCGACCGTCTGCTGACCAAGTGCTCGGAGCACTTATCGATCTTTGCGGCGCCAGTCGTCCTTGATCGCGATTACGACATATCGCCAGAAGCATGCGATGTGGTCATCGATGTTGTACGCCAGAACGTGCCGTATGTAGCGATCGATCTGCCGCACTGCTGGGCACCGTGGACCAAGCGTGTGCTGATGCAGGCGGACGAAGTCATCATTACGGCCGTGCCCGACCTTGCCAACCTTCGTAATGCCAAGAACATTGTCGATTTATTGAAGACGTCGCGCAAGAACGACGGCAAGCCGCATCTCGTCTTAAACATGTCGGGTGTGCCCAAGCGTCAAGAAATTACGCAGAAGGAATTCGAGCAGGCGCTCGATATCAAGGCCATCTCGGTTATTGAGTACGACTGCGAAGCCTTCAGCCAGGCAGCCAACAACGGTCAAATGATCGAAGAAATGGATCCCAAGGCCAAGGCGGCCGAAAAGTTCCGTGAAATAGCAATGGGCATGACGCACCGCAAGGAAATGAAGTCGGAGAAGAAATCGTCCTCGGCTCTCTCGTCATTCGCCCCGCTTCTCGAGAAGTTTAAATTCAAACGTTAAGGATGTCCCGGTATGTTCGGACGGCGTAGCAACGATCCCGCGACACCCAAGCGGATAGCCTCACAGGCACCTGTTTCTCCAGGACCTGCAGCGGCGGAAGCCAAGCCAGTCGCGACGGCGCGCGCGCAGCAACCTGCTGCCCAGACCCCGCGGGTCGAGCCCGTTTCTGAGCCGCAGAGGCGTCATTCCGAAGAGTACTATGACGTCAAGACAACGGTTTTCAATGCGTTGATCGACACCATCGATCTGACGCAGCTTTCCAAACTGGACGGTTCGGCGGCGCGTGAAGAAATTCGCGATATCGTCAGCGAAATCATTCAGATCAAAAACGTCGTTATGTCGATTGCCGAGCAGGAAGAACTGCTCGAAGATATCTGCAACGACGTCCTCGGTTACGGTCCGCTCGAACCTCTACTTGCTCGCGACGATATCGCCGACATCATGGTCAATGGTGCGTCGACGACCTTTATCGAAGTCGGCGGCAAGGTTCAGAAGACAGGCGTGCGCTTCGCTGACAACCAACAGCTCATGAATATCTGTCAACGCATCGTCAGCCAGGTCGGCCGGCGCGTCGACGAATCGAGCCCAATCTGCGACGCGCGTTTGCCGGATGGCTCCCGCGTCAACGTCATTGCCCCGCCACTCGCCATCGATGGTCCATGCCTCACTATTCGTAAGTTTAAGAAGGACCGTCTGAGACTTGAGCAGCTTGTCAAATTCGGCTCCATAACGCCCCAGGCCAAGATCGTTCTTGAAGTCATCGGGCGCGTGCGCTGCAACGTTCTGATTTCCGGCGGCACCGGTTCGGGCAAGACGACCTTGCTCAACTGCATGACCGGATCGATCGATATGGAAGAGCGCATTATCACGTGCGAAGACTCCGCCGAACTTCAGCTGCAGCAGCCGCACGTAGTTCGGCTCGAAACACGCCCGCCGAATCTCGAAGGCGAAGGCGAAATCAAAATGCGCGATCTTATTAAGAACTGCCTTCGTATGCGCCCCGAACGCATCATCGTCGGCGAAGTCCGCGGCCCCGAAGCCTTCGATCTTCTGCAAGCAATGAACACGGGTCATGACGGTTCTATGGGAACGCTGCACGCCAACTCGCCGCGTGAAGCCATTAGCCGTCTTGAATCAATGATCATGATGGGCGGCTACGCGTTGCCGGTGAAAACCATTCGCGAAATGATCACAGGCTCCATCGACGTTATCGTCCAGGCGTCGCGTCTGAGAGACGGCTCGCGCAAAATCACGCACATCACCGAGGTGTTGGGCATGGAAGGCGAAGTCGTGACCTTGCAGAACATCATCGTCTTCGAGATCACGGGCGAAGATGCCAACGGCAAGATTATCGGCCGTCACCGTTCGACCGGCATAGCCCGGCCGCGCTTTTGGGATCGTGCCGAATATTACGGCGAAACCGAAAGATTGGCGCGCGCGTTGGCTGAATCGGAAGTAAACGACGATAACGGCAACCCGATGGGTGAGCAGAATGCTTGATGGCGAATTTAGCCCATTGCTGGTGGCGGGAATGGCGGCACTCGCCGTTGCCGGCGTCGTCTTTGCGATCATTTTTCCGTTCATCTCGGGTGATCGCACCAAGGACAAGCGCGTTCAGAACGTCACGGAATCGCGTGGCCGCCGGATGGGTGCACCGGCGTCGGGTGCGGGCGATCAAGCTTCTAGCCGCAAAAAGTCGGTCGCAGATTCGCTGAAAGAGATCGAGTCACGGCAGAAGGCCAAGGAAAAGCTGACAATTCGTCTGCGCCTTGAGCGAGCTGGACTCGATATGACGCCGCGGGATTTCTACATCGCAAGCATCATTGGTGGCGTCATCTTGTTCGCCGCCGTCAAGTTTGGCACCTCAGCGCCGCTCATGGGGGCCGCTGTGGCTGGATTTGTGGGCGCCTTCGGCTTGCCCCGCTGGGTCTTGAACAAAATGATCAAGCGCCGTCAGAACAAATTTCTCGATGGAATGGCGAATGCCATTGACGTCGTCGTGCGCGGTGTCAAGACAGGACTTCCGTTGAACGAGTGCCTCGGTATTATCGCGCGCGAAAGTCCGGAGCCAATTGCCAGCGAATTCCGCGAAGTTGTTGAAGAGCAAAAGTTGGGCGTGCCGCTCGGCGATGCGCTGGAACGAATGTCGCAACGGTTGCCCTTGCCTGAAGTGCGCTTCCTCACGATCGTGATTTCAATTCAACAGCAAGCCGGCGGTAACCTATCGGAAGCGCTCGGCAACCTATCGGGCGTTTTGCGGGACCGGATCCGTCTGCAACAGAAAGTTAAAGCCCTTTCGGCCGAAGCTAAAGCGTCGGCCATGGTGTTGGCTTCGCTTCCACCCGCGGTCATGTTCATGGTCTATCTGTCGTCGCCGGACTACCTGGTTCCGTTGTTCACAACGACGCCTGGTAAATTCATGTTGTGCTTCGGCGCTTTCTGGATGGCAACCGGCATCATGATCATGCGCAAGATGATCAACTTCAAGTTCTAAGCGTCGTAGAATTCTGAGCGGCCGGCAATCTTGCCGAACATTGCACTTTAACGAAATGATACGCAGATGATGGAATTTGTCGAAACCGTCATGAATCCGCAACTGGCCGCCACGATCTTGGCAGCGGTGTGTGTGTTCGCGACCGTGCTCACGATTGCCATGCCGATGCTGGCGCGTGACCGTATGAACCAGCGCATGAAGGAAATGGCGATCGAGCGCGATCGTATGCGCACGGCCCGTCTCGCCGAAATGAGCGTGAAGGAACGTCAGGGCGCGAAGCTGCGTCAGGCGCCCAAGGGGTTCATGAACCGCATCGTCGATATGCTTGATCTTCGCGGCAAATTCGACAACGAGGAGCTTCGCGAAAAGCTCAAGATGGCCGGCCTGCGTGGTCAAAAGCCCATCGTCGCTTTCATGTTCTTTCGCATGCTCGCACCCATCGTCATGTTCATCGGGTCGCTCATCTACGTCTTCTTCATTAGCAAGTTGACCTATCCGCCGTTGATCAAGTTCTTGATGGCTGTCGGCGGCGGGTTCCTCGGCTTCTATATCCCGAACGTTGTCATCGGCAACATCGCGCAGAAGCGTCAGCAATCGATTAAGCAATCGTTTCCAGATTGTCTCGATATGCTCCTGATTTGCGTCCAATCTGGCATGTCGATCGAAGCAGCATTCGGTAAGGTCTCAAAGGAAGTCGCAGCTCAATCGGTCGAACTAGCCGAAGAAATGACGTTGACCACGGCCGAACTCTCGTATCTCTCGGATCGCCGCCAGGCCTACGAGAACCTGGGCAAGCGCACCGGTCTGCCGGGCGTCAAAGCCGTCACGACCGCGCTGATTCAAGCCGAACGCTACGGCACGCCCGTTGGGCAAGCGCTGAGAACCATGGCGAAGGAAAACCGTGAAGCACGTCAATCGGAAGCCGAGCGCAAGGCCGCTGCGCTACCGCCCAAGCTGACCGTTCCCATGATCGTATTCTTCTTGCCGGTGCTCTTTATCGTCATTCTCGGTCCTGCAGGTATCGGCCTCATGGGCGTCCAGCGGCCCTAGGCCCACGGAGCGCTCTGGGGAGCGCTCTGGCGAGTGAAGTTTAGTGTCGCGTTTTGGCTCCGGCTTCTATTGAGGCCGGGGCCATTTTTATCAAGCAGTCGTGATCGAGGTGTCCGTTGCAGTGAGGCTTGGCCTCGCCAAAATGGACAACAAAAAACGCGCCGGGAATACCGGCGCGTTCGTTTCTGGGCTCAGTCTCGATTCACCAACGGTTTATCGCGCCGAGCCTTTGAACGCTGGAGCGTTTTGCGGGGCGCTTGCAACATCCGTTTTCCAAGCCGCCGTCGAACCTTGCTCGTTGAGCGCCGGTCTGAATGCCGCCGTCGCAGCGCCGGCAGCGGGCACCACTTGCGTCGCGAAAGCCGGGACATCGGCGCCGCTCACACCCGCCGGAGATGTTTGCGGCGTGAGGCGCACCATCTTGCGCACGTATTCGCTATTTTCCGAAGCGGCGTCGGCTGTCAGCGAAGTGCCGCCTAAAGTCTTGGCCTCATCGTACTTTCCCTGCAATCCAAGCACGAGGGCAAGGTTTTGTTTGACCTTGGGCGAGTTGCCACCCTTGTCGGCGACTTGGCGAAGGATTTCTTCTGCTTTTTTAGCATCGCCACTCATGGCGTTGGCCAGTGCCAGATTGTTGAGAACGGAAGGCTGATTGGGCGCGAGTGCCAGAGCGCGCTCATAGTAGGGTATGGCGTCCTTGTACTGCCCTTGCTTGGCGAGAACTGTTCCGCGGGCCGAGATCACCTTCCAATCCGGGTTCGTGGGACTGTCGGCGATTTCAAGGAGCCGGGAGGCAACGTTCAGCTGGTCGAAGTCCAGCGCCATACGGCCGTATTCGCTGGCCAATTCGGTATTGGAGCCGTGCAAGACGCTGGCCTGTTGCAAAATGGAGAATGCCTTTTGCTTTTCGCCAAGTGCCTTGAGATTGCGCGAGTAATTGAGCGCCGTCTGGAGATCGGCTGGTTTGTTCTCGTACTCTTGGCCCCAGTATTCAGTCGCCTTTTGAAGTTCGGTCTGGGCGTTTGATCCCTTGGCCGAACTATCGGCTGAAGCGAGCGGCATGGCCGCGTCGGAGAGCAGGTCGCTCGACTGGGAACAGCCGCCAAGCATAAGGGCCGCAGCAAGAGTCGCGACTGTAATGACCTTGAAAGGGCCCGTATTTAAGGGGTGCGCCATGATGTGCGCCATGAGATCGTCTCCAGTAAACCGGCAAGTCAGCCCGAATCGCTGCAATCGTCAGTTTCCGGGACGCCGGTCAATAAACGCTTAATCCTCATAAGTGCCGCGTGCTCATGCAACTTATGGAGAACTCGTGGCGGCGCTTGCCTGTGGAATGCGGACTGTGGAATGCGAGCTCGGGCCTGGCAGTAAGGGTCCGCATTGTCGTACTATTCAAAGCATAAGAATGCTCGTGCCGGATCGCAGACGAAATAGAACAGCCGGATGGTTCGAAGAGGTGAATTATTGATGACCGAAACGACGGCTTGGAATGCTTCGAGCGTATTCGTGTCCGCTGATGAGGCAGCGGACAGTGTGCCGGTCTACTTGGCTGAGCAGGGGCAGGATCTGCAAAAGCTGGGTCTCGACGCGCACGCCTGCACTTGGCTCAATGCGCAAAAGTTCACAGGCAGCGCCAAGAAATCAATTTTACTCCCCAAGACTGACGGCACCCTAGGAGGTGTCGTTCTTGGCGCGGGCAATAACAAAGCCGGAGAGCCGAGCGGCCCGTCTGAATTGCTTCTCGGTCACCTGGCCTCGAGCGTCCCAGGCGGTCGATACCGGCTCGCCACCACGCCTGCAGAGTCAGAACTTGCCGCCATCGCCTGGGGGCTTGGTGCCTACCGCTTCACGCGTTATCGCGGCGAGCATAAGAAAGATGAAGATGTGCCACGTGCCAAGCTCTGCGTTCCGCCCGGAGCGAACGCCGCCCGCGTCACCAACATTGTCGAAGCCATTTGGTTCGGCCGCGACTTGATCAACACGCCGGCGTCGGACATGGGGCCAGACGAGCTGGAACAGGCGGCGCGGGGTCTTGCGAGCCGGCACGGCGCAAACATTTCCGTCATCAAGGGCGACGATCTTCTCACACATAATTTTCCCATGATCCATGCCGTCGGCCGCGCACACCCGCGCGCGCCGCGCTTGATCGACATCACCTGGGGACCAGCGGACGGCGAAAAAATCACTTTGGTCGGTAAGGGCATCACGTTCGATACCGGCGGGCTCGATATCAAACCCGCGAGCGCCATGCTTATTATGAAAAAAGACATGGGCGGGGCGGCAACGGCTCTTGCGCTCGGTCACATGATCATGGGGCAGAAACTCAATTGCCGCTTACGTATCCTGTTGCCAGTCGCCGAAAATTCAATCGCCGGGGACGCGTTCCGGCCGGGCGACATTTTGACGAGCCGGGCGGGACTTTCGGTCGAAATCGGCAACACGGACGCCGAAGGGCGCCTCGTTCTCGCCGACGCGCTTGCCCTTGCGGACGAAGAGTCGCCCAAAAGTCTCTTTGTATTCGCAACGCTGACCGGCGCGGCGCGCACGGCGCTTGGTCCAGACCTTCCAGCGTTTTTTACCGATGACAATAATCTCGCTGTGGCTTTGACCGCCTTGTCGGAGCACATCGGTGATCCCGTTTGGCGTCTCCCCCTTTGGGAGGGATATCGCCGTCATCTCGATAGCGATGTCGCGGACATGAATAATGTGTGGGATACTCCCTTCGCTGGCGCGATCACAGCGGCACTCTTTCTGCGCCGGTTCGTAAAAAATGCAGGACGGTTCGCGCACTTCGATCTCTACGGCTGGCGCACGGCGCCGCGGCCGTTGGGGCCGAAGGGCGGGGAACCTCAAACGGCACGGGCGGTCATGGAAGTGTTACGGGCGGAGCTCCAAGCGTGAGCAAGCCGGATTCGAGCAAAAAGGCGGACGAAGCAAAAGCGCCGACCCGGCCGGAAATGCCGCTTGACCCGCGGCGCAATGCATTTCGCCCCGATCTCGCTGCCAAATACCTTGAAGGCAAAGTATCAGCCAGCCGTTTTGTGGAAGGTACGCCCGGGCAAATCGTTTGGCCGGCTGTGCCTTTGCGCAAGGGCGCCGACACTTCGCTCGGCCTCGAGACAGAAGCGCTGTTTGGCGAGAGCTTGACGATTTACGAAGAGTCGAACGGTTGGGCCTGGGTGCAGCTGATCCGCGATCGCTATGTCGGCTATATTCCGGCGGATGCAATTTCGCGCTCCATTGCCATGCCGACACATCGCGTGCAGGCGCTAGGTACGTTTCTCTACCCCGCACCCGATATCAAGACGCCGCCCATCATGCACTTGACACTCAACTCCGTAGTGCAGGCAAGATCGAGCGGTGACAAATTCGTGGAACTCGTGCAAGGCGGCTTCGTGTCGATCCGGCATGTGACGCCGCTGAGCCGCACTGCGCGCGACTTCGTCGAGATTGCCGAGCGCTTTATCGGCGTCCCTTATCTGTGGGGCGGGCGCACGCGCATTGGAATAGATTGCTCTGGTCTCGTGCAGATGTCGCTGCACGCTTCCGGCATCGCCGCTCCGCGCGATAGCGATATGCAGCAGGCGGAGCTTGGAGTTTCCGTGCCGGTTTCCGAGGTGGACGAAGGCTTGATGCGCGGCGATCTTGTATTCTGGAAAGGCCACGTCGGCATCATGACGGACGGCATCATGTTCGTCCACGCCAACGCGCATCATATGGTGGTCGTCAACGAGCCGCTGTCGGAAGCCATACAACGCAACGCCAAAGCTGGTGCTCATATCACCGCGATCAAACGGCTGGTGAAGGCGCAAGCTTAGAACCAAAGCTTGCACGCATCAGCTCTGTGCCGCCGCGAACTCAGCGTCTTTTGCTATTGCCCGCTGTAAGGCCGGTCGCGCCGAGAGGCGTTCTGCGTAACTCGTGAACTCTGGACGTTCGGGAAGCAATTTGAACATCAGCATCCAGCGCACGCCGGAACCGACAACCACGTCCGCGGCAGAGAACGTCTCGCCCAGAATGTAGGGTCCCTGGCGAAGCGCGCCAACTAGAGCTTCAATCGTTTCGGCATAAGTTCCGTAGGGAAGCATACCGGTAGGACCTTGCTCGCGTTTCAGCGCGTGATCGACGATTGCAGGCTCTACCGCCGCTTGGTTGAACACGATCCACCTGATACGTGCCACGAGCCGTATCGCCAATCGCGGGCGCCAGGCCTTTCTCCGGAAACAAGTCCGCGAGATACATGGCGATCGCGGCAGCCTCTGTGACAACGGTATTGCCATGCACGAATGTCGGCACTTTGCCCATCGGATTAATCGCGAGGTAGGCCGCCGATTTATGCTCTTCTTTCTTGAAGTTTAAAACCCTCAGTTCGTGCGGCGGGTTGCCGAGTTCTTCGAACAGCCAGCGAGTCGCAAACGAGCGTGTATTGGGTGCATGATAGTGCACGAGGGGCAATGTCGCGGCCATCGTACCGGTCTCCATAACTGAGTCTAGCCGGCCAGCGCGCCCTTGTGTGCCACGCGGTGATCAAGCGCGGCAGCGAGCAGCGCCTTTGTGTAGTCGTCCTTCGGGTGCGCAAAAATCTCGCGCGCGGGGCCTTCTTCCACAACCTTGCCGTTGCGCATAACGATAACATAATTGCACAGCGCGCGCACGACTTTGAGATCGTGGCTGATGAAGAGATAGGCGAGGTCGCGCTTTTTTTGCAGATCGCGCAGCAGGTCAACGATCTGAGCTTGCACGCTCATGTCGAGCGCGCTTGTCGGCTCGTCCAGCATGACGAATTTTGGTTCAAGCACCATGGCGCGGGCGATGGCAATGCGCTGGCGCTGGCCGCCTGAAAACTCGTGCGGATACCGGTCTTGCGCATTGGGATCGAGCCCGACTTCCGTCAACGCTTTACCAACGCGTTCGCGCCGTGCGTCGTCGTCGAGTTCGGGCTGCTGAATGAGCAAGCCTTCTTCGATGATCTGACCAACCGTCAATCGCGGCGAAAGCGAGCCATAGGGGTCTTGGAACACGACCTGCATTTCTTTGCGCAAGGGGCGCATGGCTTTGGAGTCATGACCGTCGATGCGGCGTCCAACGTACGCAATCGGCCCCTCCGACGATATGAGGCGCAAAATCGCGAGCCCCAGTGTCGTCTTGCCAGAACCCGATTCGCCGACAACGCCAAGCGTTTCGCCGGCGCGCAGTTTCATCGACAGCCCATCAACGGCTTTGACGTGATCGACGGTGCGCTGAAGCAGGCCGCGCTTGATTGGGAACCAGACTTTGAGATTGTCGGTCTCGACCACAACGGGGCCGGACATGTTGGTTTCTGGCGGCGTACCTTTGGGTTCCGCCGCGAGCAAGTGGCGCGTATAGGCGTGCTTTGGCGTCTCGAACACGGCTTTCGCGCTGCCGGTCTCGACGATTTCGCCGTTCTGCATAACGTAAACACGATCCGCCATGCGCCGCACGATGCCGAGATCGTGCGTGATGAGCAGCATGGCCATGCCCATTTCTTTTTGCAGCTTCTTCAAAAGCTCAAGAATCTGCGCTTGAATCGTCACGTCGAGCGCGGTTGTTGGTTCGTCGGCAATCAGCAAGTCGGGTTCATTGGCGAGCGCAATGGCAATCATCACGCGCTGGCGCTGCCCGCCCGACAACTGATGCGGATAGCCCGCCAAGCGCTTTTCGGGATCGCGGATGCCAACTTTCGTCAAAAGTTCTATCACGCGGACTCGCGTCGTCGCATCATCCAAGTTTTGATGCAATTTGATGATTTCGCCCACTTGCTTTTCAATGGTGTGCAGTGGGTTGAGCGTTGTCATCGGCTCTTGGAAAATAATCGAGATCTTCTGGCCGCGAATACCGCGCATGTCGTTTTCGCTTGCCTTGACGATATCCACGCCATCGAACAGAATTTCGCCTGTCGGGTGAGACGCGGAATTGGGCAAGAGCTTCAGAATGGAAAGGGCCGACACCGTCTTGCCGGAACCTGATTCGCCAACGAGCGCCACGGTTTCGCCGCTGGCGATGTCGAACGTCACGCCCTTGACGACGCGTGACGCGCTTTCGCCTTCGCCGAATTCGACCGAGAGATTTTTGACGGCGACGAGGGGGGCTGGTGACATTGATGTGCGGTTCATTTCTATTCTAACTTGAGTTCGCTCAATAGTACGAGTTTGCACCCGTTAGGAGCATTCATTCGTTTGTCGGCAGTCAGTAGGATTTCCGAGCTCCAAGCTGATGCGGTGGCGATATGAATGGCATCTGGAAGTCGGCATCCTGACTTTGCTCTTATTTGCGCAGAGGATCGTAGCAGCGCGCGGGTGACTGGTTCGACGAGAAACTGAGGCCGGCCTTTCAGCAAGTCTTCGTAGACGCGCACGGCTTCACTGTTGTCTTCCTGGATTGGCCGCACGAGCACTTCAGCGAGGCTGATCTCACTCGTCACAGCAGAAATTGAACTGGCGTCGATGAAACCCAGTATTTTTCTGCAGATCTCAGAGTAGATAGGGAAGTCTTCGACGGCGTATATGAATACGTTTGCATCCAAGTAGAGGCGATTGCCGCGAAGTGACTCGACGCTGATCATTCCCACTCGTCGCGGAGCGCTCGTATAGCATCAACCGCGTCCTCCGGTGATTTGTAGCACCCTTTACCTTTGCCGATATACGAGGTGAGTGGCGGCCGCTGATGTGGGTCGTCTTGTTCTAGAGTGATGCGCACGGGCTCTGTCGAGTCGATCCGCAGACGCAAATCGTCGGGCAAACGATCCGCTGGATAATTCTCTATTATGATTTTCCGCTGTTCGCTCATCACTACAGTTTAGCCCATACCGTTTGCCCGGTCGAGTAGTTTTGCACTCAACTCTTCCCCTGCCTAAACGTTTTGCGCGGATCAAGCGCGTCGCGGACCGCTTCGCCCATAAAGATGGCAAGCGACAGAATAATAGAAATAGCGACGAAGCCCGAGATGCCGAGCCATGGGGCTTCGATGTGTTTCTTACCCTGCAACAGCAATTCTCCCAGCGACGGCGACCCGATCGGCATGCCGAGGCCGAGGAAGTCCAGCGCGGTCAGTGCCGATATCGCGCCTGATAACTTGAAAGGCAGAAAGGTCAGCGTCGCCACCATGGCATTCGGTAAGAGATGCTTGAACATGATTTGCCAATCGGTGAGGCCGAGTGCCCGCGCGGCGCGCACGTACTCAAGATTGCGCCCGCGCAGGAATTCGGCGCGCACCACGCCGACGAGCGAGGTCCAGCTGAACAGCAGTAAGATGCCGAGTAGCGTCCAGAATCCGGGAACGAACATTGACGAGACAATGAGCAACACGAAGAGTTCCGGAATCGAATTCCAGATCTCCAGGATGCGCTGAAAAAAGAGATCGATCTTGCCGCCGAAGAAACCCTGCACCGCGCCCGCGAACACGCCGATGATCGAGGAAAAAATCGTCAGCAATAGACCAAAGAGCACGGAGACGCGGAAGCCATAGATGACGCGCGCCAGCACATCGCGCCCCTGATCATCGAGGCCGAGCCAGTTGGTGTTGCCAAGCGTTTGATAGCGCGCGAGCTGATCGGCGGGTGCTTCGCAGAACTTCATGGACGACGACCAGGGCGGCGGCGCCGGATAGCCAAGGCACGTGCCGGCCGCATTCATGCGCCCCGGATAATCGCGATTGATCGTGTCGTAGGAATAGCGATTGAGCGGCCACAGCATCCAGCCGTTGGCGTTGATTTCATCTTGCGTGTGCGCGGCCTTGTAGTCGGTCACAGCCAGGAACCCGCCGAACTTCTCTTCTGGGTAATCGACCAGCGCGGGGAAAAGGAGTTCGCCCTTATAGCTCACCATCAGCGGGCGATCGTTGGAGACGAATTCGGCAAACAGGGTGATGAGGAACAGCGCCATGAAAATCTGGAAACTGCGATATCCAACCTTGTGCGCCTTGAAGCGTTCGAGCCGGCGCTTGTTGACGGGGCTCAAGCGCCACCCGAAGCGCGCGGCAAGGCGCTGGCGCCAGTTTTGCGCTGCCGATTTTGTTGCAACCTTCGCCGCAACATCGCCGTTCGTCATTGGCACGCTCGTTTTCTGATCCATGGCGCTCAAACCTCCCGCGTCTCAAAGTCAATACGCGGATCGACGAGCGTGTAGATAAAGTCCGAGAGGATGCCGATCACCAAACCGACGAGGGAGAATATATAGAGCGAGGCAAAGACGACCGGGTAGTCGCGCTTTTCGATGCTTTCCATGGACAACAGCCCAAGTCCATCAAGCGAGAAAATCGTCTCAATCAATAGGGCGCCTGAAAAGAAGGCGCCGATGAAGGCGGACGGGAATCCGGCAATGATGAGCAGCATGGCGTTGCGGAACACGTGCCCGTAGAGCACCTGGCTCTCGTTCAATCCCTTGGCTCGCGCCGCCACCACATACTGCTTGCGGATCTCATCAATGAAGGAATTCTTGGTGAGGAACGTCATAGCCGTAAACGAGCCGACCGCCATGGCGATCATGGGAAGAGTCAGATGCCAGAAATAGTCGATGACCTTGCCGAAGTACGAGAGGTCGTCCCAATTATCGGAATAGAGCCCGCGTGACGGGAACCACTGCAGGAAGGAGGAGCCCGCGAACAAGATGAGCAGGAGCACGGCGAACAGAAAGCCCGGAATGGCGTAGCCGACCACGAGCATCGCGCTTGTCCAGCTGTCCCACTTGCTGCCCTCATGGACGGCCTTACGGATGCCGAGGGGAATCGAGATGAGATAGGTAAGCAGCGTCATCCAAAGCCCGAGCGAAATCGAAACGGGCAGCTTCTCCTTGATCAACTGCAACACGGAAATGTCGCGGAAATAGCTCTTGCCGAAATCGAAGGTCAGATAGTTCTTCATCATCAGCAAGAAGCGCTCGTGCGCAGGTTTATCGAAACCGAATTGCTTTTCGAGGCTTTTGATGAAAGCCGGGTCCAATCCTTGCGCGCCGCGATACTTGGACGACGCAGCGTCCGCTCCGCCTTGGCCGAGTTGCCCTGCGCCGGCAGCGCCTCCCAGGCCGTCTCCACCGCCGCCGCTCATGCGCGAGGTGATGGACGAATCGTGTCCCATCAACTGCGCGATCATGCGCTCCACGGGCCCGCCCGGCGCGAACTGAATGATGACGAACGAAAATAGCATGATCCCGAACAGCGTCGGGATAATGAGGAGCACACGTTTCAGAAGATAACTGGCCATCAGGGCGACTTTTGTCCTTCGGCTGGTAGTGTAGCGGCTGGTAGTCCTTCGGCTGGTGGTCCGGCGGATGGGTTGCCCGAGGTCTTGGCTGCAAGCGCCTCGGCCTTTTTCGAATCATACCACCACGTATCCAAGATGCCCCGATCATACGCGGCTTTGGTGGCGGGCCGGGAAAATTTATCCCAATAGGCGACATTGTGCGACGCCTTATACCAGTGCGGCACCCAATAGTGGCCAGCGCGCAGCACCCGGTCGATGGCGCGAGTCGCTGCTACAAGTTCGGTGCGCGATTTAGCGGCCATCACTTTGGCGATCAATGCATCGATCACCGTGTCGGCAATTCCGGCGAGATTAAACGACCCGTCCATGTTTGCGGCTTCTGAGCCCCAATAGCCGCGCAGTTCCGCGCCGGGCGTCAGCCGCAACGAATAACGCTGCGTCGTCATATCGAAGTCGAAAGATTTCATGCGCCGCTCGTATTGAGCCGGATCGACGCGCCGCGCCGTGGCATTGACGCCAATTTTCTTAAGGTTCTCGGAATAGGGCCCGATAATGCGTTCGAACGCAGGCTCGAAGAGCAGGATTTCGACATCGAGCGTTTCGCCTTTGGCGTTGCGCAACATGCGGTCAGCGCTGCTGAGTACCCAGCCTGCGCTCTTCATTAAGTCGAACGCCTTTTTGAGATTGTCGCGGTTGTTACCGCTGCCGTCCGTGACTGGCGGCGTGAAGGGGCCGTCAAACACCGAGGGAGATAGCGTATCTCGAAACGGCTCGAGCAGTGCCAATTCGTCCGCGCTGGGTTTGCCAGCCGCTTTCATATCCGAGTTTTCGAAAAACGAGTGCGTGCGCGTGTAGAGCTGATAGAATAGTTTGTTGTTCGACCACTCGAAGTCGAAGGCGAGACCAAGCGCTTCGCGCACGCGCGGGTCCTTGAATTTTTCGCGCCGCGTGTTGAGGAAAAATCCTTGCGCGCCCGACGGATTGTCATCGGGCAGCGTTTCCCGGAGCAAGCGGCCTTCCTTGACAGCTGGAATGTCGTAGCCGGTCGCCCAGTTGACGCTCGTGAACTCCTCGCGCAAATCGAAGTTGCCGGACTTGATGGCCTCGAGTTCGATATTGCGGTCTCGGTAGTAGTCGAACTTGATGTCATCGAAATTGTGCCGGCCGCGGTTGACGGGTAAGTCCTTGGCCCAATAGTCCTCGCGCCGCTTATACGTAATCGACGAACCGGCGTTGAAAGTCTTGATGAGGTAGGGGCCTGAACCAAGCGGCGCTTTCAAACTCGTTTCTTCGAACGGCTGCTGTGCGTAATAAGCTTTCGAGAGCACGGGAAGTCCGGCGAGAATCACCGGCAGATCGCGCGTCAGGTCGCCCTTGAACGAGAACTTGACAGTCCAGGCATCGAGCGCTTCGGCAGCAGAGACGTCTCGCAACGTGATTGCGAAAGACGGGTGACCCTTCTCCTTCAACAGCGTGAATGTTGCAACTACGTCGTCCGCAGACACCGGCGTGCCGTCCGAGAACTTGGCTTCCGGCCGCAGATTGAATGTCACCGACATGCCGTCATTGGCAACGTCGGCGGACTGCGCAATCAAGCCATACATCGCGTCCGGTTCGTCAAACGCGCGCACCATGAGCGTGTCAAACAGGTAGTCCAAACCTTGGGCCGCATCGCCCTTGAGGATGAACTGATTGAGCGTGTCGAAGGTTGCCGCGCCGCTGACCCCCATCGTCACAATGCGCCCGCCCTTGGGCGCGTCCGCGTTGACGTAGTCAAAATGCTTGAAGTCAGCGGCGTACTTCAAATCGCCAAACACAGAGAGCCCGTGCTTTGGTTCGGCGAGTGCTGCGGTGTGGAACTGGATAAACGCGAAAACTGCAGATGCGAGCACTGCCATGCCACTAGCTGGAAATGGGCGGTGCGCGACTCCCCTCCCCCTTGCGGGGAGGGGT
>JAYSVT010000107.1:0-2181 GCA_043718455.1 Hyphomicrobium sp.
GCATGGTACTTTTTGGTACGGCGCACGGTTTTCTTAAAGAGCGGATGGGTGTAACGGCGTTCGACAGACACGACAATAGTCTTGTCGTTCTTATCGGACACCACAACGCCCTGTAGCACGCGCTTCGGCATATTACGTCTCTCCTTTACGCGCCCTTTTTGGCGCTGCCAGCCCGCTTCGAACGGGCTGCTGTCTTGATGCGCGCGATATCGCGGCGGATAAGCCGGATACGCGCCGTGTTTTCAAGCTGACCCGACGCTCTTTGAAAGCGCAGATTGAACTGCTCCTTCTTGAGCTTCACCAGCTGGTCGTCGAGCTGATCAAGCGACAAATCGCTGAACCCGGCTGCCATAGTCTTTCCTCACTCGTTTCTTCACGACGTTTCTCAGGAATTAACCGAGACGCGTCACAACCCTGCACTTGATCGGCAGCTTTGCAGCTCCGAGCAACATAGCTTCCTTGGCGATCTGCTGATTAAGACCGCCGAGTTCGAAAATAATCCGGCCCGGCTTGACGCGCGCAACCCAAAGCTCAGGCGAACCCTTGCCCGATCCCATGCGCACTTCGGCCGGCTTCTTGGATACCGGTACGTCAGGGAACACGCGGGTCCATAGGCGCCCGGCGCGCTTCGTGTGACGTGCGATAGCGCGGCGGGCCGCTTCGATCTGACGCGCTGTCAGACGCTCTGGCGCCATTGCCTTCAGGCCAACTTCGCCGAAATTTAAGGTCGTGCCGCCTTTGGCATTGCCGTGAATCCGGCCCTTGAAGGCCTTGCGGAATTTTGTTCGTTTCGGTTGCAGCATGTCTATCTAGCCTCGAAAATTTTAAGTGCTGCTTGAGCCTTCAGGAGTGACGTCGCCGCCGCCGCCCGAAGATCCGCCAGGACCGCCGCGCGTCGACCCGCCACGTCCGCCGCCAGGGCCGCCACGGCCACCGCGGCGTTCGCGGCGATCGGTACGTTCGCCGTCGTCGCGGCGCGGACGCGGGCTGCCGCCCTCTTGCATCTCGGCGGCTTTCTTTTCGGACGCCATGGGATCGTGTTCCATGATCTCGCCCTTGAAGACCCAAACCTTGATACCGATGATTCCGTAAGCGGTCACAGCTTTGCCGTAACCAAAATCGATGTCGGCGCGCAATGTGTGCAGCGGCACGCGGCCTTCGCGATACCATTCCGTGCGCGCAATTTCAGCGCCGCCCAAACGGCCGGCAACGTTGATACGGATGCCGACTGCGCCGAGACGAAGCGCAGATTGCACCGAGCGCTTCATGGCGCGGCGGAAGGCAACGCGGCGTTCAAGCTGCTGAGCGATGCTTTCAGCGATCAGCGAGGCGTCGATTTCAGGCTTCCTGATTTCGACAATGTTCAAATGCACTTCCGACGCCGTCAACCGGGCGAGATCGGAACGGATGCGCTCAATGCTTTCGCCCTTCTTACCGATCAAGATGCCGGGACGGGCGGTGTGCACGGTGACGCGGCACTTCTTGTGCGGGCGTTCGATCACGACCTTGGAGATGCCAGCTTCGCGCTGCTGCTTCATGATGTGCGCGCGGATGGCGCGGTCTTCATGCAGGAGCTTGCCGTATTCGCCGGTGCGGGCAAACCAGCGGCTGTCCCAGGTGCGGTTGATGCCGACGCGAAGCCCGACGGGATTTACTTTTTGACCCATATTACTTGGCCTCCTTGGGCTGGCGCGTGGCCGCAGTCTTTGTCTTTGCGGCGGCCTTCTTCGGCGCCTCTTCCTTCGCTTCGACCTCACGGACAACGATCGTCAGCTGCGAGAACGGTTTGAAGATGCTGGCGCCACGGCCGCGGCCGCGTGCATGAAAGCGCTTCAGAACCAAGTTCTTGCCAACGTAGGCTTCCGAAACGACGAGTTCGTCGACATCGAGGCCGTGGTTGTTCTCGGCATTGGCCACAGCACTCATGACGACCTTACGGACGTCGCCAGCGATGCGCTTCTGACTGAACTCGAGTTCAGCCATAGCCTGGTTGACCTTCTTGCCGCGGATCATGCCGGCCACCAGATTGAGTTTCTGGGGCGAGATCCGGAGGCTCTTTGCAACAGCCTGCGCCTCTTTATTGGCCCGGCGGCGAAGCTGAGTTGCGTTGGGATTGCTCATCTTATTTCGCCTTCGATGACTTCTTATCGCCGCCATGACCCTGGAAATGACGGGTTGGCG
>JAYSVT010000108.1:0-6262 GCA_043718455.1 Hyphomicrobium sp.
GCGCGCGCCTCTTTCCGCCCACCGTCTCTTCGTTTTTCGGGTGACGCGCTGCTCTTGCGCCAAGAACTCCGCAGGGCCCACCCTGTCACCCTCCCCTCCCCATTGCCTAAAACGCCGCGCCGCCGTATCAGCGCTTATGACCAAGCCGCTGGACGAGTCCTCCGCCAACGCCACGCCCTCCTTCGCACCCAAGGCCCGCATCGCACAAGATGAGATGGCGGACGTGATCGCGCGTATGCGCAAGGGCGAGCGCAAGGCGACGTCCAGCATCATTACCGAACTCGAACGCATGTCGGCTGCCGCGCCCGCGTTGCTGCAAGCGCTGCAACCGCACTTGGGCCACGCTCTCGTCGTTGGCTTCACCGGGCCGCCGGGCGCGGGCAAGTCCACCCTCGTCAACGCGGTCATTGAGACCTTGCGCAAGCAGGGCCGCACGGTCGGCGTCATCGCGGTCGATCCGTCTAGCCCGATTTCGGGCGGGGCTATCCTCGGCGATCGCATCCGCATGACGGCAGCGCTCGATGATGACGGCGTGTTCGTGCGCTCGCTTGCGTCACGAGGGTACTTGGGCGGCCTGTCGCCCGCCGCTGTACGCATCATCGACGCTCTCGACGCGGCCGGCTTCGACATCGTGCTGCTGGAAACCGTCGGCACAGGCCAAAGCGAAATCGATGTTGCCGAAGTTGCCGACATCCGCGTCGTCATTTCAGCGCCTGGCCTTGGCGACGACATCCAAGCGATGAAATCGGGTCTGCTCGAAATCGCCGACGTGCTCGTCGTCAACAAGGGCGACCGCCCAGGCGCCGAACAGACCATGCAGCAATTGATCGGCGCACTCTCGCTGCGCGCGACCATCTCGGACAAGGTTCCGGTACTCAAAACCAGCGCACTCAATGGCGATGGCGTGGCGAAACTTGTCGAGACACTGGACGAGATCGGGCGTCGCGTGTCAGCCGAGCCCGCAGCGTCGCGCCGCCGCCGCCGCGCGCGTTATCTCATTGCCCGTGCCGCCGCCGATCTCGTCGCGCAACGCATCAAGGCTGGCGGCAAGGCTGGCCTCGATCCCCTCGCCGACGCGGTGCTCTCCGGCACCATGACGCCGGACGAAGCGGCACGCAAAGTCTTGGAAGGCTGACCGCGCCGCTGTCACTCGCCCGCCAATCGTCATTCACCCGGCCGAGCCGCAAAAATCTCATTGATGAGTGGGGACATCAGTTTGATCCCAGCAAGCGTCAAGTGATTGGGATCGACGTACAGCGCCCATTTCTCTTTTGCGTACTGGCACGTCGCGCCGCCGCAGAAAAGCCGGTCCGGATAGAGCACACGCACACCGGGCCACGCGTCCAAGCGTTGAAGAAGCGGCATCACGTGGCGCTGACGTTCATCAAACACCGCGCGCGGCAACTCGGGCGGCGGAGCCTGTTGCCAAACAAGATTGCGCGCCATCGCAGAGGAGACATGAAAGCGGTGCTCGGGTATGGGACCGATAATGACGACTTCGCGGCCCATCGCGAGTACGCGCCGCACGGTGTCCTCAAACAAAGCTGTAAACACCGCCGGATTGTTGCCAATACCATCAGGACCGAGTTGTATCGAACGGCCGCCTCCCATCTCGCCACCCACACCCTCCGCATAGTATGCCCAGCGCGCGGCCATCACGACTGTGCGCACGCCGCTTTGCCCAATTGCAGTCAAAACACTATCCCCCAACGAGCGGCACGACACCTCTCTCGCCCGGCCGTATAGCGTCACGCCGGCAAGCGGCGGACAGGCAATGAGCGCGGCGACGATCAGGGTCTGATTCGATTGACGGCGCGCCATCTCAAAGCCATCCATCAGCATCTGGGCATGGCTATCGCCCCAAAGGAGCGTATCGGGTGCAACGGCCCCGGGCCCAATGCGGCACGCCTCCTTGGGCCAAGGTCCCGCCGTTGCTAAGGGCTTGCAAACGCCTTCAGGGCGTTCGCTCTCCTTCAGCATCTCGCCAACCTCGCGCGGCCAGCGCTCCGGCAAGCCCTTGAGTTTGATCACCGGCACGGCGACGGCGATGAGTGCCGCGGTCACTCCCAGGAACCAAGCGTACGCGTAGCGCTGTGCGCTCGTGCCAGCCCGCGCCCGGAACGGCCGTTCAATGAAGCGCCAAGACAGAAATCCGAGCGCAAGGCTGGCGGCAATTAGGGAAGATCTGAGCGCGAGGCTCGCGCCCCCCTCACCCGAAAACAATTCCGGGAAGCGGTAGCGCACGAACACGATCAGCGGCCAATGCCACAGATAGACCGAGTAAGATATCAAGCCCACGCCCGTCACGAGGGGCGACGACAGTACGCGCCCGGTCAGTGTTTCGCCGCCATTCGTGCCAGCATAAATTACGAGCGCAGCGCCGAGACAGAAGACAAGAGCAGCGGGACCCGGAAAAGGCGTGGCGTCGGAATAGGCAAAATAGCCGTATGCGATCAGCGCTAAGCCGGACGCCGCAAGGGCCTCGCGTTGTATACGGCGTGTGATCAACGCCGGCCCCATCACCGCCGTCAGCACGCCAACCAGCAATTCCCACACGCGCCCTGGCGTCGCAAAAAAAGCGCGAGCCGGCGCCTGATTCAGGGAGACGATACTCGCGATAAATGACGCAACGGCTAGGGCGGCCAATCCAAGAATGACCGCACGCCGGCCGTAGCGAGACAGCACAAGAAGTAGCAATGGAAAGACAATGTAAAATTGCTCTTCAACCGCCAGCGACCAGGTATGCAGCAGGGGCATCTCGCTCGCTTCTGCGGCGAAGTACCCCGACTTGCGCATAAAGAAGTAGTTCGACGAAATCGCCATCAGATTGAGCAGGCTCTTGCCGTACTCTTTGAAATCTTCCGGCAGCAAAAGCATGGCCGAGACGGCTGTCGTTACCACAGTGACGGCAACGAGCGCCGGAAAAATGCGGCGAATGCGGCGCTCGTAGAAATTGAGCAGCGAGAACGTTCCCACTTCAATCTCGCGCTGGATGATTGTCGTGATGAGATATCCGGATATGACGAAGAATACGTCGACGCCGCCATAGCCGCCGGTCAGCCCGAAGCCGCCAACGTGGTACAGCAAGACCGCGAGCACGGCGATCGCTCTCAACCCGTCGATGTCGGGGCGATAGGCCGGTGCATGCCTGGATGGCAGCTGCAATTGCGGCATCAGCGCGAACCTGCAGGCATGCAACGATGCCTCTTGCCTAGGCGCCACAAAGCTAAGGGTGCTGTCACCCGGGTGCCCTTCACTTTTCCATCCCCGTTCCGATCACGCTATGAATTTCACACGATAAGCCACGATGACACTTCACGAAGCTGCTCGTAAAGTGCGAAATCGTACCTTGCAGTCTTGAAGCCGTTACTCGTTCATAGCCCTCTTGCCGCTTCGCTCCAAAACCGCTACCGAACGCAAAGAGACCGGGCCGGCTCCCGCGGGCGCCCGTACTCTGCAAAATGCTGCAGGGAGGAAAGTCATGTCCGACGAAGCGGTTGTCGCCCAAACGGGGCCCTATCAGGTCGAACTGACAGAGGGCAAAGATTATTGGTATTGCCGCTGCGGCCGCTCGTCGAAACAGCCTTTCTGCGATGGCTCGCATATGGCGACATCATTTCAGCCCTTGAAATTCACGGCCGACCGCACGGGCACGTTCAACATCTGCGGCTGCAAAGCAACCGACGACGAACCCTTCTGCGACGGCACGCACAACGTGCTGTAACGGCGAGCCAGTTACACCTTCGTCTTCTTGATTTCGCCGCACTTTAACCGCGCCAGATAAGAGTTCATTTCGCTTTTAACGACGGGCATCAGAATGTAGAGGCCGGTGATGTTGACGAGCGCCATCGCAAACACGGCCGCGTCCGCGAAGTCGATCACTGAACCAAGGTTCATGGCCGAACCAATGACAACGAACACGCAGAACAGAATGTTGAATGCCCGCTCTTTCTCTTTGCCTTCGCCGAACAGATAGGTCCAGGCTTTGACGCCGTAGTACGACCACGAAATCATCGTCGAAAACGCGAACAGGATCACGGCGACGGCCAACACATACGGGAACCAGCTGAACGCACTCCCAAACGCCAGCGACGTCAACTCGACGCCGGTCAAGCCACCCGGTGTCGCAATGCGGCCCGCCTCTGCGTTCCAAATATAGAGACCAGTCGCAGGATCGGTTTGCAATACACCTGTGATCACCAACACCAGCGCCGTCATCGTGCAAATGATAACTGTATCGATAAAGGGTTCGAGCAACGATACGAAGCCTTCAGTGATCGGCTCGTTCGTGCGCACTGCGGAATGCGCGATGGAAGCTGAACCAAGCCCAGCTTCATTCGAAAACGCAGCGCGGCGGAAGCCTTGTATAAGTGCGCCAATGGCCCCGCCCGCGATCCCCATGCCAGTAAAGGCCCCCTGCCATATCTGGCCGATGGCCCATGGCAGTTTTTCGATGTTCATGAGCACGATGACAAGGCCAGCACCCAAATAGATCGCCGCCATGAGCGGGACAATCCGCTCGGCAAAGCGCGCGATGGATTTTATGCCGCCGACGATGACCGAAAACACCACGCTCGCCATGATGAGCCCGGTCAGCCAGCCCCGCCCGCTGAGAAAACTGTCAGCCCCGCCTGTGACATTGACAATCTGGGCGTGCACTTGATTGGCTTGAAACATGTTGCCCGCACCAAACGAGCCGAACACGCAAAAGATCGCGAAGATCGCCGCCATAATGCGGCCCGCGCCAGCGTATCCCTTCTCGGCCAGTCCCTTGGAGAGATAGTACATGGGACCGCCCGACACCGTACCATCGGCATACTCGTTGCGGTATTTGACGCCGAGTGTGCACTCAGTGAACTTGGCCGCCATGCCCATGAAGCCGGCAATGATCATCCAGAACGTGGCGCCCGGCCCGCCGATTGAGAGAGCTACAGCCACGCCCGCGATATTGCCGAGACCAACAGTGCCCGAGAGCGCCGTCGATAACGCTTGGAAGTGACTGACTTCGCCCGCGTCCTTGGGATTTGCGTAATCGCCCTTCACAAGTGAGATCGCATGACCGAACGCGCGGAACTGAATGAAGCCGAAATAAAGCGTGAAAACCGTTGCGCCTGTTACAAGCCACAAAACGATCCAGGGAAACGTGGTGCCGGGGAATGACGAGAAAATGAAACTGACGAACGGGCCTGTAACAGTCCCGAAAGCAGAGTTGATGGTTTCATCGATCGACTGGGCAAACGCCGGCACCGGCAGCAATGCCGCCAGGCACAAGACCAACCCGCGCAAGCCAAGCCTGTTCATTCTCGGTACCCTCTTGTTTGAAATCATGTCATTTGAAGTCATGGGACGATGACAACCGGTACCGGCGACATCTGTGCGAGCCCGGATGCGACGCTGCCGAACACCCGTGTACTCAAGCGGCTCGAGCGTCCAGCAACAATGAAGGCCGCGCCGGTCTCTTTGGCAATCGCGCTCAAGACATCGACAACGTTGCCATGCCGGGTTTCGCCTGATGCGTCTGCGCCGCTGGCACGCATGTCAGCGAGGACGGGTGTCATCACGGCCGTCTCGGCCCGCGTCAACTCTTCCTGCCGGACCTTGTGGCGCTGTGCCAACTCTTCTGGAGTGAGAAACGAATACGGCGACCATTCCAGCACATGGACGATGTGAATCTTCGCGCCCTCCTTCTTGGCCCGCGTCAACGCGAAGTCGATTGGGTGACGGTCTTTGCCGTCATAGGCGACAATAAAAACTTCCTGCGCCATGACCTGCTCCTCACTTCTCTCCGCGCAACGTCGCGCCCGCAACGCTAGCGCGCCGTGATCCTGGTGCGTTGGCTCAGAGCGTAGGCTTGGCCCGCGGCCCCGCGCAAGTCCGGGATCTTGGATTGGCCCCGTTTTTCTAGGTTGGCCACAACCTCGACACGCCCCTCGCCAATAATCACCATCTGGACCCATCGCTTTGGCGCCGCCGGATTGCCTATTGGGTATGATAAGAGGACACGCACGTCACTTAGTAGCCCAGCCTCTTGAAGCCCGATTGGAATATGCGACCACGCATGTGCACTCTGCCGCCACACCTCCGGCGCCCTCCCATTCAAGCCCACCCTTGGCGCAGCCTCACAGCCCTCGCTGCGGCGGCAATGATCTGGGTAGCCCCTGTTTCGGCTGAAACGTTGATCACTGTCACAGGCCCAACGACCGGCCCCTATGCGGAGCGCACACGCGAGATCGAGCAAGGTGCCCGCCGCGCGGTAGAAGCA
>JAYSVT010000109.1:0-6253 GCA_043718455.1 Hyphomicrobium sp.
ACGCTGCCCCCACCCCCAGATCGAGACGCTCTCGAGACTGTCCGCCGCTAACCGAGGCGAGGTGAGATGAGTATGCCAGAATGTGCGTGTGCAGGGAAAACGAACGTCGAGGTTTGGTTGATGGGGTTTTGGAGTGCGCGGTTGGGCAATGGCGTTAGGCATTTTGGAAGAAGGCAGTAGGCAGTAGGCAATAGGCAATAGGCAGTAGGCAATAGGCAGTAGGCAGTAGGCAATCGGCAATAGGCAACCGGAGTCGAGCAGGCTTATCGATGCGGTTGAAACTCTATCCGTCTGCGTCCCCGGTCAGCGGCAAAGTCGCAGGCTTTGCGAAACGCTGAACCGGGGTCACGTCCAAGGGCAAGTGGTAACACCGGTGGTTCACATCATGGGACGTGATCCCGGGTCTGCGCAACTCAGCTCACGCTTCGTTGCTCGCCCGGGAACGCACGCGGAGGGAGTAGCGCCAAGGCGGGCCTTCGCCGCGACGAGGCGGCTTCGGCCGCGCAGACGGGAAACGTAGGTTGGCGTCAAGGCCGCCCTGCACTCGGCCGAGACCCAACAATCAAGCCCAGTGATTTTCGAAACGCATTTTTTGCGAGCGGCGTTTGGGGTTGTTGGGTCTGCGCTGCGGCTCGCGCCTCCGCTTGACCGCAACCTACGTTTCTTCGTTTTGTTAGTGCGAGCTTCGCGAGCTAGTGTTTTCCAGGCCGCTCGGCGACTTTCTGCTTCTTAGGAGGTGGCGCGAGTCGTTCCACCTTCTTCTTTTCCTTGCCGAGCTTGGTGAGGAGCCCGTGGTTTTTGGATTTCAATTCTTCTACAGCGCTGTTGAGTTCAGCCAGCTCATGTCCTTGCAGGCGCTGCACTTTTTCAATGTGATCGTTAGATTTCTGCAGCATCTCTAACTCCCTCTTGAGATGCTTTAATTCCTTGTCGGTATCGTCATCATGAGCCTTTAGAGCATTGATTTCTTTTACAAAGTCCTGAATTTTAGCCCATGCTTTGCTCGCAGCATCTAACATCAGAATGCTCCACCCGGTTACTACAACTCAGCACAGTTAAGCATCCTGCAATGCGTTGTACAGATATGTTCAAGGTGCGGATTAAAATAAATTTCAGCGAACGTGTGTTGGGTTCCGCACAGACATGATCCGGGCCGGTGCCAACCCAGCGATCCTTCGTTTTGCGGAGTGGGGACTACGTGCTCTATCTTTCTTGATATTTCGGCGGCTGTGCGGTCACGATCTGCAATTCAGCGTCCGCGGCATTTCTGTAATTGGAAATCGCTTCCCAATTCAGCTTTTCGTAGTCGCAAAAACTATCCAGCCTAAGTGTTTTCTTTCCTGTCTCAAAGGCCAGCGAGTAGAGTTCTGACTTGGAGATCTGGGCCTGAATCTTGAGAGCGTCACGCTGTCTAGCACAGCTGTCGTATTCAGATCGTGCGATATCTAGGGCTTTGTTGAAGTCGGTTAGACGTTCAGTGCTTTCTCTTACCCTTTTGGACCAATTCTTTGAGGAAGTGGCAAATTGAACGACTTCTGGAGTTTGCCCGCCGGTCAGGTAAGCTGATGAGCCCGTGATTGAGAACACGACGAAAAGTACGGCTGCTCCGGACACCCAGTTCTTCGAAGTTGTTCTTGAGTTACCGATTGAGGCCTCGACAGCGTAGAAAATTCCGACAATTGCCAGGATTGTTGAGGACCAATCGAAAGCGCTAATGAGATACTCGCGCAGATGGTCTTCTTCGTCGATAGAAAGAATGGCTGTTAGCAAGCCAAGGCATAACGTAACGATTAGTACGATGCTAAACTCAAGTCCTTGATGTCCGCGCGCAGTTTCGCTGTTTTTTGGCTCCAATTGATTGCCAATGAGCCGTCCTGCACGCAATTCAAGAAAATTGCTGCGCGGCCGATACCTCGACCGCGCAATTTTATACTTAGGCTTCCTCTTATGTTTCTCGTGGTAATTCAATTTCAAGTATCTCTGTTCGTCGGTTCACTTCGCGCAATCTCACGAACACCCGCTCGTGCTTCCGCATGTATCGCACTTGAGGCAGGTGCCGTTCCGCACCATCGTGAAGCACCCGCCGTAGGTTGGGTTAGCGCCAGCCCGGTTGTCGCAAACTGCAACGACAACCGAACCGGCGCGTAACCCAACGGAAAGAGCATTTGGGTTACGGCGAGCCAAGTGCAGAGGCACGCCTAACCCAACCTACGAAGTTCACGAACACCCGCTCGTGCTGCCGCACGTATCGCACTTGAGGCATGTCCCGTTCCGCACCATCGTGAAGTTGTGGCACCCGCCGTAGGTTGGGTTAGCGCCAGCCCGGTTGGCGCAAAGTGCAATGACCGCTGAACCGGCGCGTAACCCAACGGAAAGAGCAGTTGGGTTACGGCGAGCCAAGTGCAGAGGCACGCCTAACCCAACCTAAAAAAAATAATCACGAACACCCGCTCGTGCTTCCGCACGTATCGCATTTCAAACACGTGCCGTTGCGGACCATCGTGAAGTTGTGGCACTCGGAGCACGACGTGCCTTCGTAGCCGCGCAACTTCGCTTCCGACATGCGCTGCTTGGCGAGTTCGGCTTTGGTCATGATCGGCGGCGCGGCGCTCTTATAGAGTTCCGTCTGCTGCAACTTGATAATCGCCGCTTCCATGCGCGTGCTGTCATTGATGATGGCAACGACCTGCGTGTCGAGCGACAAGGCGGTCGCACCAATCGAAACAGGCTGGTCGCCATACAACCCGGTTACTTCCTGCTGCGCGGTGCGCATTTCACTCAAGTGGGCGTCCATGTTCGCCGCTGCGCCGGATGACGCCGCGCCACCCGTGCGGCTGGCTAAGCGCACGATCGGATTGCCGCGCAGCAAACCTTTCGACACCATCTTCGAGACGCTTTCCGGCAACTCGAGAGCGAGTTGCGCGTCCGTTGCGTCGTCGCCCGAACCCAATCCCGTCTCGCCAACGATTTCGCGCGGATCGACGTGCGCGAGGTCGTGGCGGGCAAGATAAGAGACGGCGAGTTCGCGGAAGATGTAGTCGAGGATCGACGTCGCGTTCTTGATCGTCTCGTTGCCTTGGACGAGGCCGGCGGGTTCAAAGCGCGTGAAGGTGAAGGCTTCGACGTATTCTTCCAGCGGCACGCCGTATTGCAGGCCAAGGCTGATGGCAATGGCGAAGTTGTTCATGAGAGAGCGGAAGGCGGCGCCTTCCTTGTGCATGTCGATGAAGATTTCGCCCAAGCGGCCGTCGTCGTATTCGCCGGTGCGCAGATACACTTTGTGCCCGCCAACAGTGGCTTTCTGGGTGTAGCCCTTGCGCCGGCCCGGCATTTTATCGCGGTCTTGCTGCTTGATGTACTCAACGCGTTCGATGATGCGCTCAACGATGCGTTCGGTGACGACGTTGGTGCGGGCCGCCATGCCAGCGTTGGCGAGCAAGGCTTCGGCAGCGGTTTCGCCCGTGTCGGCATCATCGTCGCCGAGAACTTGAGAATTCAGCGGCTGCGAAAGCTTCGAGCCATCGCGATAAAGCGCGTTGGCCTTGAGCGCGAGTTTCCACGACAGCATGTAGGACTGTTTGCAATCCTCGACTGTCGCATCGTTCGGCATGTTGATCGTCTTCGAGATGGCGCCCGAAATGAACGGCTGGGATGCCGCCATCATGTAGATGTGGCTCGCAACCGAGAGGAAGCGCTTACCCTTGCGGCCGCACGGATTGGCGCAGTCGAACACGGCCAAATGTTCGGCCTTAATGAACGGCGCGCCTTCGAGTGTCATCGCTCCGCAGACGTGCTCGTTCGCGGCTTCGACATCTTTTTTCGAGAAGCCGAGGTGGGCGAAGAGATCAAAGGACGGATCGGAGAGCTTGTCAGCCGGAACTTTGAGCGTGTCGATCAGGAACGCGTCGCCAAGCGTCCAGCGGTTGAACACGAACTTGATGTCGAATGCGGCACCAAGCCCGCTTTCGATTTTTGCCAAGCCTTCGTCGGTGAAACCGCGCGCTTTGAGGCTGGTGTGATTGATGGCGGGCGATTGACGTAACGAGGCGTGGCCAACCGCATAGGCTTCGATCTCGGCAATCTGATGGAGCGGGTAGCCGAGCGTGCGAAGCGCTTCCGGCACCGATTGGTTGATGATCTTGAAGTAGCCGCCCCCCGCGAGCTTTTTGAATTTGACGAGGGCGAAGTCGGGCTCGATGCCGGTCGTGTCGCAATCCATGACGAGACCGATGGTGCCGGTTGGCGCGACGACGGTGGCTTGCGCGTTGCGGTAGCCGTACTCTTCGCCAAGCGCGAGGGCGCGGTCCCAAGCCGACTTTGCAGCGTCGATGAGACGCGCGTCGGTGCATGAGGCGTGGTCGAGCGGCACGGGCGCGACCGAGAGTTTTTCGTATCCGTCTTTGAGGCCATAAGCCGCGCGGCGGTGGTTGCGCATGACGCGCAGCATGTCAGGTGCGTTGGGTGCGTAGCCCGGGAACGGCCCGAGTTCGCCGGCCATTACGCCGCTCGTTGCGTAAGAGACGCCGGTCATGATGGCCGAGATGGCGCCGCAAATCGCGCGGCCTTCGTCCGAGTCATAAGGAATGCCGGCCGACATCAGCAAGCCGCCGATGTTGGCGAAGCCGAGACCTAGGGTTCTATAGCGATAGCTGAGTTCCGCGATCTGGCGCGAGGGGAACTGCGCCATGAGCACCGAGATTTCGAGCACAACGGTCCACAGGCGGCAGGCGTGTTCGTATGAGTCCGTGTCGAAGGATTTGTCCTCGCGGCGAAAGCGCAAGAGGTTCAACGAGGCGAGATTGCAGGCCGTGTCGTCGAGGAACATATATTCCGAGCACGGGTTTGACGCGCGGATCGGACCCGACTTCGGGCACGTGTGCCAGTCGTTAATGGTGGTGTGGAACTGAATGCCGGGATCGGCGGAGGCCCAGGCGGCAAAGCCGATCTGTTCCCACAAATCGCGCGCCTTCATGGTCTTGATGACCTTGGCGCCGAGACGGGCGGTGAGATTCCAATCTTTGTCGTCCGCGACGGCGTTCAGGAAGTCGTCGGTGACGCGCACCGAGTTGTTGGAGTTTTGGCCCGCGACCGTCAGGTAGGCTTCGCTGTCCCAATCGGTGTCGTAGGTGTCGAACGACATTTCCGTGTAGCCCTGCTTGGCAAACTGAATGACGCGCAGGATGTAATTTTGGGGAACGCCGTCGCGCTTGGCTTCGCGGATGGCGAGTTTGAGTTTCGGGTTTTTGGTGGCGTCAAAGCAGCGTTCGTCGCGGCTCGCCTCCGGCAAGACGGTATCCGCCTCGCAATTGACGCAAGCAGACATCACGGCCTTCAAGCGCTTCTGGCAGATTTTAGAGCCAGTGACGAGAGCCGCAACCTTCTGCTCTTCGCGCACTTTCCAGGTGATGTACTCTTCGATATCGGGATGATCGACGTCGACGACGACCATTTTGGCGGCGCGGCGCGTTGTGCCGCCGGATTTGATGGCGCCGGCCGCGCGGTCGCCGATCTTGAGGAAGCTCATCAGGCCCGACGAGCGTCCGCCGCCGGAAAGCTTTTCGTTGGCGCCGCGCAGAGACGAGAAGTTTGAACCCGTTCCCGAGCCATATTTGAACAGGCGCGCCTCGCGAACCCACAGATCCATGATGCCGCCTTCGCCAACGAGATCGTCGGCAACGGATTGGATGAAGCAGGCGTGCGGCTGGGGATGCTCATAAGCGGACGAGGACTGCGTGAGTTCGCCGGTCTTGTAATCGACATACATATGACCCTGGCCAGGGCCGTCGATGCCGTAGGCCCAATGCAGGCCAGTGTTGAACCACTGCGGGGAATTAGGTGCCGCCATCTGCATGGCGAGCATGTAGCGGTGCTCGTCGAAGAAGGCGCGGGCGTCGTCTTCGGTTGAAAAGTATCCGCCCTTCCAGCCCCAATAGGTCCACGTTCCCGCGAGACGATCAAAAACCTGGCGGGCGTCGGATTCGCCGCCGTAGCGTTCTTTTTCAGTCAAATCGGCGAGCGCTGCTTCGTCCGGGACGGAGCGCCACAGCCAAGAGGGAACCTGGGTTTCTTCAAATTTCTTTAAGCGGCGGGCGACGCCGGCCTTGCGGAAGTACTTTTGCGCCAGAATGTCGGCGGCGACCTGGCTGAAGTGCTCCGGCACGTCGAAGCCATCGAGGCGGAAGACGACGGAGCCGTCCGGGTTCTTGATTTCCGATATCGCCCTGCGGAAAGGAATAGTGGCGTAAGGCGATTG
>JAYSVT010000110.1:0-21103 GCA_043718455.1 Hyphomicrobium sp.
GCTGGCGTGATATGAAGCGCAGCCCGGTTCCGATTGCAAGGGCGGGGTGAGGGCGGGTATTCAGGGCATCGGCCCAGGATTGGGTCTGGATGACGAGAATTGGTTTCCAGGCCGCGGTGTTTGGCATCCGGCAAGCGGCTTACAGGAGGCATAAACCATATGGCCGGATCGAACGCGGGCCCAAAGCCGCTGGTGGCGGGCAATTGGAAGATGAATGGCCTCAAATCGGCCATCCAAGAGGCGCTGGCGGTCCGCGACGCTATATCTGGACAGCGGGCCGCGTTTCCCGTGGAGGTCATGCTGGCCCCGCCTGTGACCCTTCTCATGGCTATGGCTGAGGCAGCCCAAGGTGGCGCGCTGACGTTTGCCGGGCAAGATTGTCACGCTAAGGTAAATGGCGCCCATACTGGGGACGTCGCCCCGGAAATGTTGAAAGAAGCCGGAGCGTCGGCCGTTATTGTTGGGCATTCCGAGCGGCGCGCCGACCATGGCGAGACTAGCACCGTTGTCCGACTCAAAGCATCAGCCGCGCACCGGGCCGAGTTGATAGCGATTATTTGCATAGGTGAAACTCAGGGCGAACGCCAGGCCGGCCTGACACTCGCTGTGGTGGCGCGGCAACTCAAAGGCTCGCTGCCGGATGACTCAAATTCGGCAAATACCGTCGTCGCCTATGAGCCGGTTTGGGCAATCGGCACGGGTTTGACGCCAACGATCGCGGATGTGGCTGACGTGCACGCCGCAATCCGCCGCGATCTCGTGACGCGCTTTGGTGCAGAGGGCGCCAACATGCGCATTCTTTACGGCGGCTCGGTCAAACCCGATAATGCCAAGGCCTTGATGTCTGTTGATAATGTAAACGGAGCGCTGGTCGGCGGGGCAAGCCTCAAAGCGAGTGATTTTCTTGCCATCATTCGTGCGTATGAAAGTTGAGAATGTTTCAGGTTGCCAAAATTTGTGGTGTCGCGTGTGCGTTGGTCTTTGTTGCGCTTCCCCTGCGGGCTGCGCCGAAGCTCGATAAGGAAACGTGCGCGCAGCTCAAGAGCGAGCAGGCAACATTTATACAGTCGGGCATTCTAGTTGATGTTCAGCGTGGACCGGCCTGGGCGAAGTCTAATCTCGCGGCCGAACGCATTCGTGAAATCGAACTTTTCATTACGCTCGATGAGCAGATCAAATTCGGTTGCCGCGAAGTGACGCTGACGGGCGACGCTATCCGAGCGGGCGAAGCGGCGCAACGCTTGGAACTCAATCCCAATGCTGACCCAACCGCGCCGCCACCCGCCCCGGCGAACGACGGTGAAGAAGGCGGCGCTGCTGCTACGACCGAGTCAGGCGACGCGGCCGCTACGGCGGCAGCGCCATCAGCGAAGCCCGTATTGAAACCAAAGTCCGAGCGGCGTTCGCAACCGGCGGCCAAGCCCTCCACCGTAAAATCCAAGGCCGATGATGCATACACGCCCCCAACAGGTACTGAAAGCATGCTTGAAGCGCCAGCCGCGCCTGCCGATTCTGGCGACGCTGCAGCGCCTTAGTCATTGCCACCAATCTGCGCCACCTCAATCTGGGCGGCCTACCCGGGCGTTGCAAAGGCTGCAATGGTCGTTGCGCCGTAGCGTTTCCTACCGCGCCAATTCTTCTTTCACCTTTTCTGCCAGCTGCGGCAGCGAGAAGGGTTTTGGCAGGAAGGCGAAGTCATCTGTGCCGAGGCTCTCGCGAAAGGCTTCGTTGGGATAGCCTGAGACCAAAATCACTTTGATTGACGGATTGTCCTTGCGCAGTTCCTTAAATAGCGTTGGCCCGTCCATTTCCGGCATGACGACGTCGGAGACGACAATATCGACCTTGCCCGGATTGGCGCGCATCATTTCCAGTGCCTCAACGCCGTCCGCGGCTTCGAAAACTTCGTAGCCCTGGCGTTTGAGCGCACGTACTGCGAATTGGCGGACGTCAACTTCGTCTTCGACGAGCAGCACGCGGCCCGTTCCAGTCAGATCGGCATTGCGCGCTTCTTTCTTGGCGGCGACTTTGAGTTGTGCCGCGGCTTCGACGTCTTCATCCGCTTCGATGATGTAGCGCGGCAGGAACACCTTGAACGTCGTGCCCATGCCGAGTTCGCTCACGGGTTGAATAAAGCCGCCCGATTGCTTGATGATGCCGTAAACCGAAGCGAGGCCGATGCCTGTGCCCTTGCCGATGCCTTTTGTGGTGAAGAACGGCTCGAAGATCTTCTCCATCACTTCTTGGCTCATGCCGGTGCCGGTGTCTTCGACTTCGATCAGAACGTATTCGCCGGTTGTGAATCCGACCACATGGCCCATCTTCTGGCTGTCGCGCTCGGAAATGTTTTTGGTGCGGATCGAGAGCTTGCCACCGGATGGCATGGCATCGCGCGCGTTTTTGCAGAGATTGAGAATGACGTTATCGATCTGGGTTTTGTCGGCCTTAACGTACCACAGATCGCGGTCGGATTGGAATTTCAGTTCAATTTTTTCGCCAGCCAATGTTCTGAGCATAGGTGTCAGATCGGTCGTCAATTCTCCAAGGTTGAGAACTGAAATCTGTTGCGTTTGCTTGCGCGCGAAACCAAGTAGATTGGCGACCAAGCCTGCCGCACGATAGGCGGCCGATTGGATGTTCTTGATGTCCTTGTATGCAGGATCGCTCGGGCGCTGGGTCTGCAACAGCAAGTCCGAGAAGCCGATGATGGCCGTCAGCACGTTGTTGAAGTCGTGGGCGACGCCGCCGGCGAGGTTGCCGACTGTCTCCATTTTTTGAGCCTGCGTATAACGGGCTTCCAGCGCCCGCTGTTCGGTCGTGTCGATAAGATAGAGGGCGGCGGCTTCAGCGCCTGCACTCGCTGCGAGCGGGCTCATATAAACGCGGCGGTAAGCCTGTTTGGATTCGCCACCCGTAATGTCGATCGGAGCGACATTGCCACGGCCCGAGAGAACGGCGGATAGCCCCATGTCCAGCTGTTCGCGCTCGTGGACTTCAGCGTAGCGGCCGAGGGAGTCGCGGGCCAGATCACCAAGCGGGGCGCGGCCGTCTGTCATCATGCGGATGAAGGCGGCGTTGGCGCTGGCGATGCGGCCGTCCCCATTGATCGTTGCGATGCCGAAAGGCGCGGATTGGAAGAAGTGCGAGAGGCGAATTTCGCTCGTGGACCCGCCGCCCGAAAGGCCGCGATGCGTCCGGTTCAAGGCTGTGACAGTGAAGCCGTCGCCAGCGGGCTCGGCGTAAAGCGTCAAGGGCACGATGCGGCCGTCTTCGCGCGGCAAATCGAGATCGATAGACCGGCGTTCGGCGTCGGCTTCGGAGGCGAGTTGTTCCAGAACCTTGGCGCCGTCGCCGCCGGCAAGATCCATCAACTTTGCCGCACGGGTTCTGAGCGCCCCTGGCTCGTATCCGAGCCACGACTCGAACGTGGCGTTGACATGGACAACCGATCCGCTGGCGGAAATAGACATGAAGCCAACGGGGATACTGTCAAAACCGGAGAGCGCCATTTCGAGCCCGCCGATGCGCTGAACTTCGCGTGTGCGTTCGTCCGTGATGTCGTTGATGGTCCACACAACCAGGGTTTCGCGGCGCGTCGTGTCGGCTGGGTCGCGGACAGGGGATGGGAACGGCCGGACTGAAAGGCGCAGCCACGCAGACGTGTTCGGTGCGACGGCCGTTGCCTTGAGGCGGACTTCTTCGCGCCGGGTTTCGCCGCGCTCGGCCGAGCGCATCAAACGGAAATAGGCTTGCGAAGATTCTGGGTCGCCCGCGAACGCGGCCTCGATGGCAGCTAACGGCCCGCCTTCGGAACGGCCAAAAATGTCTTCGTGCGCAGGGTTCCAGTAGAGGACATTGCCGGAGGCAGAGGCGATCAGCGTTGTCTCATCGCTTGCATCAATTGCGGCCTTGAGCACGTCGCCGGCCGGCAGGCGCGCGCCGATGCGCACGTGGCCGGCCGCGATGCCCAGAAGCATGAAGGTGCCGAGCATTGCGAGCACGGCAAGAATCATCAGCAGCAATGGCGCGCTTGAGCCCGACGTGAGCAGGCCGAAAATGATGGCGCCGGCCGCGGCTACGACGAATATTGTTGATAAAAAGCCGCTGGTCCCGTCCGCTGCGGAGAGCGGATCAAAGGCCGCTGCCTCAATCTTCAACGCCTCGCGATTGTTCATAGCCGCGGACGTTATCTGATTCTCAAGACGCAGGGCGTGGGTAGGGTGCATGGATCAACTCAAACGCAACAACTGGCGCAACAACTGGTGTACCGCTTCAGGGCGGCTGTTTTATTCCCTGCAACACTTCGATCATTAGGGTTAAAATGGCGTGAATTACGGTCTATAGTTTGGGACGCGCAGAATCGCCGAGATGAGCGCCGCCATATCGGTAAGCTGGCGGTTAGGCCTGCTTGGTTTTTGAGGGCGGCTCGGTCGAGCCGGAGAGGGGCTTTATGTGGGATCTTATTTATTGGATCGTGATGCTCAGCGTTTTGGCGGCCATCGCTCTGGCGGCCGTTGTCGGTGTGCGCGCCTACATGAGCGGCACGTCGCCCGGCGAATTATTTTTTAAGTCGCGCCCTGAGCCGCGGCTGGCGGTCATTGAACACGCAAATCTCGACGGCAAGCGCAAACTTCTGCTCATCCGCCGCGACGACGTCGAGCATCTCATTATGACCGGCGGGCCGGTCGATGTTGTTGTTGAGACTGGGATCGGTGAAAAACGCCGCCCAGTTGCGGAGCCAGTGACAGCGGCAGCGACTGTGTTTACGCGGCCAGCGCGTGCACTTGGACAATCGTCCGGCGGCGAGCAAAGCTAGGTGCCAAACCGGGCCCAGGACTAGGCGGTTCGGCGCAGGAAATGAGACGTATTGGATTTTAACGGTTTGCTGGCTCAACATCGCCGTAGTCGGCGATGGTCATTTTTCCAAGGTCGAGCGTTCCGGTGATAACGACCACCGATTTAGCCGGCGCGGGCTGTGCGTTGACCGGGTTTATCGCGGTGTCGCGTGTTTGAGGTGGCCTGCTTTCGCTCTGACCGGCAAGTGCAAACAGCGCAGAGATCCCTGTGGCGGGCAGGACAAGAACATAGACGGCGGCGGCGAAGCCGGCACTCAAATGGGAGCGGACCACATTTGAACGGAACTGGGAACGGAACACGGGCGCTACATCCTTTTGCGACACGATGGCGGTAATTCCGCAGACTATGCCGTACAACCCGTTAAAGCTGCGTGAAGACGTGTGCCAAAATCGGACGACGCAGAAAAGGCATTGACGCAGGGATATACGCCGCCAAAGCGTCATTCTTCCCGGTATACCTTTTCGCGCCGTTCGTGGCGCTCCTGGGCTTCAACGGAGAGCGTGGCAATGGGACGGGCATCAAGCCGCTTTAAGCCTATCGGTTCGCCCGTATCTTCGCAAAAGCCGTAGGTGCCGTCTTCGATGCGCGAGAGGGCCGCGTCGATTTTTGAGATGAGCTTCCTTTGCCGGTCGCGCGTGCGCAGTTCCGTAGCGCGGTCGGTTTCCGAAGTGGCGCGATCGGCGAGGTCGGCGTGTTGGGTCGAATCCTCATGCAGAATCGCGAGCGTTTCCCGCGTCTGACGCAGGATCTCATCCTTCCATTCGATGAGCCGCTTGCGAAAATACGCGCGGTGCATCCCGTTCATGAACGGCTCGTCCTCGGAAGGACGGTAATTGGGCGGGAGAACAATTTCTGAAACCTTGGCACGCGCGGCCATCTTTTTCGGAATCCCTTCAATCGACTTCTTGCCGGGTTCAGGCTTGGCTACGGCAATCGTGCGCGCGGGCGGCGGCTTTGGTGTGGCAGGCTGTTTTGCCGGCGCGATCTTTGCGGGCGCAGCTTTAGCTGGCACAACGGCTTTCTTCGCGGGCGGTTTCGCGCTCGCGGCGGGTTTCACTGGCTTTACCGCCGCCATTTTCTGGGGGGCGGCCTTCTTTTCCGGCGGGTTGCTCTTGCCGGGCTTTCCGCTTATCTTTTTGCTCATCGTCCGCCTCCCGTGAGGCCGCGTCCGCTTTGCACTGAAGGCCGTCCTCCCGGCCCCCTCCATCAACTGGAAGGAGGTCATTGGACGCCCCTCTGGACACACCTGATAGGCTGCCCGACTCAACGCTTAGGTCCAGGCCGCCCCGTATTTAGGCGGGGCAGCTGCCAAGTCAAGCATTGGTGTGAGAGGCATCCCAAAGGCTTGGTCAATTTCTGCTGAGTGGACAGCGGTTTATGCCCTTGGTGCTCCCGCGAGAAGCTGTTCGGCCAAAAATATCGATTGCCGTTACAGCCTTAAGAAGGCTTTAACCAATCTAATGCAATCTAAGATGGCATTTAAATTGCCAGTGCAGCCATCAGTGGTTGGATCGCATCGGGAAGTCTCTCTCTCCTTCCGGGTGTTCTTCAACGCCGCCAATCCTCACTCAGAAAAGGGTCCAAACAAACTTCCAAACTCGAGTGAAAGGCCCAAACTCTCTCCTGACATGTTGCACGCCTCGCGGAGACGCTCCCACGGCACCCTCCGCTTCAGGATCTCGCAACACCAGTGGCCCCAGCTCGTGAAGGCGCGCATTTTTTGCCGCCGGCGCCGCACCTCGCCCCACACGAGGTGCGGCGTTTTTTTTGTTGACCAAGGCCATTATCTCTCAACCGTGAGACCGCCGAGCTCATAGTCGTCCGAACCCCAATTGATGTCATATCGCCCGCGCGCCACCCAATTGTGAAACGAGGAATGCGGCCACGCGCGGGTCGCCGTCACCAGTTTATGTTTGACCGGGTTGAAGTGGATGTATTCGACATGCACGGAAAAATCGGCGTCGCCGCTGATCGTATGTTCCCAGTATCGCCTTTGCCAAACCGCGTGTTCCGATTTCGATTTCCGGCTCGGCGAAACCTTCTCTGCGCCTTTCGATGCGAGCGATCGCGTGAATGCGCCTTTGATTTGCCGCCAGCGCATCGGGTAATCGCTGTCGCCATCTGGCAGGGTCCAAATCATGTGCAGGTGATCGGGGAGAATGACGTAGGCGTTGAGTTCGAAGGGATGCGCCTCTTGGACGGAACGCAACGAAGTCATGAACAGCGCGACGGCATCATCGCCTTTAAGCAGTGGTTGCCGTTTGAAGGTCACGACAGTAAAAAAATACGACGCACCTTCGATGCGCACGCGCCGGTATCGCACAGCATTCATTCCGTAGGTTGGGTAGAGGGCGGCTTTCAGCTTGCGGGATGGTGCCACAATACCCGCCCGAAACCCAACGCCAAGAATTCAAATTTGTTGTGGCGCGGTTCGAGCGTGAGGTGTTGGGTTTCGCCGCTCGCTTGGCGTGACGCCCGCTCGGGCTCTACCCAACCTACTTTTCTTCGTTTTGATTCCACCCAACCTACTTACTGGGTTCCGGAAAGCACGATCCCCGGTAAATAGCCCCTATTGTAAGAGTCCATCGCCAGAAGCGCACGGAAGACGTCGTCATTGATGGCCATTGTCTTTATCTCCCAAACATCTGATCTGGCATCCCGGTGGCACCGACGGTGTTGCCCGCCTGAATAGTGCGCCACGCAACCGTCTCTTGAGTGTAGTCGCCAACCCAATTCATTCGACTTTTCAGTTCTCGGCTAATAGGCACTCGAGTCATCTCAACCCATACTCTCTTGAAGCGGAAGCCAGACCCGAATTCGGTCTCGAATTGATCCGGCCGGATCACGCGCACGGTTTCAGGCTTTGCCGGATCTGCAAAGGTCACACATGTTGGCATGAGCGGCCCTGTAAGATCCGCGCTTCCTGTCCATTGAGGCGCGTCCCGGTACCAAAAACTTTTCAGCATTTTTTCAGGCCCCTCGCCTCGAAGCGCCCGCGCAGCCAAATCGGGCCCCATCCATTGTTCGCCGTTTGCGCCGAGGGCGAGCAACGCAACGACATTCTTGCCGCCACCCAAATCCAAGAACACAGCATCTCCGTGGAGCCCCGAACTCAACGACGTGTTTTGCGGAACCCATTTCGGAGACTCTACATAGACAGCCTTCAATACGCTCGACGCAGATCTGACGCCTGCTGGCGTATCTACCTCAAGGGTCAATCGAAAATGGTGCACGTACGTGAACCAGTTCGAATAAATAGTTGCCACGATAAATCCGCCGACCAGCACTATGATCGGTAACGCCAAGAGAATGCTAATTGTCTTGCCCAGAATCTTCATCCCGCCCTCGCGGTGGTATCGGCATCCGTTGCGCGGGCGATCACGTTCTGCAGAAGCCCGACGCTTGGTTGTCCCTGTGCGTCTGCCATCACGATCTTTGCCGGTGTATCCTTAAAAGCTGTCGCTGCGAGCTGCCGCAGTGCACCCGCTATTGCTGTTGAATCTCCCGCGGCATCTACAATCCAGGTAATATCGCCCGACTGCCATTCGTCGGGCCGAAGCCGGATTTTCTGGGCTGGGCTTGCGGCAAGCCTCTGATCAGTTTCGGTTGAAACACGCGCCCAAAGCACAACGGCGACCGGCACACGCGCACCACTTTCTTTGTGCTGCGCGTCGGCCACGTAGATCTGCCCCGTCACCACGGCGGGCAAGATCATCCATTCGATGTCGGCGAGAGAATAATGCTTGTGCGCGGGCGACTTTGAAAACACGACGGCGCAATCGCCAATGGTCGCTGAAATCAGCTTTGAAACCGCGCCTGCGATCTGCTGTTGTGAAAATGCCGGCGCGCCGGTTGGTTCCGCCGCTGCGCTTGTACCCTGTTCGCCCACTCGCCCCTGCCCCGTTCGACTTTTCTTGATTGGCTTCAACTTAGGACATTCAGTCCAGAGAATACAAGAGATAACTCAGTGGCCGTACTTATTGGTTTATTCCGGCATATCAGAAGGATGAGGTCACGATCACGCGAGTCAGGCCGTACTCGATTGTTGCGGGCGGCACACTAAACTTTTGCGCCCGGGCGAGCAGAAAAGCGTGAGCTGAGTTGCGCAGACCCGGGATCAGGTCCGGCGAATGTCTGGGAGGACGCGATCCCGGATAGCCGCATTGTCTCGCTGACACTCGACGCGACTTCCGGGAATGCAAGCGGCGCGGTTCGTGCGTGAGGCTTGGTGTGTTACGGCTCGCCGCGTAGGCGGCAAATGAGTAAGCGTGCAGGGCGGGGCTAATACACCGTGCGTTTCTTCGTTTTGCTATACTGCGCGGCGTGATAACAGGGTCTCTTAAACCAATAGAACAGGGCGCGTCACCACGCATGCAATTCCAAGGCACGAAAAATTACGTCGCGACCGATGACTTGAAGATTGCCGTCAATGCCGCAATCACGCTGCAACGGCCGCTTCTGATCAAGGGCGAACCGGGCACGGGCAAATCCGTGCTCGCGGCGGAAGTGGCGCGCGCGCTTCAAGTGCCACTCATCGAATGGCACATCAAATCGACGACCAAAGCGCAGCAAGGCTTGTACGAGTACGACGCGGTCTCGCGCCTGCGCGACGGGCAACTTGGAGATGCGCGCGTCAAAGACATTTCGAATTACATCCGGCGCGGCAAACTTTGGGACGCCTTCACGCTGAACAAAAGCGCCGTGCTGCTGATCGACGAAATCGATAAGGCCGATATCGAGTTTCCCAACGACCTGTTGCAGGAACTCGATCGCATGGAGTTCTTCGTCTACGAGACGGGCGAGACGATCAAAGCCGTGACGCGCCCGATCGTCATGATCACCTCGAACAATGAAAAAGAATTGCCGGACGCCTTCCTGCGCCGCTGCTTTTTCCATTTCATCAAGTTTCCCGATGCCGAGACCATGCGCCAAATCGTCGAGGTGCATTTCCCGGGATTGAAAGGGCGGCTCGTCAACGAAGCTTTGCGCGTGTTCTATGAACTGCGCGAGGTGCCGGGCTTGAAGAAGAAGCCGTCGACGTCGGAACTGCTCGACTGGCTGAAGCTGCTGTTGAATGAAGACATCGATCCGGCGCTGTTGCGAGAGTCCGATCCGCGCAAGTTGATTCCGCCACTAGCTGGCGCCCTCATCAAGAACGAGCAGGACGCGCATCTGCTGGAGCGGCTGGCGTTTATGACGAGGAGAAGGGAGTAGAAGCGCGGCAATCGGCAATCGCCATTTGGCACGCGGAGTGATTTCGAAGTCGGCAGCCAAGCCGAAAGGGCTATTCCTTCGATTGCCCATTGCTCATTGCAAATTGCCGATTGCCAGAGTCGGCCCGTCGCCCTACCCAAAAAAAGAACAAAAGGTGATTGACAGAAAAGAACAAACAAGGTACATGATGGGTTAATTGCTGAAACGCAGCACTTGCCATAGCTAAGAGGGCAGAATCATGGACCGGTCAGATTTGACAGTGTTCGAAGGGGGAAAGATGGACAAGAAGCAGGCGCTCGATCAGGCACTCGCCCAGATCGACAAGACCTTCGGCAAGGGGTCGATCATGCGCCTTGGCGCCAACGACAAGGTCGATATCGATTCGATCTCGACGGGGTCGCTTGGGCTAGACATCGCACTCGGCATCGGCGGCCTGCCCAAAGGCCGCGTGATCGAAATTTATGGGCCTGAAAGTTCAGGCAAGACGACGCTCGCTTTGCAGGTCGTGGCTGAAGCCCAGAAGAAGGGCGGAACGTGCGCCTTCATCGACGCGGAACACGCGCTGGATCCGGGATACGCCCGCAAGCTCGGCGTTAAGATCGAAGATCTTTTAATTTCCCAGCCCGACACTGGCGAGCAGGCGCTTGAAATCGCCGACACGCTGGTGCGCTCGGGCGCGGTTGACGTGCTTGTGATTGACTCGGTCGCCGCCCTGACACCCAAGGCCGAACTTGAAGGCGATATGGGCGACAGTTTGCCGGGCCTCCAGGCGCGTTTGATGAGTCAAGCGCTGCGCAAGTTGACCGGCTCGATTTCGAAATCGGGGACAATGGTCATTTTCATCAACCAGATCCGCATGAAGATCGGCGTCATGTTCGGCAATCCCGAAACGACGACGGGCGGCAATGCCTTGAAGTTTTATGCCTCCGTGCGCCTGGATATCCGCCGCATTGGACAGATCAAGGCGCAGGAAGAGGTTGTCGGCAACCAGACGCGCGTCAAGGTCGTCAAAAACAAAGTCGCCCCGCCCTTCAAGCAGGTGGAGTTCGACATCATGTATGGCGAGGGCATTTCGAAAACCGGCGAACTCGTCGATCTTGGTGTAAAGGCGGGTATCGTCGAGAAGTCAGGCTCCTGGATTTCCTACAATGGCGATCGCATTGGCCAGGGCCGGGAGAATGCCAAAACTTTCCTGAAGGAAAACCCCAAGATTGCGGCCGAGCTTGAGCGGGCTATTCGCGCCAACGCCGGTCTCATTGTCGAGAAGATGCTGGCGAACCCGGATGCCGGCGAAGACGACGGCGAAGAGCCCGATGCCGATGGCGTGCTCCCTGACGAAGGCGAAGCGCCGAAGAAGGCCAAGGGCCGGAAGTAGGCTGTATGAGGTGTCTCACCCTCTGGGTCTGACACCGGGCAGTAGGTAATAGGCAGTCGTCATAAGTAAAGCCGGGGCAGCGCCAACCGCAGGGTCGCTTGCAAGACTGCGTTGTCTCGATTTAGGGGCGGGCCTTTTGGGGTCCGCCTCTTTGCGTTTTGACGGCCACGTTTCTCGTCACGTTTCGGGTCACGTTTCGGGTCACGTTTCGGTCCACGTTTCTGGGCACAATTGCGGGCGGCTGTCCGGGGCGATTTGCCTTTGTGGACAGCGAGAATGAGCGCCGCTACAAGTCGCGCGAAACAAATTCATTTTTGCCCGAAAGCACCACTCAATGGCTGGCGTCAGCGAAATTCGCGCTTCATTCCTCGACTACTTCAAAAAGAACGGCCACGAGGTGGTGGCGTCTTCCCCGCTTGTGCCGAGGAACGACCCGACGTTGATGTTCACCAACGCCGGTATGGTCCAGTTCAAGAACGTTTTCACGGGACAGGAAACGCGGGCGATTCCCCGCGCGGCGTCAAGCCAAAAGTGTGTGCGCGCCGGGGGCAAGCATAACGACCTCGACAACGTCGGCTACACCGCGCGCCACCACACGTTTTTCGAAATGCTCGGCAACTTTTCCTTCGGCGACTATTTCAAGGACCGCGCCATCGAACTTGCCTGGAACCTGATCACCAAGGATTTCGGCCTCGACAAAAGGCGTCTGATAGTGACGGTCTATCACGACGACGACCAGGCGCATGGGCTTTGGAAGAAGATTGCGGGCCTCACCGACGACCGCATCATCCGCATCCCGACGTCGGACAATTTCTGGGCCATGGGCGATACGGGGCCGTGCGGGCCGTGCTCGGAAATCTTCTACGATCATGGCGACAAGATCCCGGGCGGGCCTCCGGGTTCGGCGGACGCGGATGGCGATCGCTTTATCGAGATCTGGAATCTCGTGTTCATGCAATACGAACAGCGCGGTCCCGGTGATCGCGTGGTGCTGCCCAAACCCTCAATCGATACCGGCATGGGGTTGGAGCGCATCGCCGCCGTGCTTCAAGGCAAGCACAACAATTACGAGATTGATCTGTTCGAGAACCTCATTCAGAGCATCCGGGAAGAGTGCCGCAAGCTCGGCGCAGGGGAGACGAGCAAGACGGTGGATGTCATCCCGGCGCGCCGCGTCATTGCCGATCACTTGCGCGCGACCAGCTTCCTGATTGCCGACGGCGTGCTGCCATCGAATGAAGGCCGCGGGTATGTGCTGCGCCGTATCATGCGCCGCGCCATGCGTTACGCGCATCAGCTGGGTTGCGCGGAACCGCTGATGTACCGGCTTGTCCCATCTCTCGTCAAAGAAATGGGCGACGCGTTCCCTGAACTCGTGCGCGGACAGGCGTTGATCGCGGAGACCCTGCAACTTGAAGAAACGCGCTTCAAGAAAACGCTTGAGAACGGCTTGAAACTGTTGAGTGAAGAATCCACGCGTCTCACCAAAGGCGCGGTGTTCCCGGGTGATGTCGCCTTCAAACTTTACGACACGTTTGGCTTTCCGCTCGATCTGACCGAGGACGCGCTGCGTCCGCGCGGCATCAGTGTTGATAACGCGGCCTTCCAGGCGGCGATGAAAAAGCAGAAGGATGCCGCCCGTGCAGCTTGGAAAGGCTCGGGCGACGCCGCGACCGAAACGGTTTGGTTTGAAATCAAGGAAAAAACCGGCGCGACGGAATTTCTCGGCTACGACACGGAAATAGCCGAAGGCGCAATCTCGGGACTCGTCAGAGGCGGCAAAGAGACGGGCGAGTTGAAAGCCGGAGACGAAGGCGCGATTGTGCTCAATCAAACGCCTTTCTACGGCGAGAGCGGCGGACAGGCGGGCGACACGGGCGTTATCAAAGGCGCGAAGAGCGCGCTGTTTCGCGTGACCGGTACGCAAAAGAAGCTCGGCGATCTTGTCGTGCACATCGGCAAAATTGAGGCCGGAGCATTCAGCTCCGGCGACGCCGTCGAATTGATCGTAGATCACGGCGCTCGCACTGCAACACGCGCCAATCACTCGGCAACGCATCTGCTGCACGAAGCCTTGCGCCAGATTTTGGGCACGCACGTTGCGCAAAAAGGTTCGCTTGTATCGCCAGACCGGCTGCGCTTCGATTTCTCCCACACCAAGCCGATGAGCGCGGACGACGTCAAGGCTGTCGAAGATATGGCCAACGCAGTGCTGCTCGAAAACACGGCCGTGGAGACGCGCCTGATGGGCCTCGAAGAAGCGCGGGCGAGCGGAGCGATGGCGCTGTTTGGTGAGAAATACGGAGACGAAGTGCGCGTCGTGTCGATGGGCAAGGTCACGCCCGGCGCTAACAAGGCGTGGTCGGTTGAACTGTGCGGCGGAACACACGTCAGACGGACAGGTGATATCGGTCTCATAAAAGTCGTGTCAGAGAGTGGGAGTGCCGCCGGCGTGCGCCGCCTCGAAGCGCTGACGGGCGAAGGCGCGCGCGCGTATCTCGCCGAACAGGACGCCCGCGTCAAAGAAGCCGCAAACGTGTTGCGCACCCGGCCCGAAGATATGATCGAGCGTTTGAAGGCGCTGGTTGAAGAAAAAAAATCGCTTGAGAAGCGGTTGTCGGATGCCAAGCGCCAAAATGCGCTCGGTGGCGGCGGTGCTGCAAACGGCGCGGCCGCAGGCGGTGATGCCATCAAAACGATAGGCAACGTGAAGCTGCTCGCGCGCACCGTGCAAGGCCTCAACCCGAAGGATTTGCGCGGCCTCATTGACGAGGGCAAGAAGCAAGTCGGCTCCGGCATCGTCGCGGTCGTTGGCGTGACGGAAGACGGCAAGGCGGGTCTCGCTGTTGGGGTCACGGACGATTTGACCAAAACCTGGAGCGCGGTCGAACTGGTTAAGGTTGGCGCCGAAGCCTTGGGCGGCAAGGGCGGCGGCGGGCGGGCGGACATGGCGCAGGCGGGCGGGCCCGATGGCACCAAGTCCGGTGACGCCCTTAAGGCGATTGAGGCGAAGCTGGCGGAATAGCCGCCTCAACCTCTCCAAAATTTCACGCTTCTTCCGGCGTCCGAGCCGCTATAGAAAGCGCCGGGTTCAACGTTCGAATAAGGGTCAACCGGGTCATGTCGATTAAGTCGCTTCTTGCCGCCGCCTTTGCCGCTGCACTTGTCTCCACGTCTGCGTTTGCGGCCGAAGAGATCGTCAAGCCGGAAGCCACGCCGCCGCCGGCAGCCGGTCCGACGATGGCGGCTGCAGAAGCCTTCTGCGGCGACCCGACCGGCAAAGCAGACGAACTCGCCAAGCTCTACATGGCCAAGACCAGCTTGAAGCAAGTCGATAAGAGCGCCGAATTCCTGACCTTCGCCGACGACGAAAAAAATCCAACTGTGATGTACAATTTTACGACCGACAAGAGTCCCGCGCATCCCTCGGCCGTTTGCCGCAAGTTCGTCAAGGACGGGGACCAGATGACGTTGAAGTACAACGTTGTCTGTGGCGCCGAGAAAAACGCCTGCGCCAAGCTCGCCAACGACTTCAATGTGCTGATCGCGCGGATGCAGACGGCGATTGACGGGCAAATCAAAGACGGGGGGAAGTAACGCCGCATCTACGTCGCGTTCCAAACGACTCCGGTCCGGCAGGGACGTACCCGCCGGGCCGGTTTGTATTTGAGGTTGCACGACTCAGCTGGAAATTGCGCCGAACTTGCCGCTTTCGAACTCGGCAATCGCCTGACGGATTTCGGCCTGCGTGTTCATCACGAACGGACCGTGTGCGGCAACAGGCTCATGGATCGGCGCACCAGCGAGCACGAGCAGTTTTGCATCGTTGTTGGCTTCTATCGTGATGCCTCCGCCGTCGTGTGCCAGCATGACGACTTGGGCTTCACGCGCGATCTTTTCACCGTTGACCAGCACCGTGCCACGAAGAACCGCGAGCGCCGCCGTGCGTCCTTCGGGGATTGCGAACGACGCCGTCTTTCCAGCATTCATCCGCACGTCCCAGATGTCGATGGGCGTGAAAGTGCGCGCGGGTCCCGCGCGGCCGTCAAAGCGTCCCGCGATCACGCGCACGTTCCCGGCACCCTCCAGCAAAGCCACCGACGGAATGCTGTTGGCTTCGAGCGACTGATATCCGGGTGCAACCGTTTTGTCTTTCGCGGGCAGATTGACCCACAGCTGCACCATTTCGAAGGCTCCGCCCTTGGCCGTAAAGGCCTTAGAATGGAACTCCTGATGCAGAATGCCGGACGCCGCCGTCATCCACTGCACGTCGCCCGGACCGATGATGCCGCCGCCGCCGGTCGAGTCACGATGTTCGACTTCGCCTTCGTAGACGATCGTGACGGTCTCGAATCCTTTGTGCGGATGCTCGCCGACGCCGCGCGGACGTGCTGCGGCATCGAACGCGTAGGGGCCCGCGTAGTCGAGGAGCAGGAACGGGCTGATGGCAGAGCCGTGCGCGTGGTGCGAGAGCAGCGAGCGAACGGGAAAGCCGTCGCCGACCCAATGGGGACGAGGGGCGTCGAGAACACTGAGAATGTTGCGCATGACCACTCCTTTCTGTTGGAGGTTTATGACAGTTCAAATGGTCACAAACGGATGGCACCGCAATGGTCCGCGACATTGCTGCTCGGCACGTGCAGGTTACCGGTCATCGCGTTCTCGCCGCAAGGGCCCTTGCCGGTGCCTGCAAAGAGGTGCGCTGAGTTCAACCAGCCATCGCCTTTTTCAAATTCTCATCGACCTTATCCAGGAACCCCGTGGTCGAGAGCCACTTCTGATCGGGGCCGACCAGCAGCGCCAAGTCCTTGGTCATATGTCCGGCTTCAACCGTATCGACGCAGACTTTTTCAAGCGTCAATGCAAATTGGGCGAGCGCGTCGTTCTTGTCGAGTTTGGCGCGATGGGAAAGCCCGCGCGTCCAAGCGAAGATCGAGGCAATGGCGTTGGTCGAGGTTTCCTTGCCTTTTTGATGCTCGCGGTAGTGACGCGTCACCGTGCCATGCGCCGCTTCCGCTTCGACCGTCTTGCCGTCAGGGGTCATCAAGACCGACGTCATCAGACCCAGCGAACCAAAGCCCTGCGCGACCGTATCCGATTGCACGTCGCCGTCGTAGTTCTTGCATGCCCACACGTATCCGCCCGACCACTTCATGGCACTTGCCACCATGTCGTCGATCAAGCGGTGTTCGTAGACGAGCTTGCGCTTATCGAACTCAGTCTTGAATTCGGCGTCGAAGACCTCTTGAAAAATATCCTTGAAGCGGCCGTCATAAGCTTTGAGAATGGTGTTCTTGGTCGACAAGTAAACAGGGTAGTTGCGGTTCAAGCCGTAGTTTAATGAGGCGCGGGCGAAATCGCGGATGCTCTCGTCGAGATTGTACATGGCCATGGCGACGCCCGCGCCCGGCGCTTTGAACACTTCCTTCTCGATCACTTTTCCGTCGTCGCCAACGAACTTGATCGTGAGCGTGCCTTTGCCGGGAAACTTGAAATCGGTGGCTTTGTACTGGTCGCCAAACGCGTGACGGCCGACGATGATGGGCTGCGTCCAGCCGGGCACAAGACGTGGTACGTTTTTGCAGATGATGGGTTCGCGGAAAATCACGCCGCCCAGGATGTTGCGGATCGTGCCGTTTGGCGACTTCCACATTTCCTTAAGGTTGAATTCTTTGACGCGGGCTTCGTCGGGTGTGATGGTGGCGCACTTGACGCCGACGCCGTGCTTCTTGATGGCATTCGCCGCGTCGATCGTCACCTGATCGTTGGTCTTGTCGCGATACTCGACGCCAAGGTCGTAATATTCCAGCGGCACGTCGAGATAGGGGTGGATCAGCTTGTCCTTGATGAGCTTCCAGATGATACGGGTCATCTCATCGCCGTCGAGTTCGACAACGGTTCCGGTCACCTTGATTTTTTTCATGTCGGATAAGCCTATGGGTTGGGCATGATTGATGCGCCGCACCATAGTTGCGCCGGAGTGAGCCGCCAAGACCCGACCAACGTTCAATTCACCGCACTAGTGACCGCTCTGGCGCGGCCTGGCCGCCGCCCGGCCACATCTCCGGCGCGCGGCATCATTGTGCCCAATACGTTGGTGCTCAGCGCGGCCATTGCTTGAGCCGTTCGTTTCCGCCTTCATTGGCATGGTAAAAGAGACTACTATTGCGCTGGATGCTGACGTAATTTTCGGCCTGGTAACAGGGTGCTTACTTCGAGATCGTGGTGCTTATAATGCGTGCTCTTGGTAGATTTGCGCTTGGCCTAAGTACCGGCGCACTCGTACTCGCACCCACAATGACTTGCGCTGCCGCCGAACCAGCCTTGGTCGTTGTTGACGGAGCACATGGCGGACAAAAGGCGGTCACCGTCGCAACCGGCGCCACGCTGGCCGTTGAATTAGCGGGCATACCGGGAACCGGGTTCCGCTGGCTTGTTGCAGGGTCGCCTCCTGCATTCCTCAGAAAGACAAGCGAAGATGCTGGTGGAGCAGGCGAGCGCCCAGGCCAGAACGTGCGCCAGCGTTTGACATTCGCAGTGACGGGGGCCGGCGAGGGCCGCCTCGTGCTGCAATACCGGCGGCCTTGGGAGCCAGCGACTGGAAAAGAAGAAACATTCGAACTGAAAGTTATTGCGCGATAGGACTTTGGGGAGGACTTCATGCATAGGCAGTTTTTGCGCGGTCTCAACGTTACCATCACAGCAGCACTGTTAGTAACCGGTATTGGATTGGCCTCGGGAGCTGAGGCCCAAGAAGCGGTTCGAGAGCAAGAGCGCCGCAAGCAAATACGCACGCTTGAACGCGTCACCGGTGAGAAGCTGAAAGCATCGGTCGTCGAAAAAGAGCGCCAGGCCCCGCTCGAAATTCAAACCAAACTGCGCGATGTTCGCAGTGAGCTAATTGAAGGCGGTGAAGAGAAATTTGTCGGCGGCAAACCTACTTTCAATGTGGGGCATACGGGCGCATTGCGCCGTAACGTCAATCAGCTGACCGGCTTGAAGATACCTGATGGGGCTCAGCAAACGCGTCCGCAAGAAACACGCAAAGCCGATCAGCTACTCGTCAAGGAAGAGAATCTCAATAAGGCACTGTCGGCCACAGGCACATTGACCAGCCGGCATGTGGAAAAGAAACCGGTGCGCGCGTCGTCCTGGGGGTGCTCGCCAACGGCGAAATCATTCGATTGGCGCGAGAAAGGCGCTGTAACGGCTGTCAAAGACCAGGGCGGGTGTGGCAGCTGTTGGGCGTTTGCGGCCGTTGCGGCCCTCGAGGGTAGTCACTTCGCTGCCAACCGAAGCGACATGACGGGCTCAGAGCAGCAGGTGTTGAGTTGTTCACGCGGGGGCAATTGTATCGATGGCGGCTGGTATTATTCGGCTTGGGACAATCTGCAAGGCGAGGGCAATGCCGCGCATTCCACCTACGGTTATGAGGGGCAGGATACGCAGTGCAAATGGAGTACGGCTACACCCTATCACTGGGGGTCCTGGGGGTGGGCAACAGAGGGTGTCGATCCAGACGTCCCGGCTATCAAGCGGGCGTTGTGCAAGCATGGACCCTTGGCGACAGCCGTTGTCGCCGGTACGCCTGCATTTGGCGCCTACCGTTCCGGCGTCTTCAATGAGCGCAGCTCGAAGCCGATCGATCACGCCGTCACAATTGTTGGATGGAGCGACAGGAAGAAGGCCTGGCTCATCAAGAATTCGTGGAGCACAAACTGGGGTGACCGCGGCTATATGTGGATTCACTACGATAGCAACCGGATCGGCAGCTACACGGCTTGGGTTCAGGCGCGCAAAAACGTGCGCCTCGTCGATGATTGCTACAGTTTCAAATCCAACAAAACCAAGGTCTACAAAATCAACGGACTCTGGAAGGTGGTTTCCGGCAGCGACATCATCGCGAACCTCGGCACCAGCAAGGAAGACGCGCAACGTTCCGCCGACGTTATAAAACACTATGGATTGTCGAAGCGCTGCTTTGTCAATCGCAAGGACTGGGATTTTCAGTACTTCTTGAATGGCAAGAAGGCGCCGAAAGGCGAATGGACGGGGGAAACCTGCACCAAGTTCGAGACCGGCAACATCGATGTCAACAAGGAAGGCGAGAAGTGGCTGCTGGAAGATGGCATCACACGGATCAAGACCTTCAAGACTGAGCAGGAAGCTTGGATGGCACTCGCCTATATCCGCCGCCACGAATTCACGCATCAATGCAGCGTAGCGAACGGATTCCAGTACTACCGGCATTGAATAGTTCCCCGTCGAGCCCAATAAACGCGCTCATCTATGCCCTGCTTTCCGCCGCCTGTTGGCGTTGAGGCCGGCAACGGCTATACGCGCGAGCAATGGAGCAGGCACGTCGCGCTTGGCGCGGGAAGGTTTTATGCAAATCGAGTTGACTGAAAATGAGCCCCGATTGGCGGGAAAGAACATCGGCGCCATCGTGCACGCGTGCCACGTCGCAACGATCGACCAGGGGCTTGAACAGCTCGCCATTCCGGGCCTCAAGCGCGACACGCTTGAACCGGTACTGCAATACTGCGCCGAAGTGCGCTGCGCCGCCGACAACGTGTCGTGCCCCGGATGCAAACGGCGCACCGAAGTGCTTGGTCTTGAGACGCTCGATCAATTCATCCTCAGCAAAAAAGAAGTCGTCGTCGGTGATGGGCGCGTGCGCTTGAAAGGTGAGGGCACCGAGATCGTCACAACGCCCTGCCTTGAAAGCCTGACGCGACAGTGGTCGGGCGAGAACTACTGGTTCTGGGCACGCCGCGTTATTCGTAAACTGCGCCACGGAATCCGCCGCGCGCATATGCAGGGCGAGGCTGTCGCTGGTGAAGGCGAGACACCCGCTATCATTTTGATGGAACCGCAGCTCGCCGATAATATCGGCATGGTGGCGCGCGCGTGCGCAAATTTCGGGCTCGACGACTTGCGCCTTGTTAGCCCGCGGGATGGTTGGCCGAATGAAAAAGCACGCATAGCCGCCTCAGGCGCTAATTACATCATTGATGATGCGCGGGTGTTCACGTCGCTCGAAGAGAGCATGAGCGATCTTAACTGGATGGCCGCGACGACGGCCCGCCAGCGCGATTTGCGCAAACCCGTTTTGACGCCCGAGCAAGCAATTGCCGAAATGCGAACCCGTATCGCCAAGGGCGAACGCTGCGGCATTCTGTTCGGACGCGAGCGCAATGGCCTCGAAACCAGCGAAGTCGCCAACGCAGACGCCCTGATCATGATCCCGGTTAATTCGCGTTTTGCCTCCCTTAACCTTGCGCAAGCGGTTTTGCTGCTCGGATATGAGTGGATGCGCGGCGCACCGGAACGCAGTCTCGGTCGTGTCACAACCTATGAAAAACCTCTCGCTGAAGGCCTGAATATGGGCCGGGACCGGCCTGCAACAAAAGCGGAACTTACAGCGCTTTTCGAGCATTTGGAGGGTGAACTCGATAGGTTGGGCTTTTTTAACCCCGAATACCGCCGCCCTACTGTCGTCCAGAACTTGCGTTCTTTCTTTCTCAGGGCCAGTGCCACCGATCAGGAGGTGCGGACTCTTCGTGGCATTGTTGCCACGCTCGCACAGGGCAAAGGCCGGGGCCGCAAACCGCCCGGCGAGGTGCCTTGATCTGGCCAAGTTTTGGGCCGAGCGAT
>JAYSVT010000012.1:0-8567 GCA_043718455.1 Hyphomicrobium sp.
GTTCTCGCACATCACCGATCCGGCGCAGAAAGCCTGGATCCAGCAGCGTATCGAAGGCGCCGAAAAGGACATCAACTTCACCGTCGAAGGCCGCAAGGCGATCTTGAATAAGCTCATCGAAGCCGAGACCTTCGAAAAATTCTGCGACATCAAATATACCGGCACCAAGCGCTTCGGCCTCGATGGCGCAGAAGCCATGATCCCGGCACTCGAACAGATCATCAAGCGCGGGGGCCATCTCGGCGTCAAAGAAATCGTCCTCGGCATGGCGCATCGCGGCCGCTTGAACGTTCTCGCTAGCGTCATGTCAAAACCGCTGCGCGCCATCTTCAAGGAATTCAAGGGCGGATCTTTCAAGCCGGACGACGTTGAAGGATCCGGCGACGTCAAATACCATCTCGGTGCTTCGTCGGATCGCTCATTCGACGGCAATAACGTGCATCTTTCGCTGACCGCGAATCCCTCGCATCTCGAAATTGTCGATCCGGTCGTACTCGGTAAAGTGCGTGCCAAGCAGGATCAGCACGGTTGTCAGCCGGGCGAGCGCACGCCTATTCTGCCGCTCCTCATTCACGGCGACGCAGCTTTCGCTGGCCAGGGTGTCGTCGCCGAATGCTTCGGTCTCTCGGGTCTTCGCGGACACCGCACCGGCGGGTCCATTCATTTCGTCATCAACAATCAGATCGGCTTTACGACCAGCCCGCACAATTCGCGTTCGTCGCCCTATTGTTCGGACGTTGCCTTGATGATCGAAGCCCCGATCTGCCACGTCAACGGCGATAATCCGGAGGCCGTGGTTCACGTCGCCAAGATCGCGACCGAATTCCGTCAACGCTTCCAGAAGCCCGTCGTCATCGACATGTTCTGCTATCGCCGCTTCGGTCACAACGAGACGGATGAACCGCTCTTTACGCAGCCGGCGATGTACAAGCGGATCAAGGGGCATCCCTCAGTCGCTGAAAAATATTCGAAATACCTCATCAGCGAAGGCGTTTTGAGTTCAGGCGATGTCGATGAGATGCGCGCCAATGTCCGCGCCAATCTCGACAGCGAATTCGAGCAGTCTGAAGCCTACAAGCCAAACAAGGCCGATTGGCTGGATGGGCGCTGGTCCGGCATCGCGCGGGCGAACGCGGATGAAAAACGTGGCGGCAATACCGGCGTTGCGCTGGAAGCACTGAAAGACGTTGGCCGCCGCCTCACCGTCATTCCCAAAGACCTGAACGTCCACAAAACGATCGGCAAACTTCTCGAACGCCGCCGCGAAATGGTCGAAGGCGGTTTGGGAATCGACTGGTCGATGGCCGAGCACTTAGCTTTTGGCACCTTGATGATGGAGGGCTTCCCGGTGCGGCTCTCGGGTCAAGACAGTGAACGCGGCACGTTCTCCCAACGCCATGCTGTGCTGATCGACCAGGATTCCGAACGCCGCTTCGCGCCACTGAAGCACATCGCGCCCAATCAAGCCCGGTTCGAGGTCGTTAACTCGATGCTGTCGGAAGAAGCCATTCTCGGTTTCGAATACGGATACTCCCTCAGCGAACCCAACACGTTGACACTCTGGGAAGCTCAGTTCGGCGATTTCGCCAACGGCGCGCAGGTGATTTTCGATCAATTCCTGTCGTCGGGCGAACGCAAGTGGTTACGCATGTCCGGCCTCGTTTGCCTCCTGCCTCACGGCTACGAAGGCCAGGGGCCGGAGCACTCGTCCGCCCGGCTCGAACGCTTCCTGCAACTCTCGGCCGAAGACAACTGGCAGATCGCCAATTGCACGACGCCGGCAAACTATTTCCATATTCTGCGCCGTCAGCTGCATCGTGACTTCCGCAAGCCGCTCATTCTGATGACGCCAAAGTCGTTGTTGCGGCACAAGCGGGTTGTTTCGCGCCTTGACGAAATGGGCCCCAATACGACGTTCCATCGCGTGCTCTGGGATGACGCGCAATTGCCCGGCTACTCGAAGATCAAACTGAAATCCGACGGGGACATCAAGCGCGTCGTCCTGTGCTCCGGCAAAGTGTACTTTGACCTTTTTGAGAAGCGCGAGGAAGCGGGCCGCGACGACGTTTACATCATTCGTCTCGAACAGCTTTATCCGTTTCCTGCCCGTGCGCTCATCCAGGAACTGACGCGCTTCCCGAATGCCGAACTCATCTGGTGCCAGGAAGAGCCAAAGAACATGGGTGCCTGGACATTCGTCGAACCGAACATCGAGTGGGTACTCGGTCACACGCCGGCAACAGCTAAGACTGTGCGCTACGTTGGCCGCCCGGCATCGGCTTCGACCGCGACCGGACAGCTGTCACAGCACATCAAGGAACAAACGGCCCTCGTGACGGACGCGCTTGGACATTAATGGCGGGACTTTAACGACGGGGCTGTAACGGCGATTTTGGAAGGACGAAACGGTTATGACAATCGACATCCGCGTTCCGGTGCTTGGCGAAAGCGTCACGGAAGCGACCGTTGGCAAGTGGTACAAAAAGCCGGGCGACGCCGTCAAAGCCGATGAACCGCTCGTCGAGCTTGAAACCGATAAAGTGGCGATTGAGGTTCCGGCGCCCGCGAACGGGATCATGGGCGATATTCTTGTGCAGCAGGGCATGACTGTTGCGGTCGGCACGATCTTAGCCGGATTGAAAGAAGGTACCGCTGCGCCCGCCGCGAAGGCAGCTCCTCCTGTCGCGCCGACCGCCCCTGCTCCTGTTCGCGCACCAGCTCCCGCGCAACCGAAAACGGATATGCCGCCGAGCCCAGCGGCGCGTAAGGCGCTTGAAGAAGCAGGGCTCGAACTAGGTGATGTCGCGGGTTCGGGCAAGCGCGGTCAAGTGTTGAAGAGCGATGTTCCTGCTGCTTCAAACGGCACACAATCGAAAGCGTCTTCACCAGCTCCAACACCTCCACCGGCGAGTGCACCGGCGCCCGCCCCGGTGCCGCTAGCTGTGGCAGTGCAGGCGCCACTTCCCGTCCCCGTGAAAGATCTGCGGCTTCCATCGGGCGCAAACGATGCAGCGCGCGAAGAACGCGTGCGCATGTCGCGTCTGCGCCAGACGATAGCGCGGCGCCTCAAGGACGCGCAGAATACCGCTGCCATGCTCACGACCTTCAACGACGTCGACATGACGGCCGTAATGGCCATGCGCAATCAATACAAGGAACTTTTCGAAAAGCGGCACGGTGTCAAGCTTGGCTTCATGGGCTTCTTCGTCAAAGCCTGCATTCAGGCATTGCGCGACATTCCTTCGGTCAACGCGGAAATCGACGGCGACGAGATCGTTTACAAGAATTATTACCACGTCGGCGTCGCAGTCGGCACCGACAAGGGCCTCGTCGTGCCTGTCGTGCGTGAAGCGGATCGTATGAGCCTTGCCGAGATCGAGCAGCGCATTAACGACTTTGGCCACCGTGCGCGGGATGGCAAACTGACCATCGACGAGATGCAGGGCGGCACCTTTACGATTTCAAACGGCGGCGTCTACGGTTCCATGATGTCGACGCCGATCCTCAACGCGCCGCAGTCGGGCATTCTCGGCATGCACCGCATCGAAGAACGCCCCGTTGTGCGAGCGGGCCAAGTCGTCGTCCGGCCCATGATGTACCTCGCGCTCTCCTACGATCACCGCATTGTCGATGGCAAGGAAGCAGTCACCTTCCTGGTGCGCGTGAAAGAATGCCTCGAAGATCCGCAGCGGTTTATACTTGAACTCTAGCGGGACAACGATAGGTTGGGAGCCGCTTAGAGGATGGGTAAATGGCTGATGATAGAGTAGACCTGCGATTTCTTGGGCGGCAAGTCCAAAACCTACAAGGGGACGTCCGCGATTTGAGAGCCGATCACCTCAGGCTCGAAAGCGATGTCGCCGGTGTTCGCGCCGATATCTCACGGATGCAGGGTGATAATGAGGCCGCTTTCGAAGGTATCAGTGCGCGCTTTGAGCAACTTGAGAGCGACATGAGAGCCGGATTTCAAGCGGTCGATTCCAGACTCGAATCTGTCGATGCCAGACTCGAATCCGTCGATGCCAGACTCGATCAGGTCAATCAAACCATGGCGACCAATCTCCAAGTCATGCTGGCCGCTATAAAAGGGTAATTCCAAAGTAACATTGCTGAGTTGAATCCAGCCGTGCGGGGAGAGAGGCCAATGTCCAACGCACTGGGGCTCTATGTGCATCTAACGGTCCATAATGGCGAGCATGCATTAGATTGGTATCAGACGAATTTTGGTGCCGTTCTCAAAGCTAAGCACATGGCCGACGATGCGAGCCGCGTTCTGTTCGCGATTGTGAGTATGTTCGGCGGGCATGTGTTCGTGAGCGAGAGTTTTCCAGAGTACGGGGCCGATACGCATCCTCCTTCGGCCGAGAGGTTGCCGAGCTGCACCATACACATCGATCTCGCAGATCCCGGCGAAGTGAACGCCGTTGTCTCGCGGGCGGAAGCGGCAGGCGCGTTCGTCACCATGAAACCCGAAGACGTGTATTGGGGCGACCGCTACGGCCGATTCCGCGATCCCTTCGGTCATGTCTGGTCATTTGGCGCGCGGGGCCAAACCGATTTGCAGACGTGACGGATTCAGACCCCTGAAGGAAAGACAACAATTGCAAGTTCAAAGCGAGAACCCGGAAAAGGCTGAAAATGGTAGAACTATCTGACAAATGGATCGCATGGCTAGCATTGCTCGTAAGTGCGATTTCGCTAGCGAATACATATTATCACAATAGAAGCGTGGACAAAGGTTTGGAAAGTTCAGAGCTGAGGAAAAAGAAAATTGAGACTGTCTATAAACTTCTCGGTTCCCGTTATGTTTTGCGAACAGACTACCCCGCTTCCTCAGAAGAGGTCAGCGTATTCAATACAGCACTGGCACTGTTCCCAATTTATTTTTCCGATCAGCCGGATGCATTGAGAGCATACGACAAATTTCTTTCGCAATCAAATATCGAGAATTTCGTGGAGCTAATGGAAATTGCGGGTAAGTCGGTAAATGTCAAATCGCCAAATTCGGTCATGACAAATGTTTTCACTCATCCGCCGACTATAATAATACCGGTTGTTCAAAACCAAGGCCAGAAACATCATGTATGATCTAATTGTCATCGGCTACTGCCCCCCTCCCCCTTGCGGGGAGGGGTCGGGGGTGGGGGTAACGCGACAGGCGGATAGGTCGAATGGGCACAAGTCATCACAGCAAGTTCTTTGAAAAAATGCATCATTTCTCCTAGACATTCACCCCACCCCTAACCCCTCCCTTGATGGGAGGGGGATTACGCAACAGCTGAAATCGATGTCGCTGACTGCCATTACGAGGACGCCATCAATGCCCGGACCCTACGATCTGATCGTCATCGGCACTGGCCCGGGCGGATACGTTTGCGCCATTCGCGCCAGCCAATTAGGTATGAAAGTTGCCGTCATCGAAAAGCGCGCGACCCATGGCGGCACCTGTCTTAACGTCGGCTGTATCCCGTCCAAAGCGCTGCTGCACGCGTCGGAATCCTTCGATCACGCCAAGCACGGCTTTGCCGCTATGGGCATCGATGTTGCGCCGAAACTTGATCTCAGGAAAATGCAGGCCTTCAAGGCCGAGGGTGTCAAAGGCAACGTCGATGGCGTCGCCTATCTGTTGAAGAAGAATAAGATCGACAGCTACCACGGCACCGCAAGAATCGAAGGCAAAGGCAAAGTCGCCATCTCGTTCATGAACGGCGAAACCTCGTCGCTGGAAGCCAAATCCATCGTCATCGCCACGGGTTCGGACATCGTGCGCCTGCCCGGCATCGAGATCGACGAAAAGCAAATCGTTTCATCAACCGGCGCGCTTGAACTGGCCACTGTGCCACAGAAACTCCTCGTCATCGGCGCGGGCGTCATTGGCCTCGAACTTGGTTCGGTTTGGCGGCGCCTTGGCTCTGAAGTGCTGGTCGTCGAGTATCTCGATCGCATCCTGCCCGGCATGGATGGCGACGTTGCCAAGTCCTTTCAACGCATTCAGGAAAAGCAAGGCATCAAGTTCCGCCTCGCCAGTAAAGTGACTGCCGTTACGAAATCTGGCGCGGGACTGAAAGTCAGCGTCGAACCGGCCGCAGGCGGCACGAAAGAATTGATCGATGCCGATGTCGTCCTCGTCGCAGTTGGCCGCGTGCCCTATACAGAACGCTTAGGCCTTGCCGAAGCCGGCGTCGCGGTTGATGCCAAGAAGCGCATCCTCATCGACGGTCAATATCAAACCAACGTCGGCGGTATCTACGCCATTGGCGATGTCATCGCTGGGCCTATGTTGGCCCACAAAGCTGAGGACGAGGGGGTGGCTGTTGCCGAGCTACTCGCCGGACAGGCGGGGCACGTCAACTACAAGGTCATCCCTAACGTCATCTATACCGACCCCGAAGTCGCCTCCGTCGGCAAGTCCGAAGAAGAGTTGAAATCAGACGGAACGGCCTACGTCTCGGGAAAATTTCCCTTCAGCGCAAACGGCCGCGCCAAGGTCAATCGCACGACCGACGGCTTCGTCAAAGTTCTGGCCGACGCCAAAACCGACCGGATTCTTGGGGTGCATATCGTCGGCCCGCATGCCGGTGAACTCATAGCCGAAGCCGCTGTCATAATGGAATTCGGCGGTTCTGCAGAAGATCTAGCCCGCACCTGCCACGCCCATCCCACTCTGGCGGAAGCCGTTAAGGAAGCCGCTCTGGCCGTCGCCAAACGCCAGATCCATATGTGACCAGCACAGCTCCCTTTTATGATCGGAAGCCAGGCTAGCTGCGTAGACAAGGCAGTTGCATCGGGAGCTTAAGCCATGAAAGCCGTTCTGACATATCTTGCGACGCTCGCTGTGTTCGTCGCAATCGATTTGGTGTGGCTCGGCGTCGTTGCCAAGGATTTTTATCGCAGCGGCATCGGTCATCTCATGGGCGACGGATTCAACGTGCCGGCGGCGATTGCCTTTTATCTGGTCTATACCGTCGGCATCATGATGTTTGCCGTGCTCCCGGCCGCGCAGTCAGGCGATTGGACGCGTGCTGCTGTGCTTGGAGCGGCCTTTGGGTTTTTCGCCTACGCGACGTACGATTTGACAAATTTGACGACGCTGAAAAACTGGCCGCTGGGGTTGGCGCTCGCCGATATGGCGTGGGGATCGTTCGTTACCGCTCTCGCAGCAGCAGCCGGGCACGCTGTTTACGCCCGGCTATAGGCTATTCAACCGGCGTTACTGTGTAACCGGCTTCGCGAAGGAGTGCGACCAAACCAGTCTTCCCGGGCAAATGAAGCGCACCGACCGCGATGAATGCTTGGCCTTGTTCGATAAGAGACGCCGCCTTCTTGGCCATGTTGGCATTGCGATCAACCAACAAAGCTTTCTGAAATCCGTCGAACGCTGATGCCGGAACTCCCGATTTTTCCGCGAGCGTAATTTGAAACGGCATAGCCGCGCCCATCTGGCGCTTCAGATAGAGCTGCAGCAACGTTTCCAGCATATCGGACGTGCGATCGGCGTACTTCAGGCCCACTTTAAGCATCTGCAGCTGTTCGCCGTCCGGAACGCTGGCGAGTGCAGCGAGTTGCAGTTCAATCGTTTCCAGGCCCACGACAGGAATTCCTTTTTCCTTTGCGTATTCGCCAAGGCGCATATCAACGACGGGCGCACCAGCATCGATCTGGCGCCGTTCGCAATCCGATATCGCGAGCAACGTATTGACCAGCCAAGGCTTCAAGAGTTTTGCGACGTCGCCCGGAATACCAGCCTTCTTAACGACGGCCTGCACGCGTTCGAATTCGCTCTTTTGAAGTTTTTGTTCGAGTGTTTGCCCATCTGCATAGACAAGCAGATCGGCTGACGTGGCCATCGCCGCGCCGAGAGCTGCGTCAGAGAGATCGGCCACTTCAAGCGCCAGTGTCTTGGACGAGAACAATGCCTCTGTCACTTTAGGCGCGATTTTTGTGACGCGGCTGTCGGAGAGATGGATCGTGCCGAAAAGGTGCGATGGAGCTGTTCCGGCCTTATCGATTCTCCAGAGCAACGCTTCGCTATTTTCAAGCAATGCGCTCTTCTCAAAAATGCGCTTGTGGCTTTCGGGATCGGTCGTGGCAAGCTCTGCGAGCATGTCCGCGCCACGGCACTCGGCTGGCGCCGCTTTCTCTTTTGCAGCTTCCGCCAGTGCAGGCCCGATCGAGGCGCCGCCCAACAGCGCGAGCGCTAATCCCAAGGCGGCAGCGTTACGCAGAAAATCCATCAATCACCTCAGCTGATATCGTCGTGACCTATCGCCTCAAATCAACCCGTTCGAGCCAAAATACTCAAGTGAGCGCCGCTCTCGGATGAGCCTTATCATAAACCGCCAACAAGCGGTCGCGGTCGACTTCGGTATAGATCTGTGTTGTCGACAACGATGCGTGACCAAGAAGTTCCTGAATTTGCCGCAAGTCTGCGCCCGCCGACAAGAGATGCGTGGCGAATGAGTGGCGCAGCGCGTGCGGCGTCGCGGTGTCCGGGAGCCCCAAGTCGTTCCGCATTTTTTCCATGGCCAATTGGATGAGCCGTGGTGACAGCGGCCCGCCACGTGCGC
>JAYSVT010000111.1:0-2170 GCA_043718455.1 Hyphomicrobium sp.
CGAGACCTCGATCACCGGAAATCGAATGTCTCATTACAAGTGTTTGCCGATGCGAACCATTATGTTGCGCGTGGTGACACCGATTGATGATACTGAATATGTAATTACAGCTTACTTCGACAGGAGAATGCCATGCGCGTGAGGGTCGATACCAAAGCGGATGCCGTTTACCTGAACCTCACGGATCGCCCCGTTCAGGAAAGCGAGGAAGTCGCGGACGGCATCGTGGTGGATTACGACGCGGAGGGTCGAATTGTCGGCGTCGAGATACTCGAAGCCTCGCGCCGCACGGGGGACGCAACTGCACTCCATAATTTCAGCTTGGAAATCCCGGGCGTCTCGTAAGGCGACATGCGACGTTGACCGCTCGCGCGCCGAACCAACTCGATGCTCTATGGCTTTGCAGCGGACTTCGAAGGGCTAGATAGTAGCGCATGGCCCATAGATGTCGAGCAATCGAGGACGGGGGGCTCAATGGGGGTGTTTGAATGGTATCTCATCGCGGGGATTTTGACATTCTACATTTCCGCACGCAAAGGGGTGATGATGTCAAATGACCGCATCGCCAAGACGGCGAACATGAAAAATGAACACGAACTCCGCTGTGTGCTTGAGCGGCATTTTGAGCCGTTCACGAACCCTATCTCCCTCGCGGTCAACTCCCCGGCGCGTCCAGTTTCTGCGTCAGGTTCTCGAACTCGCGGCGCAGGTCTTCGTTGCGGAAGATTTGCTCGAAGGTGGGCGCCTCCAGTTTCTGGATGGCTTCGAACGAGGATGACGAATCCCGCATGAGGTTGCGGAGCTGGAAGCTCGCCTCCACCGTCTCATAGGTGTTGTCGGCGATTTCCAGATCGTGCATGGCGCGTTGGCGGGCTTTGGCGATCTGGTCCCGTTGTTGCGTCAGATATCGGCGATAGCCACGCGCGGCGTCATCGGCGAGCCTCTGGCTTTCGCGGTTTGCCTCGAGGGCGCGGCGCTGATCGGGCCGGTTCTCGGCTTTCAACAGTTCCTGCGAGCGCGTGCGCGCTGTGGCGATATCCTTGCCGATGGCATCGAGCTTGGGCAGGTACTGCTTGTCGATCTTGGCGACGAGGCTGTCCTGGGCGTGCACCAGCATGGCAAACAACGCTGCATGCATGGCGAAGTACTTGCGCGCGGCGCCCACACTCTCCCCCGACTGGGCCATCAGTTTGCTCAACTGCGCATCGATCGCCTTGGCTGCGTTGAACACGGCCACGAGGCGCACGAGATCGCCCGACAGCACCCCGTCGAGCAGCAAGTCCACCTGATCGGGTCTCAATTCGATCCCGCTCTTGGCAAGGGTCTCGTAGATATCGCTCTTTGCCTTGGTGATGTCCTCGCGGTTGGCGTCGATGCGGCGGCGCCCGTCGTCGATATCTTTGCCGAGGCTGTCGACTGTGTCCGTCACCAGCCCCGGTAGAACGCCCCCTTTTGGGGCAACCAACTGCTTTTCACGCAGCGTCACCAAGCGGCCGTCGAGCTCGCGGATGTTGCGGCGCAGGGTCTCGATTCTCTTTTGCACGTTGACGATGGGGGCGTCGGTGACGATCCCGAGGGCCGAATCCAGCAGGTCGTTGATTTTGCGTTGTCGGTCTTCACGAGATTCCGTCCACAGCGGTTTCAAGATGAAGTCACGGTCGGAGGGTAGTTTGCGCGCCTCGCCGCGGTTGCGTGCCGTGTCTTGCAGCAGCGCGTCAATCGCCTTCATCAGGCGCTTCGCCTGTTCAAAGGGAATGTCGCCCACACGCGGGTCCTTGGCTTTTTCAGGAGCATCGTCGGGAGGCGTCTGGGCCTTGGGTGCGGGTTGCCCTTTGGGGGATGCCCGATCGACCGACCCGGTCGGGCCACGAGGGCTCGTTTGGGCATTCTTCTGGGCCTTGGGGGCCATCGGGGAGGTCGCACCCGGCTGCTCGGCTTCGCCCAAGCTCTCGCGGGTTCGGCTCTGAGCGCCAGCGTCAGCCACCATGAGCCGACTGCCAATCACAACCATCGCGGTGAGCGACCACCAAGTCAGACGCTGCATGACGCACCTCCGAGACACTCCAGTGCGAGGCGATTGGGGCTGAAACGTGATCGAAGGGTCTACAACTCAACGGGCTTATGCAAGCTGATCTTCTCGAGGGACGATCCTGGTCGTATTCTTGCAAGG
>JAYSVT010000112.1:0-6235 GCA_043718455.1 Hyphomicrobium sp.
CCCCAACCCTCTCCCCGTTGAGTGCAAAAACGGGGAGAGGGAGTCATCGAGGCCTGTCTTTCATGCCGCGTGAACGGCTAAGCGGGGCTGGCGCATTGGGCAGCGCGGCATCAGGCCGCTTCGTGATAGCGGACGGCAGCGCCGTCAGATCTTTGACAGCGGTGCGCGCCATGTCCTGCACAATACCGGCGGGTGATACGGCGACACCTTCGCGCACGAGTTTCTGGAATTTTGCGTCGCGCAACGGGCTCCATCCGATGGCCCCGCCTTTCGCAACCGCCCGATGCCACGGAACCATCTCACGCTCATCTTCGCTTAAGTGGCCGAGGAGCGTCTCAACGTGTCGCGGCAAAATCGAAAGCGCGGCTGCAAGCGTATCGTATGTGACAACGCGGCCAGGCGGCACTTTGCGCAAGTTCGCGAGGAGCTTGCTTTTGGTGTCCGCTCTCTTGGTGTCCAAGGGACCCGGCATTTCGGCTTTGGACATTATTTTTTCTTCGGGGCTTTGGTCTTGAGGCGCTTTAAAACGTCCTTAGAAACGAAAGCGGAGGCGTCGCCGCCCATTGATGCGATTGCGCGTACGAGGTTTGCCGCGATGTGGCGCACACTGGGTGAGGCCGACACGTAAACAGTTTGGATTTCCGGCGCCATCTCGCCGTTCATGCCGCTCATTTGCATTTCGTAATCGAAATCGGTGCCGTCTCTCAAGCCGCGAATGATGATCGTGGCGCCGTGCGCGCGTGCGGCATCGACCGCTAGGCCGGAGAACGTCACGACCGAAATGCGTGCGCCAGTTTCCTTGGCGATCGGCTTCACTTCGGCTTCCAGCATGGCGACACGTTCGTCGTCGGAAAACATCGGCGCCTTGCCGGGGTTGATGCCGATGCCGATCACGAGTTTATCGACCACCTGCACCGCACGGCGGATGACGTCTGTATGCCCGAGCGTCACGGGATCGAAGGAGCCTGAATAAAAGCCTGTGCGGTTCATGATGCGCCGCCCTCGCCGCCCGAGTCGTCAACCTCGCCATTCTCGGTGTCTTCGGCAGTGTCTTCCGTAATCCGCTCGACCGAGACGACTTTTTCGGTGCCGTCGGTCTTGAAGATGCGCACGCCTTGGGTGTTGCGCCCGGCAACGCGAACATCGTGCACGGGGCAGCGGATCAGCTGGCCGCCGTCGGTGACGAGCATGATCTGATCATTGACTGCGATCGGGAACGAGCCGATGAGGCGGCCGTTGCGATTGTTGACGATCATGGCGACGATGCCCTTGCCGCCGCGCCCGGAGGTGCGGAATTCGTAAGACGACGAGCGCTTGCCAAAGCCCTTTTCCGAAACCGTCAGAACGAATTGTTCCTTGGCCTGCATCCCGGCGAACTTTTCGGGCGTAAGATTTGCTTCGCCCTCGGCACCCTCTTCGGCGTCTTCTTCGACAGCGATGGTTTCCACGTCCTCGCCTTCGGCACGGCGCAGCGCTGCTGCCTGTTTGAGGTAGGCCGTACGTTCCGGCGCGGTCGCATCGAAGTGGCCGAGGATGGCCATGCCGATAACTTCGTCGCCTTCAGCGAGCCTAATGCCGCGCACGCCGGTCGAATCGCGGCCCTTGAAGAGACGCACTTCGTCCCCAATGAGGAAGCGGACGCATTGTCCTTCGGCCGACGTCAGCATCACGTCATCCTCGGGCCGCGCGATGGCGACCTGCACAATGCGGTCGCCCTCATCCAACTTCATGGCGATCTTGCCATTGCGCTGGATGTTCTCAAAATCCGTGAGTGCATTGCGCCGGATGCCGCCAGAACGCGTTGCAAACATGAGTTCGAGTTCGCCCCAGGTAGAGGAGTCTTCCGGCAACGGCAGAATGGACGTGATGACTTCGCCCTCTTCGAGAGGGAGCAAGTTGACCAGCGCCTTGCCGGGTGATTGAGGCGCGGCGGCAGGCAGGCGCCAGACTTTCATGCGGTAACACATGCCGCGCGACGAGAAAAAGAGTACGGGCGTGTGTGTTGATGTGACGAACAGCTGCGTGACGAAATCTTCGTCCCGCGTCGACATGCCGGATCGGCCCTTGCCGCCGCGGCGCTGCGCACGGTAAGCCGCGAGCGGCACGCGTTTAATGTAGCCCTTGTGCGAAACGGTGACGACGCAATCTTCGCGTTGAATGAGATCTTCGTCTTCGACTTCGCCTTCGATGTCGATGATCTCTGTCTTACGTGGCGTTGCAAACTCGGCTTTGATGTCGGCAAGTTCTTTCTTGACGATTTCGACGACCCGGGCGCGCGACGACAGGATGGCCAGATACTCTTTGATCTCGTCGGCAATCTTGTTCAATTCATCGGCAATTTCTTCGCGACCCAGCGCGGTCAAGCGGGCAAGGCGAAGTTCGAGGATCGCCTTCGCCTGTTCTTCCGATAATTTGTAGGTGTTGTTCTGCGCAAGCTTGTGGCGCGGATCGGCAATGAGTTCGATCAGCGGCGCCATATCTTTGGCCGGCCAATCGCGCGCCATCAACTGTTCTTTGGCGTCGGCGGGCGATGCCGAGTGGCGTATGAGTTTGATGACTTCGTCGATATTGGCAACGGCGATGGCGAGGCCGACCAAGACGTGGGCACGATCGCGCGACTTGTTCAACTGATGCTTGACGCGCTTGGTGACGACTTCCTGGCGGAACGCGGTGAAGGCCTTCACCATGTCGATCAGCGTCAGGCTTTCCGGGCGGCCGCCGTTGATTGCCAGCATGTTGGCGCCGAACGTGGTCTGCAGATCGGAATATTTGTAGAGGTTGTTCAAGACGACGTCGGCAACGGCATCGCGCTTCAATTCGATGACGATGCGAATACCTTCGCGGTTTGATTCATCCCACAGATCCGAGATGCCTTCGATTTTCTTGTCGCGCACGAGATCGGCGATTTTCTCGATCAGGACGCGCTTATTCACCTGATAGGGAATTTCAGACACGATCAGCGCTTCGCGGTCCTTGCGGATATTCTCGACCTGCACGCGCGCGCGCATGATGATGGAGCCGCGCGACTTGTGGTAAGCGGAGAGAATACCGCCGCGCCCGAGAATGATGCCGCCGGTCGGGAAATCCGGTCCGGTGACGATCTGGCAGAGGTCGTCAATGGTGATTTCAGGATTGTCGAGTTCGGCGGTGCAGGCGTCGATGATTTCGCCAAGGTTGTGCGGGGGAATGTTCGTTGCCATGCCGACCGCGATTCCGCCGGCACCATTGACGAGCAGGTTTGGAAACTTCGCGGGCAGGACGACTGGCTCCTGCAGCTGGCCGTCGTAGTTGTCTTTGAAATCGACAGTGTTGTTACCGAGATCGTCGAGCAAAAAGCCTGCGACCTTGGCAAGACGCGATTCCGTATAGCGCTCAGCGGCAGGCGGATCGCCATCGATCGAGCCGAAGTTGCCCTGGCCATCGACCAGCGGTACGCGCAGCGAAAATTCCTGCGCCATGCGCACCAGCGCGTCATAGATCGCAAGGTTCCCGTGCGGGTGATACTTGCCCATCACTTCGCCGACAATGCGCGCGCTCTTGACGTATTTCTTGTTCCAATCCAGCCCAAGCTCGCTCATCGCGAACAGGATGCGGCGATGCACGGGCTTCAAGCCATCGCGGACATCGGGAAGCGCGCGCGAGATGATGACGCTCATCGCATAATCGAGATACGAGCGCTTCATCTCCTCCGAGATGGTTATGGGCCGGGTGTCGTTCGGCTCTCTGCCGCCTGGGGTTTGTTCGTCGCCGCGGTCTGCCAAGAGGTTGGATCTTTCAAATTGGACTTGGGTAAATTTGACGTGGGCCGCAGACGCGCCGAAGCGGCCGTCACGCGAGGCACCAGATGAGAGGTTTGCAACGTACCCGATTGGGGGGCCGAAGTGCAAGCCAGCGGCGACGTGCCACGGTATTTTCTCCCCATGATTTTTCTGCTTAGTTTCAATGTCTTGGTGGTGTTTTTTTGACCCCAGCTCCGGGCGCCAAATTCGACTTGCTGCCGACACAGTGAAAGGCTAGACGGCGGGGACTTCGAAGCGGACAATGGCCCAATCGCAATCAGCGTTGCACCGGCGAACAGCGCATTAATATCCCAATGAGGAAACAGACATGAATCAGAGCAGAATTTCTCTTCTTCTCGCGGCAAGCGCGGCGCTTGTGCTACCGGCTGCTGCCGAAACGGCATTGCCGCCCAACACCTTCATCGCCGCTGAAGCGCCCGTTCAATATCTCGCCAAGGACCGCCTGATCGGCGCCAAGGTCAAAGGCCCCGACGGCAGAATCGTCGGCGACATCGAAGACATCATCCTCTCGGGCGATCATCAGGTCGTTGGCGTTGTCATGGGTACGGGCGGGTTTTTCGGACTGTTTGAGAAAAAAGTCGGCGTCGAGGTCGGCGCGATCCAGTTCGATGTCACCGACGGCAAGATCGGCGCGACGCTTTCCACGGCAACTAAGGACGTGCTCGAAGCGGCACCGGCGTTTGTGCGCGACCACGCCAAGAAATCACTGTTCGAGCGCGCGGTCGAGAAGACCCAGGAAATACGCGACAAGACAGGTACGAGCGCGAAAGACGTTTACGAGGACGTGAAGGAAAAGGCCGCACCGGCTGTCGAGAAGGCGAAAGAAAAAGCCAAGGAAGCACTCGATAGCGCTGGCCCCGCCGTGCAGAAGGCCAAAGAGAGCGTAAAGGACGCCATCGAGAGTGCCAAGGAAAAGGCGAAGGACGTTGTCGACAGGGCAAAGGAAGCCGCAAAGCCCGTTGAGACAGCGCCGGCTCCAGCTCCAGTTCCGGCCGAGCCTGCGGCACCTGCGGCTGCAGAACCCGCCGCGCCTGCGGCAGCGGAAAAAGCAGCTGAACCAGCTGCTGCCGAACCAGCTCCCGCTCCTGCTGCGGAGAAACCAGTTGAACCAGTGCCCGCTCCTGCTGCCGCGACCGAGACACCAGCGGAAACGCCGCCCTCTGCTCCTGCGGACGCAGCGCCTTCCGAGCCGGCCGAGGCACCGAAGCCATAATCGCTTCGTGCCATTCGCGATCGACATTAACCCTGCCGCAGCGATGCGGCGGGGTATTTCGTGTCCACGTCAATTGATGGCGCCGTGAGAAATCGTGTTCCCGCGCCGGGTTGGAACTTCTACCTGCGATCCTAGTTTTATGAAGGGCTTGATGATTTGCCGGAGCGCAACCGTCTCGCGGCGGGTCGAAGAATTTCCAGTCCGCGGACGTTCCCCTCAGAAATGAAGGAGGTCACGATGCGTTCGTTCTTGAAATTGTTTCACGTGCCATTGGCTATTTTCGCAGTGCTGCAATTCGCCGTGCTGCAATCAGCCAACGCGGCTGACGATGCCGCGGACAAAGCTGAAGCCGCGTTCAATACTGCGTGCCGCAGCTGCCACTCGGTCAAACCCGGCGACAACCGGCTTGGACCACACTTGAATGGTATCGTTGGGCGCAAGGCGGGCGCGGCCGAGGGCTTCAATTATTCGCCCATCGTCAAGGACTCCGCCATCGTCTGGGACGAAGGCAACCTGGATAAGATGATTGCCGATCCTGAAGCATTTCTCCCAGGCAATACCATGAAGCCTTATCCTGGCATCAAGGATGCAGCACAGCGCAAGACCATCATCGAGTATTTGAAGGGCGCAAAATAGGGCTGCGCGCCTCAGCCTTGAGCGCGTAGCGCACTGCAAATAAAAAGCCCGGCGCGTGATGTGCCGGGCTTTTCAATTTCATTCGCAGAGGAGTAAAACTTTAGAACGGGATTTCGTCGTCGAGGGCTTTGTCGAAGCCGCCTTTTGCAGCGCCGCCGTTGGACGCTGCTTTACCGCCGCCGCGCTTGGGCTCGCTGTAACCGCCGCCTGATGAGCCGCCACCAGACGACGAGCCGAAGCCACCGCTGTCGCCGCCATAATCGGCTTGACCGCTTTCCTGCATGCCAGCGCCTGCACCCGCGCCGCGTCCGCCGCCCGCGCCATCCAGCATGGTGAGCGAGCCGTTGAAGCCCTGCAGCACAACTTCGGTCGAATACTTTTCAGCGCCCGATTGGTCGGTCCACTTGCGGGTTTGCAGCGCGCCCTCGATATAGAGCTTGGCGCCCTTCTTGACGTACTGCTCGACGATTTTGCAAAGCGGCTCGGAAAAAATCACGACGCGATGCCACTCGGTCTTTTCTTTCTTTTCGCCCGTCGCCTTGTCGCGCCAGGATTCCGACGTCGCGATGCTCAAGTTGGCGATCGG
>JAYSVT010000113.1:0-20998 GCA_043718455.1 Hyphomicrobium sp.
ACCACCAAAGGACAGCATGGGTCATGCAGCCGTCGAGATCGGCTTAAACGCCGCCATCGTTGCCGTGCTCGACAACGAGCCGGTTGCGCTTGTGGTTCGCGACACTGCTGATAGTGCCGGTGCGACTGACGGCTTGCCGTTTGGTCCCTTCAGCCCGCGCGATCATCGAACACTTGAGGGTGGGCTGAGAACCTGGGTACGCGATCAGACCGGCCTTGAACTCGGCTATGCGGAACAGCTCTATACGTTTGGCGACAGGGGCCGCCACCTTGATCCGGGCGACATGGCGCCGCCCATTGTATCGATCGGTTATCTCGCTCTCACACAAGCTGGCGACGGGCGTGGCGTTTCCAACGGAGCATGGCGCACGTGGTATCACTACTTCCCTTGGGAAGATTGGCGCCGCGGCCGGCCTGACATCATCGCCAACGAAATCGAGCCGCGCCTCAAAGCCTGGGCCGAGAGCGCCAAGCCAACAAATGGGCCCCAGCCCCTCATCGCGCGCGCCGATCGCATTCGCATGTGCTTCGGGTTCGACGGCGCAGCCTGGGACGAAGAAAAAGTACTCGAGCGCTATGAACTTCTTTACGAGGCTGGCCTCGTCGATGAAGCCTTGCGCGACGGCCGCTCGTCGGCAAAAGTGTGGGGAGATCATCCGCGCCTTGGTCTGCCGATGAAGTTCGATCACCGGCGCATTCTGGCAACCGCCATCAACCGGACCCGCGCCAAGATCAAATACCGCCCGGTTGTTTTCGAACTCATGCCGGATGATTTCACCCTCTACGAACTTCAGAAGACCGTGGAGGCTATTCTCGGGCCGCATCTGCATAAACAGAACTTCCGCCGGCTGGTCGAAGGCGCAGGCTTGGTCGAGCCAACGGGCGAGATGAAGACCCGCACAGGCGGCCGCCCGGCAAAACTCTTTCGCTTCCGGCGCGAAGTGTTGCTCGAACGGCCAGCGCCCGGCGTGCGCGTTTCCGCTCCGCCTAGCAGCAGGAACTAACTTTTCTCGACGGCGCCAGAACAACAAGCCTTATTCGAACGTTGATGTGCATCGGCACTGGAAATTCCAGTGCCGATGCACTATCTTTTGTGGGAACCTAGTATGCTCATAAAGAGCATTATTGGGACCAGTTCCGGCGGTCGGGCCGGCTCTAATCAGGCGCCAAATATACTCCAAACGAGCATAATTGGCGTCACTCGGGAGAACTTGAAGATGGCATTGACCGGAACGCGAGTCCCTAGCGCTTCCAAAGCAGCCTCTGGGTCTGTCTCTGGGCAGAAGGCCAAGGCGCCTGCGACGCCGCCAAAATACGAATGGTCGCCCGCCCTCAAAGCGGAAATGGCGCCCATGTACGAGCGCGTGAAGCATGTCATCACGCCGATGGAGTGGCCGCACTATGCGCCGCTGATCAAATCCATCAACGAACTCAAGAAAGAACGCAACGCCGTTATCCTGGCGCACAACTACATGACGCCCGAAATCTTCCATTGCGTTGCCGACTTCCGCGGCGACAGTCTTCAGCTGGCGAAGGAAGCGGCGCGCACGGACGCCAAAGTCATCGTCCAGGCCGGCGTCCACTTCATGGCCGAAACATCAAAACTCTTGTCGCCAGACAAAACGGTGCTGATCCCTGACATGCGCGCTGGCTGTTCACTCGCCGCGTCGATCACAGCCGATGATGTGCGCATGCTGCGCGAAGCCTATCCCGGCGTGCCGATTGTCACCTATGTGAACACGTCGGCGGCCGTCAAAGCCGAATGCGACATCACCTGCACATCGTCGAACGCGGTCAAGGTTTGCGAAAGCCTCGGCAGCCCGCGCGTCCTCTGCATACCAGATCAATATCTTGCAAAATGGGTGCAGTCGCAGACCAAGATCGAAATCATCGCCTGGAAAGGCGCCTGCGAAGTACACGAGCGCTTTACCGGCGAAGAGCTGAACGCCATGCGCAAGGATGATCCCGGCCTCAAGATCATCGCGCACCCGGAGTGCCCGCCGGACGTCATTGCGGCCTCCGACTTCACCGGATCAACGTCCGGCATGATCAAGTGGGTGATGGACAAGCGCCCGAAGAAAGTCGTGCTCGTGACCGAGTGCTCGATGGCCTCTAACGTTGCCGTCGAAGCGCCGGATGTCGAATTTGTTAGGCCCTGCAATTTGTGCCCGCACATGAAGCGTATCAGCCTTGAAGGAATTTACGAAAGCCTCGTGCATCTCCAGTACGAAGTGACCGTCGATCCCGATGTTGCTGAGCGTGCACGCCGCGCCGTCGAGCGCATGGTCAATCTGACGAACTGAACCTCCGCCCCTGCGGGGCAATAGGCAGACCGGCCATGACAGACAACATAACACCGAAGCGGCAGCGCAAATCGAAACCCGGATTCACACCGGCGCAAGCGAAGTCGCGTCCCGGCGATATCGTGATCATCGGCGCCGGTCTTGCTGGTTTGTTCACAGCGTTGAAGCTCGCGCCCCTGCCGGTCACGGTTATTGCAGCCGCTCCACTCGGCGAGGGCGCCTCTAGCCTCTGGGCACAGGGTGGCATCGCGGCGGCCGTTGGCGAAGGTGACAGCCCTGCCAAACACGCGATCGATACCATTGCAGCTGGCGACGGCATCGTTGACGAAACGATTGCGGGTCTTGTTGCCAGCGAAGCGCCCGACCGCATTCGCGATCTGCTCGAATTCGGCGTGCCATTTGATCGCGATTTGGCGGGGCACTATGTACTCTCCAAGGAAGCTGCACACACGGAAAAGCGCGTCGTTCGCGTTTCCGGTGATCGTGCAGGCGCGGCCATCATGCAGGCGCTCATTGCAACCGTGCGCAACAAGCCATCGATCCGGCTGCTCGAAGGCTACGAAGCCGATGACCTCATTTATGACAATGGCCATGTCGAAGGCGTAAGGCTGATCCGCCCGGCAGCACTTGGCAATGGGACCTATCAATTCGTGCCCGCGTCCGCTGTCGTGCTCGCAACCGGCGGCGTGGGCGGATTGTTTGCGGTGACGACCAACCCGTCCTACGCCAAAGGCGAAGCCATTGCCATGGCGGCGCGGGCGGGTGCCGTCATAGCGGATGCCGAATTCGTGCAATTCCATCCAACCGCAATCGATGTCGGGATCGACCCGGCTCCGCTTGCAACCGAAGCACTGCGGGGCGAAGGCGCTACGCTGGTCAATCGCGCTGGCGAACGCTTCATGTTCAACCTCGACCCTCGCGGGGAACTCGCGTCACGCGATATTGTTGCACGCGGCGTCTTTGCCGAGATCGCAGCCGGGCGCGGCGCATATCTTGATTGCCGCACGGCCATTGGTGCGCGGTTCAGCACTGCCTATCCGACCGTTGCCGCGCATTGCCGGAGTGCTGGCATCGACGGCGCCAAAGAACTCATTCCAGTCGCCCCTGCCGAGCACTACCACATGGGCGGCATCGCGACCGACGAGCGCGGCCGCACCAGCGTAGCCGGCTTGTGGGCCGTCGGTGAAGCCGCGTGCACAGGCCTCCACGGCGCCAATCGTCTCGCCTCCAACTCGCTACTTGAGGCCGTCGTCTTCGGCGCGCGCGTTGCGGCTGACATCACAAAGCTGTTCCCGCGCGGCCGTACGGGCCCGTTCGTCGTGCCCAAGCGTGTCACCGGGGCTCGTGTGCCAAATCCAGAAGAGCGGACGCTCGCCATCGCGCGGCTTCGTACAGTGATGACGAAACACGTTGGCGTTATGCGCACAGCCAAAGGCTTGCGTTACGCACTCGATGAACTCGGCGCCATCGGGCAGGACGCCAAGAGCGACAGCGTACTTGCCAATATAGTGCTGACCGCACGCCTCATCACGGCCGCCGCTCTGCAGCGCAAGGAAAGCCGTGGCGGGCACTTCCGCAGTGACTATCCAATGCGCAGCGACACACTCGCGACACGCACCTTCATGACACTCGCCGCGCTCGAAGCGCTGGAGGGTAAACCGGCCCCAGACCCGAATGCTGCAACGCTTGCGGATTGCCGGACATGACAATCGCAAAATCTGCCAAATCTGCGCAACATTTAAAGGTCGCGCCGCCGCCCTTGCCAGCGCCCACCGTCGAAGCTGCGATCAACGCAGCACTTGCCGAAGACCTTGGCCTGCAAGGCGACATCACGACAAATGCTACGGTTCCGGCGGCCGCCGAAGCCGAGGCCGTAATCGCTGCGCGCAAGCCCGGCGTCATCGCCGGATTGCAACTCGCCGAAGCGGCTTTTCGCGCGCTCGACCCCGCCGTCCGCTTCGACATCGTCGTTGCTGATGGCGAAAGCGTCGAAAATGGACGCATCGTTGCCCGCATCTCCGGCAACGCGCGCGCGCTTTTGACGGCGGAACGCGTGGCATTGAACTACATGGGCCGCTTATCCGGCATCGCGACGCTGACCCACCGCTACGTCACGGCTATCCAAGGCACGGCCGCGAGAATAGCCGACACGCGCAAAACGACACCGGGGCTCAGAGCCTTCGAGAAATATGCTGTGCGCTGTGGCGGCGGACAAAATCATCGCACGGGTCTCTTCGATGCCGTGCTCATCAAAGACAATCACATCGTGGCAGCGGGTGGCATCTCGCGCGCCATCGAAGCCGCGCGGGCGGCGGCCGGCCACATGGTAAAAATTGAAGTGGAAGTCGATACACTCGATCAGCTTGATGAAGTCCTGCAACACAAAGTCGATGCCGTTCTTCTTGACAACATGACGCCTGACCAGCTTCGCGCGGCCGTCAAACGCGTTGCGGGGCGCTGCCTGACCGAAGCCTCGGGCGGCGTTAACTTAGAGACCGTGCGCGCCATTGCCGAGAGCGGCGTCGATATGATTTCAGTTGGGGCGCTCACACATTCAGCCTCCGTCTTGGATCTCGGCCTCGATTTCTTGCCCGCGTCCAAGAACCGGAACATCCGCGCTTGATTTTGGGTAGTGTCTCAGTTTGAAATTTGATCCCGATTTAGCGAGAAAGACAGAGCGGCCACGATTTGTAGAATAACGCCAGGTCCAAAGACAATCAGAAGCCCGAATGGGAAACGAGGATCGGCCAAGTTATCGTCTAGCGTCCCCCGCGCAATCATCATGACGAACCACGGCCCGGCGAAAACAAGCAACATTGTCGCCACGCTTAACAGCGTTACGCAAACAACGCGCGCCACCTTTGGTAATTTTTGGCGGAGCAGGAAAAGATTCCACCACTTGGCCCAGAACGGAGCCATAGCTAACCCGAGGAAGCTGGCGAACATAAGGATGCTGTCGTGATCCATGGCATTCCTATGCAGAAACTCGTTTCTTATAAATCTTTGGCCGTCCAGGCTTCGGTGCAGCAGCATCCATCAACGCTACAATGTTCGTCATATCCCACACTCGATCTGCGAGGCCGGCCGCCATGGCTGGCGTTACTCGGAGCGTCTTATGGATGCGGGTCCAATTATAGAACACCGTGTATAGCGCAACCATCTGGACATGGCTTTCGAACTTTTTAGAGAATGCGTTTGTCAACCGCGTGAACCGGCGATTGTGCATCCGCATCGTGAGGTTCGAACGTTCGATATAGGACGTTGAAATGTGCTTTGGATCGGGCTTGCCAGTGACGCCGATTTGGCGGCAGGTAACGAAGTCCGCAGGGCTGTAACGCTTCTCGCCTTCCGCTGACCCGCCGTAGATTTTCACAAGCTGGGCATAGTCAACGTCTGCGCCGAATGCGCCTTCAACGGCCTGCAAATACGGCGCGTGACCGTCCGAAGTAAGCTGGACCCGGTTGGCCAGCCGTGACGCCAGATCGTTGATGAATGCGTTTGCGCACTCAGCGTCGCGGCCACCAACGAACCAAGCCGCAATCAGCTTTGTATCGGCATCGATTGCCGTCCAGGTCCAAGTATCGCCAGCGCCATCGACCGGCTTCTTCATGCCCGCAACATTCTTCTGCTTTGCGCCCGTGAACGACCAAATTTCATCGACCTGAACGCGCTTAGCTTTGACGCCACGAACCTTCTCATCATGTAAGGTCATGCAGACCTTGCCAGCGCCTACGAGGGTCTTGGCGACCGTGTTGATCGACACGTCGCAGACCCGCGAGATTGAACGCATGGACGACCCCTCGCAAAGCATCGAGAGGATTTGGACGCGCTTGGCTATGGGCAATTTGTTCATGCCCATAATATATGAACTTTGTTGCTTAGTGTCAAGCATAATGCACGCATTATTCCATAAACGCACGCACGATGCGTGCTTGACTATCGACTATGCGTGCATTATGCAAGTCTTTATGCGTGCAACAAGGAGGCACTAGTGCAGGACAACGATGATGATCAGCAACTAGGTGGCAAGGCCCGAGGAGGCCATGCCAGGGCTGAAGCACTAACGCCCGAGCAGCGATCTGAAAGCGCTCGGAAGGCAGCGGCAGCTCGATGGTCTAAGGTAGACGAAACTGACGGCGAACCCGACCCTGTGGAAAACATTCCACCGGGTGTTACCCTTCCAATTGCCAGATGGAGGGGCGCGCTCAACATCGTTGGGATAGAGGTTCCGTGCTACGTCCTAGACAACGGCGAGAAGATCATCGGCCGCACATCTGCTACGGAACTCCTTACGGGGATCAAGGGCGGTGGAGCGCTCGAGAAGTACATTGGGGTGAAGGCGCTAGAACCCTTTATTAACAGCAGCTTAGTTCTCGAGCGGATGGTGCCGTTCCGACTGCTTGAGGTCGAGGGATTGGAAAAGGCAGTAAAGGGCCTTCCAGCTGATCTCATGATCGAGATTTGTCAGGGTTTTGTCGCGGCACTGCAATCGTCTTTCGATCCACAGTCGCCACACCCCAGGATGACGGATCGCCAGCGGCAGATGGCGATGCAGGCGAGCATTTTTCTGTCTGCATGTGCCAAAGTCGGCCTTGAGGCACTCATCGATGAGGCCACGGGCTACCAGTATGAGCGTGCCGAGGACGCGCTACAAGTCAAACTGCGTGCGTTCATCGCAGATGAATTGCGTGCCTGGGAAAAGACCTTTCCTCATGAACTCTGGTCCGAGTTTGGACGACTTACGGCTTGGAAAGGCTCGCTCCACAATAGGCCGAAGTGGTGGGGCAAACTGGTCATTGAACTTATATACGAAACCCTCGATCCAGACGTTGCGGAATACCTAAAGAACAACAAGCCGCCGCCCGGCGCAAGGTGGCACAGTCAGTTGACCGAAAACCTAGGCATTCGAGCGCTCGTTTCGCGTTGCTATGAAGTAATCGGGATGGCCAAGGAATGCGAGACCATGCGGGATTTGCGCTACAAAGTGGCAAAACATTACGGACGGCAGATGCTGCAATACTCGATGGCCTTGCCTGCCACGAAGCCAAGCGAAGAGATGTGAGGTCACGTTGACCAACGCTTCTTCGCTGCGCGTTTCGCAATTTCTGTTCGCTTTTGGGCGCTTAGGGACTCCGCTCTCGCCTTCCCTCCGCGCCTTCCTAGACTAACAGCAGCCTTATCCTTGCCGTCATCGGTCAACGCCTCGTCTTCCTCACCTGTTGCAATCCGCATCACCTTTACAGCGTTGCCAATTACGTCAGCAGGACGCTTCTGTCCTTTTGGACCTTGGGGCATCTTACACCTAGCTTTCGTTAGTCTACCGACACCTTAATTTTTTCGCTGCCCGTTTGGTCCAACTTCCATGTAACCCAACGCACATGGCGTGCGAGGGCGGTGTCGTCACTTCCTAAATATGTGAGCCGCCCAGCGATGTACGCGGCTTGGACGTTGAGGATGATAAAGGCCAGTATCAGCCAGCGAAACTGCCAAGTCGTCATTGGGTTCTCCATGCTTAGCGCAAAGCATATCACAGATTTGGGGCCAGTCGAACCGGCTGTCAACAGCGTCAAATTTCAAACTGAGACACTACCTGATTTTGCCATAGTTGGCGCGCACCTCATACTTGAGGTATATGTGCGTATTGGTGCCGTGTGCGAAAGTCGCCCGCAAGCAGCAAACGTCCTTGAGGTTCCATGGCCAATATTTTTGTTATCTGGGGTGTCAGCGCTGTCGTTGCGGCAGCGCTCGCCGCAGTCTTTGCGGGACAGAAAAATCGCGATTATTCCTATTGGATCGCCTGGTGCTTCCTTTTTCCGCCGCTCGTGATCTGGCTGATGCTTATGCCAAAGCAGCAAGGCCCACGGCCGCGCCAACCGCGCCTCGATCATATCGATCGCGATGGAGGCGGCGGACTTCTATAATCATCGAGGCGGCTTTGTCTTGGCGCGAATGGCCGCTTGCGCTGCCGCAAGCCGCGCAACGGGCACGCGATAAGGCGAGCACGACACATAGTCGAGCCCTGCGGCGTTGAAAAACTCAACAGACTTTGGATCGCCGCCATGTTCGCCGCAGACGCCGGTTTTCAACCCGGGCTTTGCCGTGCGTCCGCGCGCCACGCCGATTTCGACGAGTTCGCCGACGCCCGCCTGATCGATCGAGACGAAGGGATCGATCTCCACGATTTCGCGTTCGAGATAGTTAGCGAGAATGGGAGTGGCATCGTCGCGCGAAAGACCGAGCGCCGTTTGTGTCAGATCGTTGGTACCGAATGAGATGAAATCGGCGCCCCGGTCTCCTTCGGCAATATCGCCTGCGCGTAACGCTGCCCGCGGCAGTTCAATCATGGTACCCACATCATAGGTGAAATCGGCGCCTGTTTCCTGGCGCACTGACGTTGCAGTTTGGTCGATAACCGAGCGCAACACGTCAAACTCGCGCCGGAAGGCAACGAACGGAATCATCACCTCGACATGGGCTTGGCTTCCCGCCTTCTGCCCCGCGTTGACAGCCGCTTCGAAGATTGCGCGCGCCTGCATTTCGGTGATTTCCGGAAAGCGGACGCCAAGGCGGCAGCCCCGGAACCCGAGCATGGGATTGAACTCTTTCAGCTCGTTGACCCGCGTTTTGAGTTTGCCGAGATCCATATCGAGCGCTGCCGCGACCTGTGCTGCTTCACGCTCTTCATGCGGCAAGAATTCGTGCAGCGGGGGATCGAGCAAGCGAATTGTAATCGGCAGTCCGGCCATGATTTCGAACAGCTGTTCGAAGTCGTTGCGTTGCATGGGCAGAAGTTTCGCGAGTGCACGCCGGCGCCCTTCCTCGCTGTCGGCGCAAATCATTTCGCGCACAGCGAGAATGCGGTCCTCTTCGAAAAACATATGTTCGGTGCGGCAAAGGCCGATGCCTTCAGCGCCAAAGAGGCGGGCTTGACGCGCGTCACGCGGCATGTCGGCGTTGGCACGCACTTTCAAGCGCCGCGATTGATCCGCCCATCCCATCAACGTTGCAAAGGCGCCGGACAACTGCGGCGCGCGCATTTTTGCTTTGCCCGCCAAAACGCGTCCCGTGCTGCCGTCAATCGTGATGATTTCGCCCGCGCGGAAAACCCGTTGCCCGACGCGCATAGTGCCAGCGTTACTGTCGATGCGCAGCGCGCCGGCTCCCGAGACGCACGGCCGCCCCATGCCGCGCGCAACGACTGCGGCGTGGCTGGTCATGCCGCCGCGCGCCGTCAGAACGCCAACGGCCGCGTGCATACCGTGAACGTCTTCGGGGCTCGTTTCGGCCCGCACCAGAATTACGTCCTTGCCTTTGGCCTTGAGCGCCTCGGCCATCTCGGCATGAAACGCGATCTCACCTGACGCGGCACCTGGAGACGCCGGAAGCCCGGTCGTCAGCAAGTCTTGCTCGGCATCGGGATCAAGCGTCGGATGCAAAAGCTGGTCAAGGGCCGCCGGATCGACGCGGCACACGGCTTCGTCGCGCGCGATGAGCCCTTCGTCCGCCATATCGACGGCGATCCTCAAGGCAGCTTCGGTTGTGCGCTTGCCTGACCGTGTTTGCAAAATCCAAAGCTTGCCGCCCTGGATTGTGAATTCCACATCCTGCATGTCGCGATAGTGCGCCTCAAGGAAAGCGAAAACATTGGTCAACTCCAGGAATGTCTGCGGCATGAGCTGTTCGAGAGAGCCAGTCTCGCCGCCCTCCGCCAACAGGGGTTGTGGCGTGCGCACGCCCGCGACCACATCTTCGCCCTGGGCGCGCGGCAAAAATTCGCCATATAGCTGCTTCTCGCCGGTTGATGGGTTGCGGGTGAAGGCAACACCCGTTGCAGATCGCTCCCCTAAATTGCCAAAGACCATGGCTTGCACGTTGACGGCCGTACCCCAACTGTCGGGGATATCGTGCAAACGCCTATAGGTCAGGGCACGCGGCGTGTTCCACGACTTGAACACGGCTGCGATCGCGCCCCACAGCTGCGCGCTGGTATCCTGTGGAAATGCCTGACCATGTTCGCGTTCAACCGCTTCTTTATATTCCGCGATGATGTCGCGCCAGGCATCCGCATCGAGATCCGCGTCGGAACCAAATCCATTGAGGTTCTTGAAATTCTCAAGCGTATCTTCGAACACTCCGTGATCGACGCCGAGGACAACGTCTCCGTACATCTGGATGAAGCGGCGGTAGCTGTCGTAAGCAAAGCGCGCGTCGCCCGTCAGGGTCGCGAGGCCTTCAACAGTCTTGTCGTTGAGGCCGAGGTTGAGAATGGTATCCATCATGCCCGGCATTGACGCACGCGCGCCGGAGCGGACCGATACCAAAAGCGGGGCCTTCTCATCGCCGAAGTAAGCGCCGGTCAACTCACCGACTTTGTGCAGCGCTTGCTCGGCCTCTTCTTTGAGACCATCCGGAAATGACTTGGCACCAGATTTGCCGCTTGAGAGGAACGCGGCGCACACTTCCGTTGTCAGCGTAAAGCCGGGCGGCACAGCAAGCCCGAGGCGCGCCATTTCGGCGAGGTTTGCCCCCTTCCCGCCCAGCAGACCAGCCATGCTGGCGTCCCCTTCGGCGGTGTTGGCTGCAAAGGTATAGACCCATTTCCTTTTGCCGTCAGGCCGAGGCTGTGTCATCAAAACGCTCCGTGCTACGTGGCGGACGAATCTCGTTGAGCTTTCGCTTGTGCCATAGCAGGCCCGTGCTGCCGGTGAAAGACCACCGGATAGCTGCCAACGTATTACCCGGCGCCTGACGACCCGGCGCCAAGTTATTCAGAGCTATGGCGCGCCGGCGAAGTGGAGAAGCGACGATGAGCAACCTCGACAAAGTTCTGGAAACCCTCGCCCAGTCGCAAGATGCCGGTCTCAACCGGCTTTTCGAGCTTCTCAGGATCGAAAGCGTTTCGACCGACCCCGCCTCTGCCCCCCAGTGCCGCAAAGCTGCAGACTGGTGCGCCGCTCAGCTCAAAGATATCGGCTTTGCCGACGCCAAGGTTGTCGCAACGAAAGGCCACCCCATGGTCGTTGCCCACGAAAGAAAAACGCGTGACCCAAAGGTCCCGCATGTCCTGTTTTACGGCCATTACGACGTGCAGCCGCCCGACCCGCTTGATCTGTGGACCACCCCCCCATTCGAGCCGCGGATTGCAGACGAACCGCACAATGGCAAAGTCATCATTGCGCGCGGCGCGGAAGATAACAAAGGTCAACTCATGACCTTTTTCGAAGCATTCCGCGCCTGGAAAACGGTTGCAGGTGAATTGCCCATTGCGGTTTCGGTACTAATCGAAGGCGAGGAAGAATGCGGCTCGCAGTCGTTGCCTGAATTTCTGGCGACTCACGGCGAGGAACTCAAGGCCGATTTTGTGCTCGTGTGCGATACCGGGCAATGGGACAAGGACACGCCCGCTATTACCACCATGCTGCGCGGACTGGCGGGCGATGAACTCATTATTTCGGGGCCTGCGCGCGATCTTCATTCCGGGATCTATGGTGGCCCTGCCACCAACCCTATTCGCGCGCTCGCCAAGGTCATGGCGGCCCTGCATGATAACAATGGCCGCGTCGCGGTTCCGGGCTTTTATGACGGCGTGAAGGACCCCGCGCCAACGCAACTGGAGCAGTGGAAATCAATTGGGCTATCGGGCGAATTGTTTCTCGCCTCTATCGGCCTCAGAACGCCGGCCGGCGAAAACGACCGCTCCATCATCGAGCAACTTTGGTCGCGCCCGACACTGGAATTCAACGGCGTCACAGGCGGATATCAAGGCGTTGGCTCAAAGACCGTTATTCCAGCGAAAGCCTCGGTGAAAATCACTTGCCGTCTCGTGCCAGGCCAAGACCCCGAGAAAGTCATGTCTGCCATTCACACTTACGTTGAAAGTATTCTGCCACCCGATTGCACGGCCCATTGGCTCGGAAACCGCGGCTCGGGCGCCATCATGTTCGATACCGATGGAAAAGCCATGCAGGCTGCCGCCATAGCACTCGAAGAGGAATGGGGCAAGCCCGCAGTACTCATGGGCTGCGGCGCGTCCATCCCCATCGTCTCTTCATTCCGCGACGCCCTTGGCATGGACAGCCTGCTGATTGGCTTCGGTCTCGATGACGATCGCATTCACTCGCCCAACGAGAAATACAATCTCAAAAGCTTTGAAAAAGGCGCGCGCTCGTGGGCCCGCATCCTTTCAGCCTTCGCCGCCCTGCCAGCCGGAACAAGGGGCTGATTTTTGTCTATTCATGAAAATTGCTTTGCGCCGCCGCAATCAGCACTTATGTTCTGGTCGGCTGGAACGATAAACCAGCCTTCAGGAGTACTCCCCCAAAATGCGCCCCGTTGCACTCAAGTTTCTCGCCGCCGCTGTCGTTGCCTTGACGTTTGCTGGCGCCACGACTTTTGCCCAGGAGCGCAATTGGAATCGCGAACGCAGTTGGGAGAACAATAAGCGGCAAGATCGCAACGCTTGGCCAAGCGAAAGATTGAACCCGCAAGCCCAGCAGCGCAATGTTCCTGGCGAATTCGACTACTACGCATTGGTTCTGTCTTGGAGCCCTTCGTACTGCTCAGGCACCAATTCTGGCGACGACGAGACGCAGTGCAACCGGCGCGACGGCCGCCGCTTCAATTTTATTCTTCACGGGCTGTGGCCGCAGTACAATCGCGGATACCCGGAAAGCTGCCGCACGACGCGGCGGCCATTCGTTCCGCAGCCCTTAATCGACAGCATGCTCGATATCATGCCAAGCCAACGGCTCGTTATTCACGAGTATCGCAAGCACGGCACATGCTCCGGTCTCTCGCCTGAAGGCTATTATGAAACCGCGCGGCGTATGTTTGAAAGCATCCGCATTCCCGACAAATACAAGAACCCGATGGAAGCACTCTTCATGTCGCCGGACCAGGTGGAGGCCGACATCATTCGCGCTAATCCGGATTTGGGTCCTGACATGCTTGCCGTCGCGTGCGGTGGCGCGGGCAACCGGCTCAAAGAAATCCGCATTTGCTTCTCGAAGGACGGAAAACCTCAAAGTTGCGGATCGAACGAAGATCAACGCCGCCTCTGTTCCAGCAATCGCATGTTCGTGCCGCCTGTGCGCTCAACCGCACGCGACGAGAATTACAGCGGCTCGGACCGTAAGGCGCCGCCAAGTTCGCGGCCCAATCCCCTTCCCGCTCCGCGCATGATCGAAGACGACAGGAACATTTGAGGGAAAGGCTAGGCGCGCCCGCCTGTGGATAACGCGCCCTAGCGCGCCATTGGCCATCTTCACGCCTTGCTGGTCCGGCGGGGGCTCCGCACACTTAGTCCAGTGATTCTCGCTGGACTTGATATGCGAACCTTGGAATTAGATCAGTACTGGCCCGGTGTCGGCAGCGTCGGCAAGCCTGCAGAACCGGACAACGGTTCGGCCGTCATGCGCCATCGCCGGACGCCCATCATCTGGGGCGGATTAGGCTTTGTAGCCGGCATGCTTGCCTGGCATCTGATCGGCTTTGGGTCTTTCGTTTCTGACGTGGCGTTCAACGATCATGCGCGCAGTGCAGCCGCTTCTTCCGGCAGTCCGCAGCGTTCTGCCGCCGACCTTGGTCACAAACCCAACACACGCATCGACAATCCCACAAATCGAAACTGCGTGGCCCTAGCAATAAATCGCACGAGCGGGGATGCGATACCCGGCGCGTGTCCGGCGGATGACAAGCCGTTAGCGGACGCCGGCCGCACCCCCAGGGATGACCGCGCCTTTTCAAAGCCGCGCCTGCAAGATCCTGAAATCTGGGCGGGTGTAACGGCTGTTGAGCCAGAAATTTCGCCTGAACCAATCGACGAGTCGGCGTTCGATCTAACGATAAGGCCGGGGCCTTAACGGGAGCGCTGCTTGCGCGGTTCCCGCGTTCTAAGCGGCTTTACGCAGGCGCTCGGAGCGCCACTGGGATGGCGCGTGCGCAATAAACCCATGCGCCGGCGCAATGTCCAGTTTATCAAGCCGCCCGGTATCGATGCTCCAGCTGCGCGCGAGCTGCAAAACTTGTTCGTCCGTCGGGTGCAAGATGATCGCGCCACCCGCATCGCCTTTGCGCCCGCGAATGCCGCGCAATTCAAAAAGCTTTAGACCGAGCGCTTTTTCTTCAGCCGTAAGGCGCCCGCGATCCCAGATCACGCCATCGTCGCCGATCGCGAATGCGCGGACCATGCGACCTCGCTCAAGTCGTGCCCAGGCGAAGAGATCAATATCGGGATAGGCTGCAAAATACTGCACGTCGCGAAACGTGCTCGACAGTCGCGCAAGCAGCGGTGTCAGCTTATCGACAAATGAACGTCCGACCGGCAGCGGCAATGGCACACCTGCAACGAAAATCCATCCCTTCACAGGTGGTGTCACGAACACATACATATCGCCGAGCCTGGTATCGTAAATTGTGCCAATGCCAGCATCCCAGTTGGCTGGCACAAGCTCCTTCAGCTCGAGAGCCTCGGCAACCGCATTTGAATCATCTGACTTGATCGCGAGCCACGCCATATCGCAGCCAAAAGACTTGGGCAAATCCGGCTCGGCACCGAATATAACGCGCTTTTGGATAAGCTGCGGCGCAACGACAAAGGCGATCACCGCCAAGGTCGACGCGACAAGTGCAAAGATGACAATCAGTTGGATCAAGCGGCCTGCTTTAACGGCTTGCGTGCTTCAAGCCCTTTTGAAACGCGTGAGCACCAGCGGCAAGCCGTCAGCGCGCTCGTTCTGGGGAAAACAGTCTTTTCCGGCCAATAGTGTGATCTAGCCTCAAGTGAATTCTACATGATTCCCCGAACCATCCCCAAATTGACATTGACTTCAGAGCCCGCCCGGCCATGTGTCTCATGTCGCGATAAGAAAGCCGTTTTATGCCCGCCAATGCCTCCCCCCATAAAGTTGCCCTCATAACAGGCGCCGCCCGGCGCATCGGCCGCGGTATCGCGCTGGAGCTTGGGCGTGCGGGATGGTGCGTCGGCGTTCATTACCGGAATTCTCAAGCAGAAGCGGACGACCTTGTCCGGCAACTGCGCGATTTGGGCGTCAAGTCCGTAGCGCTGTCCGCCGATCTTGCCGATTTCAACGCCATGCGCGGACTTGTCGATCAATGCACCAAGACCATCGGCGCGCCCGTCTGCCTGATCAACAACGCCTCGGAATTTCTGCTCGATTCACTCGAATCTCTCGAAGAAAACACCTGGGATGTCCATCAATCGATCAATCTCAAGGCACCCGTGTTTCTCGCCCAAGCCATGTTGCGCGCGTTGCCCGATGGTGTCGAAGGCAACATCATCAACATCATCGACCAGCGCGTTTGGAAACTGACACCGGACTTTTTCTCCTACACGATTTCGAAAGCCGGCTTATGGACGGCGACGCGCACTCTCGCGCAGGCGTTGGCTCCTCGTATTCGAGTCAATGCGATTGGCCCAGGCCCCGTTTTTCAAAGCGTCCACCAAACGGACGTTGAGTTTGCAGCGGAGCAAACGTCAACGCTTCTCGCGCGCGGCCCATCGCCGGAAGAGATTGCAACGGCTGTGAAATTCATTCTCGCAACACCCTCCATGACCGGACAGATGATTGCTTTAGACGGCGGACAGCACCTCACCTAAGTGCCAGAGCGGACCGTCAATCGATCTGAAATCTATGAGTATTTCATAGGGTCTGCCGCAATCCTTCCGCCCCGGCTTCTCATTGCCGCCGCATTGATCAGCGATCTTCTTGTGGCGAGCCCGGGGGGTTCGATCAACACTTTATTAACGTTAAGCGCCTAGAAACCATTCCGGTTCTGTAGGGCGCTCAGTTGAGGGTGCCGCGTAAATTATGGGTGTTACCATGATGTGCCGCTTTGGGGCGCTGTTCGCGCTTCCGTTGGCGACAGCTATATCGGCTGTCTGCCTGTCTTCGACGGCTATTGCCGCCGAGCTTCCGCAAATAAAAATCACAGACGGCAACAAAGTGCCCGAGTGCGCGACACCGGGGCGGCTGAGTGCTTTCCTCGAGGGGCGCAATAAAGAGCTTAACGAGCGCTTTCAGAGCATCGCCGCAGACTACATGCGCGTTGGTGAAGAACTCGGCATCCGCTGGGATGTCGCCTATTTCCAGATGCTGCTCGAAACCGGCAATCTCACCTTTACGGGTGACGTTTCCGAAGAGCAGAACAATTTTGCCGGCCTTGGTGCCACAGGCAAAAAGGAATCGGGTGAAAGTTTCCCAGACATTGCAACCGGCGTTAAAGCCCATCTCCAGCATCTCTTGATGTACGCTGGCGAACAGGTTGAGAATCCGGTCGCTGAACGCACGCGCAAGGTTCAGGAGTGGGGCGTTCTGACATCGTGGCTGAAGACCATCGATGGCCCGATGACCTATACGCAGCTCGCCAAAAAATGGGCCCCTGGTTCACGCAACTACTCGCGCGACATCGCCAGCGTTTCGGACTCTTTCTACGATGGATTGTGCACGAGCCCCGATCCAAAGCCCGACATGATTGCACTTGCCCGGCCTAATGGTGAGTCGAAAACAGCAGCTGCCGGAGCTGCATCCAAAGAAATAGCGGCCGCAGCGTCGGCCGAAACAAATGCCGACGAGCCGGCCACGCCGAAAGTGTCGGGCGCAGACTTGGCACGCCGCGCCGTTGCGGAAGCCCGGGCATCAGGCTCGTTCGTGAGGTCCAATCTCGGCGCTGGCGCTATCGCCAAGGTTGCTGAAACAGCAGCAACCTCCGCACCCGAAACGTCCGATATGCCGCCAGCTCAGCCTGCCTTCACAATCATCAACGCAGCCAAGCCTGAGGTAGATGCGGATACACAGGCTGAGGCTGAAAACGCACCTGCCATTCCTACCCAGCCCGCTGCAAAAGTGCAGACCGCAGCGCTCGGTTCCGGAACGAAGGGGGCCATCACACCGCCCGCGGCCGGCAAGAGCAAAGAAACCGCAGCACCTTCGTCAAAGTGCCGTGTGTGGACCGCGAGCTACGGCGGAAGCCGTGCCATCATCATCAAAGCAGCTGGCGATCAAACCACCAACTACACCGTCCTTGATGTCAACGAGGGTACGGAAAAACGCGAAGCCGATGCCTATATCGAAGCCTACGCGAAGGGCGGGCAATCGGTTGGAGAATTTACCAACCAAACCCAAGCCCTGGATAAGGCGTTCGAGCTCTGCCCAGAAGGCTGACGAATAGTCAGCCTTCTCATTCAGCCGCACACTCAGTGCTAAGGGCCAGAGACATGAACCCCGCCGCCGCCTACCCCAAGATGCGCCAGCTGACGGTTGCGGCGGCACTTATGCAGATTCTGCTTGCGTCGACCGCAGTGAACGCCGCGCCTCCGATCAGAACCGGTGACAGCAATCGCATGCCCGCATGCGTTTCTCCGGAACGGCTGATGGCATTCCTCGAAGACCGCAATGCCAATCTCGATCCGAAATATCGCAATATCGCCAAATGGTACAAACAGTGGGGCGATACGTGGCGCGTCCGCTGGGATTACGCATTTTTCCAGATGGTCATTGAAACTAATTATCTGAAATATCGCCGTGGTAACGGGCGGCGCGGCGACGTGAACGAGAACCAAAATAACTTTGCTGGAATTGGTGCCACCGGCGGCGGCGTGGCGGGCAACCGCTTTCCCGACGTAAAAACGGGCGTACTCGCGCAGATTCAGCATCTCGTCGCCTACTCGGGTGAAATGGTGGTCAAGCCCGTCGCCCCGCGCACGGAACTTGCGCAAGATAGCATAGTCGAACAATCGCGCCGCTTAAAGCGGCCCGTGACGTACAGCGATCTTGCACGCCGCTGGGCCGCTGATCACAAATACGGAAAAACGATCGATTTCGTCGCCGAGCAATTTTTCAAAGGCTATTGCACAGGTCCGGCCACGGTTGCCAAGGCTGGCGGCGAGCCGGGTTCGCCATCGCGCCAGCCAGAGAAGCGCTATGCCCGGCCAGCAGGCCTTGGCGGTCCCCAGATGCAGAAGTTAGCTGGCCCGGAGACGATGCCATGGGTCGATGGCATCAACACCGCGCAAGACACCTCTCGCGCCAACGAACCAAGTCCGCCGGTCAAAAATCGCGCGCCAGAAAAATCCGGCCCTCCCGTGCGCACCATCTGGTCGCGCGAAAAGGGATTTGAAGCCGCCCCGGAACCAGCAAAGGACAACGCGGCCGTTGATCCTGCCGGCGCGCAGCCCGTCCCGGACGCTGGCCTGGCGGCAACTCCAGAAGACGGTGCGCCAGGCTCCGCAGCGGCAAGTGAATCAACAACCGACCAGCAGGCATCGAGTGAGGAGAGCGCAACGGCTCTGCCCACCTTCAAGATCGCGCCGGCTGCAATGCCCGCGCCGTCGCATCTTGGCGGGCCGATGGATGATATTTCCATTGTGGATGATGCGCCGCCGGCCGGCATCGCCGCAGAAACCGCTATCGCGCCGCCAGATCCAAAGCCTGCGCGCTCCGCGCCAAAGGAAGCGGCGCTTGCTCTTCCAGTGGTGCCGCAATCGGCGCCGTCTGCACCCTCAGGTCCGTGCCGCGTGTTGACCGCAAGCTATGGCGGCAAGAAAACACTGCTCGTTAGATCCGCGCGCAACGGTGGCACAGAATTGACTGCGCTTGGCGTGGTTGAAGGTTTTGAACAATCGATGTTCAAAACCTATGTCAAGGCCAGTGCTCCGGGAGCCGAACTTCTCAGCGAACACACGTCGAAAGACGAAGCCGTTGCCGCCGCGAACGCCGTGTGCGCGGGCGGGTGAGCGGACTATCCAGATTTTGCGCAATGTCTCAGTTTTGCCCCGGCCCCAGATACTTCAGCGCTGCGGTCGATAGCGCACCACCGAGAACACACGGAATACCAAACTCGACTTGACCCATCACGCTCGCCGCCACGCAACCCAACGACAGAGCGGTCTGTCCCGCCTGTCCCCACCAATTGTAGTTGCGCGTGCTCTGCGGACCCTTGGCTTTGAGTTCTTCAATGGACGCAAAAGCCTGCTTGCGGATTTTGCCGAGTTCCAGCGTCTCAGCTGCCTCGATCACCTCGTTCAGCGGCGCGCGCGCGGCGACTTCGTCTTCCGCCGATACGCCTTTGAGCATCGCCAGAAGATCGGGATCGCGCGATGCGTTCTGCGCCAGTGTCCATTTTGCCATCGCGCCAATCGTCAGTTTCTCGACGTTATTGCGATCGGTTGACCACGCCAGCACCGTCACGATGCGCCTGACGGGCGCTTCCGAACCGGTTGCGAAATAATAGCCCCAGTTGATGTCGATGGCAGATGAAGTCTCTTCGAATGGCAAGTCGGCGAGCGTCGGCTTGTTGGCGAAGAGATACTTATCGATGAGAACTTTTCGCGCCGGCATGCGCTCAACGAACTTGATCATCAGGCCTTTCCAATCGCTGAGACCGGAATAGGCGATGGCCTTGATGAGCAGAACTTGATCTTGGGGATCGAGCGGAAACATAGCGGCTATCAGCTTTTCCGCGTCGTCCGGGTTCGAACCGATGACACCTGCGGTAAAGCCAATGTAGATGCCCGCCTGATCCATATCCTTGGTGACGCTGGACTTGACCATAGCCTTAACGGCTTGCGGCAACCGTTTCGGCTCCGGCTTCAAACGGTAGCCATTCATCCACGTCAACAGTTCTTCGCTCTTGGTGAATGGGGCGGGCGCCTTGACCTTAGCTGTTTTGTTCGCGGCTGAGCCTGGCGCGGCCACCAACATCAAGGCACAAAAAAAGGCAAAGACAGCACGCATGAGCAGATACCACGACGCGAATTCAAGGATGACAAGGACTTACAACGCGCGCTCGCAATGGCCATTTTGTGGCACATAGCCGTTCTAGCGCTTGACCCGGCGGCCCCTCCGCCAATAGTTCAGACATGAGCAAAGACCGAAGCGAGCAAGACGCCGCACCGGCAGGCAGCACCGCCCCTGAAGCGACGCCGTCTGGCACCGGCGTCATCGCCAATTATCTCAAGACCCTCCCAAACGGCCCGGGCGTCTATCGCATGCTCGATAGCGCAGGCGACGTCATCTACGTCGGCAAGGCACGCGCGCTCAAGGCGCGGGTCACGAATTATGCGCGGCTCCAAGGCCACACCAACCGCATCGCCCGGATGATCACAGCGACCACGTCGATGGAATTTGTGACGGTCGGCACGGAAGCCGAAGCGCTGCTTCTCGAAGCCAATCTGATTAAGCGCTTCAAGCCGCGCTTCAATGTACTCATGCGCGACGACAAGTCGTTCCCCTACATCCTGATCTCGCGCGATCACGATGCGCCCCAGGTCATGAAGCACCGGGGTGCTCGAAACCGCAAAGGCGATTATTTCGGGCCCTTTGCCTCGGCCGGTGCCGTGAACCGTGCCATCACCATGCTGCAGCGCGCATTTTTGCTGCGCACGTGTTCGGACAGTTTTTACGAGAACCGCACGCGCCCTTGTCTGCTGCATCAGATCAAGCGCTGTTCCGCGCCCTGCACCGGGGAAATCCCGCTCGAAGATTATCGCAAGCTTGCGGACGACGCGGTTCGTTTCTTGAAGGGCGAAAGCCAAACCGTGCGCGCGATGTATCAGCGGCTGATGGAAGAAGCGTCCGGAAAACTCGAGTTTGAGACCGCCGCCAAGTACCGCAACCGGCTGTGGGCTCTGGCCCACGTCACTGCCGATCAGACGATCAACCCCGAAGGCGTTGAGGA
>JAYSVT010000114.1:0-20977 GCA_043718455.1 Hyphomicrobium sp.
GCAAGGCGGTCATCACCGGAGGGGTACGTCGTCCATTGAGATCGGGCGTTGAAATTGAGCCAAAAGGCGCGAAGCAAACTATCGCGACACGGATGGCCGCGCCTTCGTTGACCCATGTCTCGTCCGTCCAAGCGCTAATAATGACACCATGATCGACGATTAGCTTTAGGACATGGCTGTTGGCCGCACCCCGGATTGCATTGGTAGAAACCAAGCCCACCCGTTCTACTGTTTTGGACCGTAATCCCTCCCAAGCTTTTGCGAACCAATAACAAACAAAATCGGCCTCGGCTGGTACACGACCCGCGAATAAGCTGAAGAGTCGATCTACGTTAGAATTATTCAGCCTTGTCCGAAGAAGCTTTCCGCCCAAAAACGGCGGGTTACCAATAATCACGTCTGCCTCCGGCCACTCGGCCTCCGAGCCGTCCTTGTTCAACAGCGCGTCGCGGCACTCAATCGTCTCCAGGCTTTTCAAAATCGGATTTTTGGAAACGCCAAAGCCCTTTTCCCGCATCCACTGGATTTCACCTATCCACACCGACACGCGCGCCAGCTCGGCCGCGAACGGGTTGATCTCGATGCCCTTGACGCACTCCGGCCCGACCGCAGGCGACTGCGGTTGCAGTCCTAGACTTTCGGCCTCGATATTGACCCTCGCTTCGATATCTTTCAGAGACTTCAGCGCGAGATAAAGAAAGTTTCCTGAGCCGCAGGCTGGATCGAGTACTCGAAAGTTCTTTAGCCGCTCAAGAAAATCGATACGTAGTTTTTCGGCTGCTTTTTTTGCTTTGGTGGACAGTTCTGCTTCTTTCTTCGAAGTCGCTCTCGCCTTGACCTTGGCGAGTTCTGTCTCGATCTCTTCCCGCGCCGTCTGCCACTCCCTCAACAGCGGCTCGATGATGACCGGGCGGACGATCATCATGATCTTTTCAGCGTCCGTATAATGCGCCCCAAGCTGCGAGCGTTTGCCGGGGTCCAGCCCGCGCTCGAACAGCGTGCCCATGATCGACGGGTTGATTTCCGACCAATTCTGCTTGGCGGCCTCCAACGCCACGCGAATGTCGCCCGTCGTCAACGGCAGCGCCGCGCCGTCCTCGAACAACCCGCCGTTGAACCAATAGATAGCATCATAGCCGACGCGGCCATGTTTCTGCGCCATCGCCGTAAACAACGTCTCGGCGTTGGCGACGAACTCATCCGGATTGGTAAGGCTCGCCTCCAGCATTCGCTCGAACATTTTCTTCGGCAGCAGATCGACGTCTTCGGCAAACATGCAAAACACCATGCGATTGACGAAGTGCGCCACCTTCTCCGGGTCATGCCCGCGCTCGCGCAGGTTTTGCGCAATGGCCACGAACTTTTTCGCCACCTCTTCCGTCGTCGCATTGGCCGAGCGCTTGGGCTTTAGCTCGGCAACTGTATCTTCGGAAAATGCCCACAGCAGTTTTTGGCGCAGCCGCACGTCCTTCAAATCTTCGAGTTCGAGGATGTGGCTTTCCTGAACCTGGCTCGTCCAGTTGGTGTGAATTTCGATGCGCCGCATATCCGAGACGATCAACAGCGGCGGGTTTTCAAGGTCAGAAGCGTAGAGCTTCAATTGCTTCAGCGCGGCTTTCAAGTCTCCGCCCGGGCTCTTGTACTCCCAGGCGAAGCAGCCGCGCTTCCAGGCGTCGGCGTAGCCCTGGCCGCCGCCGACCTTGTCGACAAACTCTTCAAAGCAATACCCATCGGCGCGCGACGTGGCGCTCGGCTCCGGAACGGCAAGCATCCGGCACAATTCGCGGAAGTGCGTTTGTGCGCCCTGCTTTTCATTCAGTGTCGAACTCTTCCAATCCCCGACGAATTTGTCTGCTGTGATTGTTGTCCCCATCCTTCTCGATTATCAGACTGCGCACCGGCGGGCAAATCGCGGCTCACCAAGACGGGAAACGTAGGTTGGGTTAGGGGCGCCATGCACAGAGATTTTTATGGTGTCCGGTGTCGCGCGCGCCGTAACCCAACAACCAAGAGTTCGATAGTCGAACAAATTCACATCCGTGGTCTTGATTGTTGGGTTACGCGCCGGATCGCAGGCCGTTGTGAATATCGGGCATAAGGGCGGCGCTAACCCAACCTACGTTTCCCGTCTTGGCGGGCAAATACCCCGCCCGCCGCCTCTTGCCCGCTAGTATCCCATAGGATACATTTTCACATGACCGCTAAAATCAAAAAGCTGAAAGTCTTCGATCCGGCCGAATATCTCGACGATCCGAAGGCCATTGCCGCCTATCTCGAAGAAGCGTTCGACACGGGCGATGCGCAATTCATCGCTGACGCCATGGGCGTCGTGGCGCGGGCGTCCGGCATGAGTGAGATTGCCAAGTCGGCCGGCCTATCGCGCGAAAGTCTCTACAAAGCTCTGAGCGCTGACGGAAACCCGGAACTCGGTACGGTTTTGCGCGTGATCAACGCGCTCGGCCTAAAGCTCGCCATCGAGCCGCAAACATCAATCTAACCACCCCCCAAAAAACAAAAAGGGCCCCGGAAGGGGCCCTGATCGTTCATGAGAGCAGCGCTAAGCTGCGTCGGCTTGGAAGATCGGAGATTTTAGAGCCTCCTCGATGCCAGTGCCGGACTTCAAAGATATTCCGATGTACCGTACTCGTCCTGCGATGCGTTCTTTCTTCACGCCGAGATCTGCGAACTCGCGTCCGAAGCTCGGCAACGCCAAAGGCTCCTTGTTCTTGGTTTCGCACCACGAACAATAATCCTCGTACAGTTGAGTAGCAGTAACGCTCGATCCGTCCTGGACTTCGATGCTCTCCTTGTAAAAGCGCTCCACGTCTGTTTCGGGAGCGACCAGTCTTGCCGGTGCCGCTTTCGCTTCGACAACCCGCGTTTCCGCTGGCTTGACTTCGATGGCCGGCCGTTCGGCAGGCGTCTCGATCGTCCGGTTGTCGTTGGCACCAGAACGCGGCTTCTTGACTTGAACAGCCGGTGTAAGCACCGGAGCTGCCACTGTTGCCGCAACAGTGTCTTCTTCCTCCGCAGCGCGTCTCGCAATGCGAGGAGCGGCCGGAGCGTAGCTGTCGTAGAGACGCCACTGGCTAAAGGCGACGTACATACCGAAACCAGAGCCGATTTCGAGCAGGAGCGCGACGAATACCGCCATCGCCGTCTGCACGCTTTCAACTTTGATGCCCGGTATGGCGAGCGTCGCTAGATCGGCAAGAACTTTCGCTTGCGGATCGGCATCCGCGGTTGCGGACGACCCTTCCATGCCTGCGAGCTTTGCCTTGATGTCGGCTATGCGCGTGTCTGTCGCTGTCGCTGCCTTGGCAGACGCAAGTTCTGCTTCGAGGTTATGTAACCCCTGACAGTATTTCTGCTCCGACTTGGACGAAACGTCTTTACAGCCGTTCGACCACTTCCAGCCGGGTTGCGACTTGTGACTCTGGATCGCCGCTTGCACAGCCTCGTAAGGCCGGTGCTGCGGTGTCCAAGCAGACGCTTCTTCTGCGCGTTTCAGATCGGCTCTCAAACCATCGTAGGTTTGGGAGACCTGAGTGCGTTGCGCTGAAGCGTCTGCACGTTGTTGAGCCGCAAACCCAAGCGCGCTCGTCAACGAGTAAGTGGTCACGACCGTCCAAACGAGAACGGAGGCTACTGCCTGCGACCACATTTTGTTTCGAATTGCGGCGAAGAAGAAGAACGGGATGAGCGCCTTCAAACAGTCGGCCGCAGCGGATGCCGCGCCCAACAATTGTCCATCGAACTCAGTTCTTCCGAGACTAAACCCAAATTGCCAATTCATTGCGGCAGATACGGCGAGCAGTACGCCGGCAGCCATTACACCCAACACACCTAGAGCATGTCTTAGCATTGCCCTCTCCTATGCGAGGGCCGGTTCAACGACATACAAATACCGGCCATTTCCGTCTTGTGACCGCGCGCTGAGAAGCACACACGCTGGCCCAACCCCCAAAACGCACAACAGGCGCAACCGCGACGTGCATCAACCTCTGCATCTGTGAGCTCCGAGGCCATCCCCATGGCGATCGGCAGACACCGAAGATCCGCACGCGACGTTCACGCTTGAGAGCTATCGCTCCGCACAAAATCCCAAGTTATCCCAGTGGTCATCGCCGCTCGACCCCAGCTGTGGATGAACTTATTCACATTGTGCAGGGCATCAGAAAAACACGCGAAACAATTCCCCTCATCTCGGGAACGCTATGTGATTCGATGCGAAGTGTTAAGGGAATCATAGTGCTTAGCGTGGCCCGGAAGCACCATCCGTGTCACATCCTGTTGTCAGGATGCAGCGGCGAGAACCCCACGGCGCTAATTCATCAACTGCTTATCCCCAAGCCCCCGACTGTATCCACAGCGTGTTGCACAGTATGCCAAACGATGTTCACCCTCTGGCGTGGCATCCTGCACTCAGCCTGAGCACAGCTTGTCTTTAGAGAAACACCTTTCACATCTGCGCTACAGACATTCCCTTTAGTTGCAGATAAGAGTTTTTCGTTTACCATTTGTAAGAATATGGTGCAAACTGACAGATGTACCACTTCCATGCGCTGCGCGGACGGTTTAAGCCGTTGCCACTCAAGCAGTTGCGCTGGTTGCGGGTCACCAATACACGGATTTAGAACCGCGGGCGGGAACGTCGAACCAAAGTTGTAGTTGTAACTGCGTCGGGTTTTGACTGGAGGAGTGGAAGATTATGCAACGGCTCGGTGGTTTACTGCTGATGCTCGCGGGTGCATCGCTGGGAGCGTATTCGTTGATTCCGCCGCCGCACGATGGCGAGGAAAAGTTACGCGAAGTTACACGCATTTCGGCAGCGCCTGACCGGGCCGTTCGGCCCTCGGCATCGCATCCGGCAATCGCCGGCACGGCAGCATCCGATGATGCGGCCCCGCAGAAAGCATCCGAGCTTGCAGCCGCCATGCCGGCGCGCCCATCGAGCACATGGAGCGCCATCGTGTCGTCCGAGACCACCGCGCAAGGCCGTCTGACGTCGTCTAAACCAGGCGACGGCGAAGCTCGTGTGCAGTTGACCCGCGATCTGCAGAGCGAATTGCAGCGCGTAGGCTGCTATGAAGGTGAGATAACCGGAAATTGGACGCCATCGACCAAGCGCGCCATGAGCACGTTCATGGATCGTGTCAACGCGACACTGCCGATGGACGAGCCCGACTACATTCTTTTAACGCTTGTCCAGGGGCACACCGCCGCCGCCTGCGGCGCCGACTGCCCGTCGGGCCAGGCCATCTCGGAAAGTGGCCGATGCGTGCCGAATGCTGTCGTGGCGGGCGCAACCCGCAAAACCCAGCGCGACGAGCAGCGCCGGGCATCCGACGAGCAACGGGTTGCCAGCCAGGAGCGTATTGCCGAAGAACAGCGGGTAGTCAGTGAGGCACGTGCTGTCGAAGCAAAGCGCGTGCTGGAAGTGAAGCGCGTTGCAACCGAGCGCCGTCTGGCAGACGAGAAAAAAGCCATTGAGCAGCGCGCAGCTGACTTGAAAGCCAAAGCCAAGGCGGAATTGGCCGCAGCCGAAGTTGCACGCAGAGAACAGTCAGCGCAAGTTAGCCGGCAGGTCGTCGCGCAAGCAGGTCCAGAGCAACTTCCTTGGCTGAAAGACGATCAGCTGCAACTCCAGGCGGAGAACGCCGCGCGGCCTAAGCGGCCCGACGGTATGATGTCGGTGGGTGGCCCGCAAATAGCAAAGGCCGAACTTCCAGATAGTGCCTTGAGCCTGACGCCCGACGCCGGCCCCGTTCCAATCGAGCTGGACGCAACTGATGATCTGGCAGCACCAGATAATTCAGCTGCACCCGTACTAACTGCGCCCGCGCCAATCGAGGGTGAACGTCCCGCCAACACCACGCAGCAGGGTTATTCCGGAACGAAGTCGGGCCCTGCGGCGGTGCGCGGACGTCCCGGAACAAAGTCGGGCGTAGCGGTTCGTGGATTGACCGGCAGCAAATCTGGCCTCGCTGGACAAAGCCGGACAGTTCAGCGCTTTGCGCCAGCGCCTCGTGGTTACAAGCCACGCGTTGCCAAGCGGCGCCAGCTACCCGCCTATGCCTACCGGGCACCCAAGCCGAAGTATTATTACTTCGCCTACAATGGTGGCGGAAAGCCAAAGAAGTCGAAGAGCTACAAACCGCACTACAACATGATGCAAGCACTGAGTGGTGGCTTCTACTGAAGTCAACTGGCCGAAGCATGTTGAAAAAATAGATGGCCGGGCTCGATGAGAGTCCGGCCAATTTTCATGCGGCTCCTGAATGCGCGACGCCGGCGCGCAGCCATTCGAGATAATCGGCGGAACCGCCAATGACGGGCAGAACAAGAATAGCAGGAACGCCGTAGGAGTGCCGGGCCCGGATAAATGTCACGCAATCCTCTGCCCGGCCGGCAATCGTCTTCGCAATCAGAACGGTCTCAGAGGCTTCCTCAATCTTGCCCTCCCAAACGTAAATTGAGGTCATGTCCGGCAAGATGTTAATGCAGCCGGCGAGGCGCTCTTCGACAAGAGCGCGGCCCACGACCATAGCGGCATCAACGCTCGGAAATGTCGCGTAAACCATTATCGCGGCACTGTCCGGACTTAGAGCGCCTGTCCCGCTAACGTCCGCCAGGGTTCGCCCCTGCCCTGCCCCCTGCACGTGGGGCTTGTTGTTTTCCGTCACTTGAGCCAGCCTCCTCTTCCGTTTCAACTTTCAGACTGGACTAAGCCCGGTCCGGCCCAGATCCAACAAGGCATGATCCAAAGATCCAAAATGGCAAAACCCAAGGGCAAATTCGAGAAAATTGCATTCGTCGCGAGTGACGTGCCCGAGGCGACCGAGGCCCGTGAAAGCCTGCAACGCCGCTACGGAGCCGCGGACCCCGAAACCGCGGACGCCATCGTCGCGCTCGGCGGCGACGGCCTAATGCTGCAGACCTTGCATCGTTTCATCAATGATAAGATCCCGATCTACGGCATGAATCGCGGTTCGGTCGGCTTCTTGATGAATGAGTACTGCGAAGATGATTTGCTTGAGCGGTTGAGCGCGGCCGAAGTGACCCGCATCCATCCGCTCGCCATGATCGCCTACGATAGCGCCGGCAAGGCGCACAAGGGTCTCGCCATCAACGAAGTGTCGCTGTTTCGCGAACGTTATCAGGCGGCGAAATTACAGATCACGATCGACGGCAAGGTGCGCATGGAGGAATTGATCTGCGATGGCGTTCTCGTGGCCACACCTGCCGGCTCGACGGCCTATAACTTATCGGCACACGGGCCGATACTGCCGATTAACACGCCGCTTTTGGCACTGACTCCCATCAGCCCGTTTCGCCCGCGCCGCTGGCGCGGTGCGCTCGTTCCCAACAAAGCCCGCATCACCGTGCAAGTCCTGGAACATGAAAAGCGCCCTGTAAGCGCGGTCGCCGACCATTTTGAAATCCGCCATGTCGTCAAAGTCGAAATCGAAAAAGCCCGCAACGTCGAACTCTTCATGATGTTCGATAGCGACCACAGCCTGGAAGAGCGGGTTCTCGCTGAGCAATTCAGGTTCTAATCTTAGCGCAATTCAACGTGCGTGCGCGACGCCCACTTCAGTCAAGCCGGCGAGCAGCCAAATGGTTTCCGGCATCGCCGCATGGTGCTGCGCATCGAATGCGAACGTTGCTGAAATTTGGGGCGATTGCGGGCCAGAAGCCCGACTGGCCTTCCCAACCGGAGCATCAAGCGCCGGCGAGAAGGCCATAATGAGATATGCGGGTACTTCCCAAAGGCTACACAAGTAGACACTCCAATACCTACGCGGAAGGGAACGCAACTCGAGAGCCCCTATGAAGGGCGCATTGGGGGTTAGTATATACGCAGTGCAATGAACAGCAGGTTAAGGAGGAGAGCGGAGTTTCCTCATGGCGGCTATGCTGGCCAGTAGTTCACGAGGCTTGCGACGTCGGGCCGCTCGCGTTCTTCGGGCTTTTCAGCGACTGTACCCATATAGATGAAACCCGCGACACGCTCGCTGGCCTTGAGTTGCAGAGCCTCTCGAACAGCCGGGCTGTAGGCGATCCACTCGGTAATCCAGCATGTGCCAAAACCCAGTGCGTTGGCCGCGAGGCAGGTATTGAAACAGGCCGCCCCCGCTGACAGCACCTGTTCCCACTCGGGTGCGCCGGGCTTTGGCTTAATCTCAGAAATCACGGCCATGACCAGGGGAGCGCGCAAAAACCGGCCCCGCTCCGTATCGAGGCGTATGCGGCTCGGCGGCTCTTTTTCCTCCAATCGGCAGGCCTCGGCAAAAATATCGCCCATGCGCCCCCTCGCCGCGCCTTCGAACACAATAAAGCGCCACGGAGCGAGTTTCTTGTGGTCGGGAACGCGAGTTGCAATTTTGAGGATAAGTGCCAGCTGCTCAGCGGTTGGTCCGGGAGCTAACAGTTTGTCAGGCTTGACAGAACGGCGGCTGGCAAGAAATCCTAGGAGGGGATGATCCATGTTCTTTCCGGTGGATGCGTATCACAGCCCTCGCTATCGCAAAAGCGTCTCTGGTACAATATCGCCTTCTATCCCGACCAGGCTTGAGCCAAAAACAGGTCCCATGCGCCATCGTGCTTTGAGCTTTGCCCTCCTCCCACTGCTGTTCTGGCTGGTGCCGGAGGCGCGTGCCGAAGACACGCCATCGACGCTTTTCTTGATTGATGGATCGGGGTCGATGTGGGGCCGGTTCGAACCCGACAAGCGCGCCAAGATCGATGCCGTGCGCGAACTCTTGAAACCTATCATCACGTCTGCTGGCCAATCGCACATCGGCCTCGCCTCATTTGGTCACCGCCGCAAAGGAGACTGCAGCGACGTTGAAATTATTGCGGCACCCGGAACAGAGCGCGATCCCGTTCTCGCGCCGCTTGAAAAACTCAACCCAAAGGGCAAGGGACCACTCGCCGAAGGTCTGCGCCAGTCTGTGGCGGCCTTAGGCGCCAACCGTCCTGCTTCGATTATCGTCATCAACGACGGCGCAGACAATTGTCAGCAGGACGCTTGTGCAGCGGCCGCCGAGATTTCCAAAACTGCTCCAGGCGTCGCCATTCACATGATCAGCATCGGCGTCGATCCGGCCGATCAATCACGCCTGTCGTGCGTTGCAAAAGAAACCGGCGGACAATTTTTCGATGTTGCTGACCCGATTGCACTGGCCGCCGCGATCGGCGACGCGGTAGGGCGCACACCCGCTGCCACTCCACAAGCAGGTGCCCAAGGTGCTACCGCCGTGGTTGATACGAGCGGAGTGGCCGGGGCGACGCTGAGAGCAACGGCGGTTCTGGCCGAAGGCACGGCACCACTCGTGCAGCCGCTGCGCTGGCGCGCAATCAAAGCTGGCGGAACCGAGGTTGTTGCCAGCGCTGAGTCCGCGCAATTCTCAGCAGCACTCGAACCCGGCACTTACGGTATTGAAGCCCAAACCGGCAGCGTAACGGCAAAACTAGACGTCACAATTGAGACCGGAAAGCCGGCTTCTGTAGCCGTGCCGCTCAATGCTGGCCGCCTTAAGATACTTGCCAAGTATAGCAAGGACGGCGAGAGCGCCGGTTCCGCCATCATCACCGTATCGCAAGCAGAATCGAGTGGTGGCGGCACGGTCTGGCTCGGACACCTTAACGCGGCCGATACGATACTGCCGGCTGCCACCTACAACGTCGCCGTTGCGGATGGGAACATCCGCCTAGAGCGCGAGGTCACGCTGAGTGCAGGGTCGGACACGACCGCCGATTTCGTTCTTGGCGCAGGACGCGTCGAACTCTCAGCAACGTTGAACGAGGGTGGCGAAGCCCTCAGCGACGTCACATTCTCTGTCTCGGAAGACGATCCCGAAAGCCCGGATGGGCGGCGCGAACTTGCGCGCTCGCTTGCTCCAATGGCCGAGTTTCAACTACCCGCTGGCACCTACTACGCGTCGGCCCGGTCGGGCGACGCTGAAACACGCCAGCGTATCGCGGTTGGCGCCGGCGACGTCGTCAAGCGCGTCCTCGCGCTTGGGGCGGCGCGCCTAAAAGTTTCTGCTCCCGCAAGTCCAATGACGCAGCAAGAAGGGCATGGCCTTGTCTACCGCGTATTCGCACTCGACGGCGATAAGCGCGAGATCGCACGATCGTCAAAACCCGAATTCGAAACTCTTTTGAACGCGGGCCGCTATCGCGTCTCGGCAACGCTCGAAGAGCATAATTTTACAGCTATGCAAGACGTCGTCCTGGAAGCCGGCAAGCCTGCGAATGTCGTCATGAAATTCGAAGCCGCAGAAATCAGCTTTAGGCTTCCGGCCGGCGCGTCCGCCAACCCTGGCGAGGTCTTCTGGGAGATCAAAGATCAAAACGGTCGCGCCTTCTGGCACGCCGCCGTTTCCGAGCCAAAACTGCTTCTTGCGCCCGGCCGCTACACAGTGCGGGTAGAGGCACGCGACCGCAGGCTGCAAGCGGCCTTCGAAGTCCGTACCGGTGAGAATTCACAAATCGACTTAGGACAAAATTGAAGGCCGTTGCCCGAGTTCTGACACGCGCAAATGATTGCTCTGGACAAAGCTTGCTTATCAATGTTGAAGGACGAACCGATTTAGCGATGCCAAATACCAAAATCGCCGCTCACTCAATTTTAGCGCTCCTGCGTCCGATCATTTCGATCGCGGCGGCGGCGCTGTTCGGGCTGACTGTTGCCGCAGGCGGAGCTGAGGCAGAGCCCGAATCGGGCTGGCAGGCTGACGTCGAAGTGAAGAAGCCGGCGCCTGCTCAGCCCCCCACTCAGCCTAAGGCTGCCAAGCCCGCGAAAGCCAATTCAAACACTACGGTGATCGAACGAAACGGCGTAACGCCCGACACGGCTGGCGCTCCCAGCAGCACACAATTGAAACTCGTGGCCCTGTTGACGGCGGACGGCCAGCAAATCGATCAAGGCATGGTGTGGCGTGTGTTTCTGCATAGCACGGGCGCTGCCGCAAAATCCAAGATCGTCACGGAAAGTCGCGAGGCCAGCCCAGCGCTAAAATTGCCACCCGGCGATTACACCATCAATGCCTCGTTCGGCCGCGCCAATCTTACGCGCAAAGTCACGGTGAAATCCGGTTCCACAACTACGGAACAGTTTGTGTTGAACGCCGGCGGATTGCGTCTCAACGCCAACGTCGCCAACAAACCAGCGCCAGACGGAATGGTGACGTATGCCATCTTCTCGGATGATCGCGATCAATTCGCAAATCGCACCGCCGTGATGACAGGCGCAAAGCCTGGCCTCATCATTCGCCTCAATGCGGGTATTTATCGCGTGGTTTCAACTTACGGCGATGCCAACGCGCGCGTAGAAACCGACGTCACTGTGGAAGCTGGAAAACTAACCGAAGCCGCGGTCGCACACTCGGCGGCCAAGGCCGCTTTCAAGCTTGTCACGCGCGAGGGCGGGGAAGCTCTTCCTGATACCCATTGGAGCATACACGCGGCAACGGGGGAAATGGTCAAGGAAAGCGTTGGCGCACTGCCAACCCACATGCTCGCGCCGGGCGATTACACCGTAGATGCAAAATCCGGTGGGCGCGTCTTCCAGCGCAAATTCTCTTTGCGAGAGGGCGAACTGGCTAACGTTGAAGTCATGGCAGAAGGGCAAGACGCGGCCGCCACGGCAGACGACATCAACCCGTCTCTTGAAATAACGCCTTCGCTCGAACTCAAAAATCCGTAAGGACCCAATCCGTCGGGCACCCGTTGGCACGCATGCGTTTATCGATGACATCGGCTTCCGCCGTTTTGCCATCGCGCTGAAAGGCCATGCGCGCGAGCTGCCACTGCTCGCACGCCGCTGTCAGATCTCCGTGATCGAAGGCCGCTTGCGCGAGTGCAATACGCGCTGCGGCATGCGCGGCGTCCGGACCGTGTTGTGACCCAATACCGGCCGCCGAACGCAGGGCGGACTGCGCCTCCTTATCCAGCCCCAAGGCGTGATTCTGCGCGGCAAGGTCTAGATACATCGCCGCGATAACATGATGTTTGCCGCTGGCCTCAGCGGCGGCAATTTTGAGTTCAATTGCATAAATTTCGTCGCACGCCAAAGACCGTGCAGAAGTATGCTGAGACATCGAATTCATAGGTGTCGCCGTCTCCTGGATTGACTCACGGTCTTTATCGGCTGGCTCGGCGTAGGCGCACAACTGGTGCTGGCGGCTCGCCCGCTTGCGCGCAACAAGCACGCTCAGAAGCATAAGCAGCACGAACACGGGTACTACGAGAATGATGGCCCGAAGCAGCGCTTCGGATTGCAAAACTTCGGACACGGGACCCTCCTCCCCAGCCGTTCACTGGCTGTCTGTGCCGGTGCAATTTCCTAAGCCAACCCTTACCTGAACGGCGCAGAATACATCAGTCCACCTTTAGTCCAGAGGTTGTTCAATCCCCGTTCGAGCTTGATTGGGGACGCCTGCCCGAGTGTTCGCTCGAAGATTTCGGCGTAGTTGCCTACTTGTTTGACAACCTGATACGCCCAATCCCGCGCCAAGCCCAGTGGTTGACCAAGATTGGCCTCTTCGCCCAGAAACCGGCGTACATCCATTGCGGGCGACGCCTTCATGGACTCAATGTTCGAGCTGGTAATGCCGAGTTCTTCTGCGGCTATGAGCGCCATGGCATTCCAGCGCACTATTGCGAACCACTCGTCGTCGCCCGTGCGAACAGCCGGCCCAAGCGGTTCCTTAGTGATGATTTCAGCCAAGAGCACATTGTCCGCTGCGTTCGTCAACCGGCTGCGTTCAAGGGCAAGCAAAGTAAGGTCTCCCGTCAGTACAGTACAACCACCCGCACCGTAGGCCCTGACCAGCTGTTCCCAGCGATCAGACGTAATTAATTGGAAGCGCATTTTGTTGCGCGTAAAGAATTCCGTGACCGCACGCTCGCCTGAGCTGCCTGGCAAAACGCAGATAGAAGCGCCCGACAGTTCGAGAACACTCGAGACAGCGTGACTGCGCGGAACAAGGAACCCTTGACCATCGTAAAAGAGCACACCGGCAAAACGCACATTTAGATCGGCGTCTCGCGACAAAGTCCAGGCCGTACTGCGCAGTAAGACATCGACTTCGCCGTCTTGCAGCGCCTTGAAACGGTCCGTCGACTGCAAGGCACGAAATTTGACTGCATCCTTCTTGCCAAAAACCGCAGCAGCAAGTGCCGAACAGAATTCCACTTCGAGCCCGCTCCACTCTCCCTGTGCGCTGACCTGGGAAAAGCCGGGCGAATTCTCACTGACGCCGCAGTTAATGTAGCCGCGGGCCTTCACTTGCTCGAGCGTCGGCTTCGGCGCCGCCTGGGCCGGCTGCACGGCATCCGTCGACCAGAACGCCAAGACAATAAAAGCCGCAGTCAGGAGGCGCGTTAGCGGCGCCACAATCAACGTTTCAAGCAACTTCGCACCTCTTAGGAGGATCATCCCTTTACGGCCCCGGCATGCCGCGACAGGACGATCCCTCGGGGGAAAAACCAACGATAGCACACATCCCGCGCCGCAAGCCTCTGGTCAAGCCCTTGACCAAAGTCCTATCTTGCGCCACCAGGGCCTTGAACGGTAGGAGGCGCGACACGAGGCATGGCAAAATCAAACGACGGCGCGCCGCCCAAAGAAGGTGATAAATCCGCCGGTAACGCTGGTGTTAAGCACAGCGAAGCGACCCAAATCGTTCATCACGGCCGCCATCCGGAGGCCCAGCACGGCTTCGTCAATACGCCCGTTTACCGCGGCTCGACCGTTCTTTTTCCAACCCTTGCCAAGATCAAGTCGCGCGACCAAGCCTACACTTACGGCCGGCGAGCCACACCGACTACGCACGCCCTCGAAGCCGCCATCACAGAACTTGCTGGCGGCGCGTCAACCATTCTAACGTCGTCAGGATTGTGCGCCGTTTCAACAGCGCTTTTGGCGTTCGTCCAGTCCGGTGACCACATCTTGATGACCGATAGCGTCTACCAGCCGACGCGCACGTTTTGCGACAAGATGCTAACGCGTCTTGGCGTCGAGACCACATACTACGATCCGCTGCTGGGCGATCGCGTCAGTGATTTGATCAAACCCAACACACGATTGATCTTCGTCGAGAGCCCGGGATCGCAAACGTTCGAGATGCAGGACATCCCGGCTATATCAAAAGTTGCGCGGGCTAAAAACATTTGGCTCTTGGCTGACAATACCTGGGCCAGTCCGCTCTTCTCAAAGCCCCTCTCACTCGGCACCGACGTCGTGATCGAGGCGGCCACCAAATACATCGTCGGACACGCCGACGCGATGCTGGGCGTCGTGACCGCCAACGCGCGGGCTGCAAAGTATCTCGACAACGCGAAAGAAGCGCTTGGCACGTGCCCGGGCTCGGAAGAAACGTACCTAGCCTTGAGAGGCCTGCGCACACTTCACGTCAGGCTCGCGCATCACATGCGATCGGCGCTTGAGATGGCCCGTTGGCTGGAAGATCGCTCCGAAGTGGCGCGCGTGCTGCATCCAGCGCTCGAAAGTCACCCTGGCCATGACATTTGGAAGCGTGATTTCACCGGCGCCTCGGGGCTTTTCACAATAGTCCTCAACCCGGCAAGCGAGAAAGCCCTTGCCGCATTTTTAGATGGGCTGACGCTCTTTGGCATGGGCTACTCATGGGGCGGCTACGAAAGCCTCATCATTCCCGTCGATCCAAATTCCTATCGCACAGCGACTCGCTGGACCCCAGACGGTCCCGCCTTAAGGCTGCATATCGGTCTCGAGGACATCAACGACCTCAAGGCCGACCTTGACGCAGCCTTTAGCAGGTTGAAAATGCAGAGCTAACCGGCTCGACTCTCTACTCATGGTAGTTGCGGCATAATTGCAACGTCTTGCTGCGGAATAAGTGACAGCGCACACCGTTATCTATGTAGCTCGCAACGAGGACACCACGTGACGGAAGACGTTCGATCCAAAATGATCGAATTGTTACCGCGACTACGCAGATTTGCGTATGCGCTTACGCGGAGCTTGGAGCAAGCCGACGACCTGGTGCAGGACACGTGTGAAAGGGCTTTGGCCCGGGCTGACCAATGGCAGCCAGGAACAAGGCTGGATAGTTGGATGTATAGAATAGCGCAAAATATCTGGTTCGACGCCGGCCGCAGCGCGAAGGTTCGCGGCGAGCAGACTAGCGTAGACGATATCGCGGAACTCGAAGGCAGCGACGGCCGGACGGTAACTGAAAACCGGCTCACATTGCAGTCTGTGTTTACAGCGATGGAAAAATTGCCAAACGATCAGCAAGTTCTTGTTGCTCTCGTGTGCGTCGATGGGCTTTCCTACAAAGAAGCCGCGGACACACTTCAATTGCCAATCGGCACTGTAATGAGCCGCCTTTCGCGGGCGCGCCAAAGTATTGCCGCGGCTCTGACAGAGCCGAACCCCGCCCCATTGTCTGCAGTCCGGGAGGTTCACAGTGGAAAATATTCCTAACGAAACATTGATGGCTTACGCAGACGATGCTTTGCCGTGCGATCAGATGCGCCGCATTTCAGCGCTTGTCACAAGAGATTCAACTCTCGCCGCAAGGCTGCAGCCCTATGTCGTGACGCGTTCAGCGTTACCGCAAATCTTCTCTGACACGCATCTTGGGCCCATTCCAAACCGCTTACTGGCGACTGTAATGTCGGCGCCTATCGGCGCGCGCAAGCAATCTGCCAAAGCGTCTGGCTTTCTCACAAGCTGGCGCGATATCTTGTTCCCCGAAACGTTGTCGTTCGGCCGCACCTTGGCGCTGTGCGGTACTGTTCTCGCGGTGGCTGGCACGGGTTGGATTACAAGCCGCATAGTCTTCCAGAGCAACGCGTCCCACGAATTGATCGCAGCGGTAGACGGCAAAATCCTCGCACAAGGCGCACTCGCCAACGCCCTTGAAACAGCGCCGATGCTGCAACAGGTCGTCAGCGCCGGCGGCCAGACTGCAACGCCCGTTGTGACGTTCCAAAGCGCGGATGGCCGCCTGTGCCGTCAGTTCGAAGCCACACGGTCCAATATCGATGTGTTCTCGGGCTATGCCTGCCGGGACGATGCCGGCCAATGGCAAGTCGGCTTCCATGGCATCGGCCCGAGCCTCAGCCCCGACGGCGCAACTGAGGCCATCAGACCCGCAGATCGCCAGCCGCATCCTGAATTGGACGCTGCAATCGAAAGCATTATAGCCGGAGACGCGCTGGACATTGCGCGTGAGCGCGCGCTCATCGCCAACGGGTGGAAACGGAACACGCTCGACTGACAGCGAACACGTCGCTGCCAAAAGAAGAGACCAAAAGAAATTGCTGGCACAAAACAATCGACGCGTTGCCAGCCAAGACCATTGACGTCCACCCTGAGACCGCCTGACCCGCAACGGGCCGATCGCGGAGGACGTCAAGCACCTGACGGCGTGAACTCTTCACGCTCGTCGTGCACCACGAGAGCTCGCTGCGCAAAGCAGTTCGGTACCCCGCTTCCGAAACTGATTGCGTAGCGAGTTTTTTTGTCACGAAAAGGCGCGCACGACTCCGGTGGCTGTCCGGTGCTCTCGCCCCAATTTCTATCGTCACTAAACCATAGAACTTATTGTGAAGCCGGGCGTGCGAGAGCGCTTTCGGAAGCCGTCGGCGCGCCGACCGACATACGCTTTGCCGCGTTGGTCCAGGGCAAACTGGCGACCCCGCCGACGTCATTGCAGCGTTCGGGAGCTTTCGGCAGGCCTTCGCCATAGATCGAGTCGCGGCCTGGCACTCCGAGGTCCTGGAACGAGATCCGGCTTAGCATATCCTCTTTGTCAGTTGCGCCCTTGCGCACCGCCGGCATCGCCGCAAGCAAGCCAGTAACGAAAGGGGCTGCGAAAGAGGTGCCGGTGCGGAAGCCCTGGCGTCCTTCAGGGAGCGCGGTCAGAACTTGAACGCCAGGAGCGGCGACGTCGACATAGCCACCGCGATTGGCGTGGAGATAACTATTCAGTTTATTGCCGATGGCCGTTACGGCGACGACCTGCGGATAAGCGGCAGGGTAACTTGGTGGTGCCGACGGTCCCTTGTTTCCTGCTGCCGCCACGAAGACGACGCCCTTGGCGGACATAGCGGCAATTGCCACTTCGATCTGATCGTTGCGCGGGCCTGAGAAGCTCATATTGACAACGTTAACATTGCGTTGGTCCAACCAAGCCAGGGCCTTCAGCACAGAAATCGTATCGGCCGCTGCATTGCCCTGTGCATCGGCCCGGAACGTGCTTGCCAAATAAAAGTCAGCGTCCGGGATCAGTCCGGGAGTCGAACTCGACGCATTTCCGGCAAGAACGGAAAGCACGGCGGTCCCGTGCCAGTCGCCGCGCGCGATGGTCTGACTACCGGAGAATTGCTCGACACTAAACTTTCGTCCGGCAAATGCCGGATGCGAAACGTCGAACGACGTGTCGATGAGTCCTACGCGTACACGGCGCGCGCAATTCTTGGTCGTGGGTTTCCAGGCAAGCATGTCTCGCGCAAAACATTCGCCGGCCGCACAGGCGGGAGCTCGCGCTCCAGCATCTACGTCCTTCTTCGCTGCTGGCCGGGTTGTTGCCATCCCGTCGGGCTCAGCAGCGGGGGTGGGGGCATCGGCGGCTGGCACGATACGATAGACATGGTTCGGGCCGAATTGTGCCGTTGGCGCTGCGCTTTCGAGCAGCTGCATGGCCGCCGTCTCCGTCATTCCGAATGGAATGACGAGGCGGCTCACAGCACCTGTGCCACCGGGCGCAACCACCGACGATGCGGCCTTGAATCCTTGCGCTTCGACGCTCCTTCGGTCAGCGGCGCTGAGATTGGACGCCAGAATTTCATGTGGCCGGAACATCCCCTGTTGCAGAAGTTCGAAGTCGGGCGCTCCTCGACTTACACCTGTGACAGGCTTGCTCTTGCCCGCGACGGTGGGTTTTACTAGCTTTGCAGGCGCTTTCCCGGTCGCGGCGTCGCGCGCTTTGGCCGGAGTTGGTTTGGCAGGTGCGGCTATGCGTTCAAACACTTCAACCATTGTGCGCGGGGGACGTAACGGCAGTTCGTCCACCTCGTCGTGTTCGGGCTTGTTCTCGCGTGACGTCTTGGCCTGCTGATCCGGCTTCCCTTTTGGCGTGGCATCGGGTTTAGACTTGCCGCTATTGGAATCATTCGCGTCGTTGTGGCGTCGCGGTGAATCGTCCTGCTTGACCGCGACAGGTTGCTGCCGGCCATCGTCCTGCCGACGGTCAATTCTGGTGACTTCAGGCTTAGAAGCCTCTGGCCGCTCATTCCGCGACTGAGCGCGCTGCTGATTGCGAGCTTCTTTCTCAATTTCGCGCTGTTGCCGGCTTGCTTCGCGTTCTTGTTCTTTTTTCTGGCGGCGCATATCGTGTTCAGCCTCGCGTGCCTCCTTCTGAATTTGGTCACGATCATCGCGCGCTATAGCCGACGAGATCAACTGCGGCAGTCCAAAAAACTCGCGAATGTCAGATGTATGGGAGCAGGCCAAGACGGCCACGCCGAGATATAGCCCGGCCGCACCTGTCCGGCGCGCGACACTCATCGCGCGGCGCAAACATCGCCTTGGTGACTCAACCCCTCGTTTCATTCCCTACCCCACGTGACCCCGCGAAACGCACCTTCAGCGCAACATACGAAATACACTCCGCCCCGCCCCACCATGTATCCCCAATTGCGTCACAATCATGCCTATTGCAGGTGCGACCAGTACAATATCCCATGAGTGTTGTAGTTCATCGACAGAAGTCGATATCCACCTCACGAGCAGAACGCATCTTCAGGCTTTCGATGGGATTGAATCTACACCGCTCTGCTAACTCAATGTCCGCGTCTGGGCCATAAATCGCCGGACGAGCAGAACGCCAGCCACCCCAATGCCAATTCCGAACCCGGCCCAAATGCCGGGCGCCCCGAACCCTAGTCCGAAACCGAAAAGTGCGCTCAGCGGCAGAGCAATCAGCCAATAGGAAAACAGCGACACGCGTGTCGGCCAGCGGTTATCGAGGATGCCGCGCAGAGCGCCAAGGCTGACGGATTGCAACCCGTCAAACACTTGCATCACGCCAACCGCCACAAACATTGCCGTTGCCGCCGCTACAACGGGCGGCTCGTTCACAAAAGCGCTCGAAATCGGCTCGCCCCACAGGATCATGATCAGGGTAAACGTCAGCATCCATAGGGTGACGACTGAAATCCCCGCCAAGCCGATCGCTCGAATGCGATGTGTTGCGCCTTCGCCCACGGCTTGCGCGATACGGATAGAAACGGCCCCCGACATTCCGAGCGGAGCCATGTAAACGAGTACCCCGACCGAGAAAACGATCTGGTTGGCGGCCAGAGCCGTGGCACCCAACAATCCAATCAGAACGCCTGCAATTGCAACAGAACTTCCCTCAGCCAGATACTGGATCGACATGGGATAGCCTTCGCGGGTCAACTCAGAATATCCTGCCGCGTGCAGTTTAAAGGCGTCCCGAAAAGGTGCCATCGATTCAGCGTAACGCAAATAAAGCAGCATCAGCACAAAGCCGCCCGCAAAGGCGGCCAAACTCGCCAATCCTGCACCAACAAGACCCAATTGCGGAAATCCAAATCGGCCATAAATCAGCAGCCAATTGAGAGGGATATTTAGGAAGACGGGAACGAAAGTTAAAAACGCGCCCATCCACGGCCGGCCAATCGAGTCCAGAAATTGCTTGACGACCATCGTCAACGTGAACGGCACGAGCAGTAACGACATGGCTATCCAGTAAATGGGAATTGCCGCCATAACCTCATCTGGCTGGCCCGTGTAGGGCAGCACAAAGAGTGAAGCCACCATTGCCAATGCGCCCGCAACGCCACCCGCTAGCCCGATAACGAGTCCATGGCGCAGAATACGGCTCGCTCGTTGCCTATCGCCGGCGCCGTACGCTTGGCCCGTCAAAATGCCAACAGCACCGACGAGCCCATAAAGCCCCGCGTAAAAGATCACCAGTACACTTTGGGTCAATGATGCTGCGGCCAGCGGCACTTCCCCCAAGGGCCCCAGCATCACACTGTCGATGACACTCAGGAGCGATCCGCCCACGAGCCCGGCAACAACGGGAACAGCAAGTGCGATAAGCGCTGGAACTTCCGCCAGGACCGAGCCTCGGGGATGTACGGCAGCGCAAGAGTCTAAGTTCGCAGATAATGAATGAAGCACGAAATCGTTCCTGCGCAGTGCCTGTTAAATTCTGAAGTTGAAGTTGTCGAGACGTGCGCACTGAGTCTGGTGCGTAGAATTGATTCGATCCGTCTGACCCGTACCTACACTTTAACTGTACCGCGGCATGTGACAACTCTTCGTAATGGCTGAGGCAATTCGTTGCTCGCTTCGCCGGCTCACTGCCGGTGCGCGCTTAGATCTCGACGCGGCTTTGATACCCTATTGTTTCAGCTTCAGACAGTCATACATCAAGCCTTCATATATCGACGCGCAGTTTATGATTATTGTTTCCTTCTCGCATACAAAAAAAAAGGAATTCTTCTGCATATTGCCAGCATCGGTTAGTGGGCTTGCGGAGCCAGCCTCATGCGTATTTCGTCTAAAATCAATGCCGCTTTGTGCGCCGCATTCGCGTGCGGCACCCTCGCTACTTATGCGGTTTTGGAATCTACCATTAAACCGCAGTTTGATGAAATCGAGCGCATGTCGGCGCAGCTCAATCACAAGCGCGTAACGGACGCCTTCGAAGCGTTTACAGAGAAACTCAAGACCGCGAGCCACGATTACGCGTATTGGGATGAAACCTACAAGTTCATGCAAGGCGAGAAGACCGAAGAGTATATTGCATCGAATCTCACGCCTGAGTTCAAGGCCGTCGAGAATCTGGGTGTGAATGCGCTCATCTTCCTCGGCGCTGACAACAACGTCCGGTGGGGCGTTGCCTATGACCTGGAGACCCAAGCGCCTCTCGACAATATG
>JAYSVT010000115.1:0-6198 GCA_043718455.1 Hyphomicrobium sp.
GCGTCTCGTTTTCCGGGCGCTGCGCTCCCTTCGTCTATCGGTTAGGACGTCAGATTTTCATTCTGAAAAGACGGGTTCGACTCCCGTAGGGAGCGCCAAATTTTCCGCTTTTGTCAGGACGTTACGCGGCCGTGCCCGCGTTACGCAGCCGTGCAAGCGCGCCGGACCTGATCGCATGAGCGAGCAGAAGCGAACCGGGGTGCCGAGCAAGTTTCCGGCCTGCGACACGGTCTTCAAGCGGTTGGCGTTGTTGTACGTGTAGGCGTACGTGATGCCCGAACGCACGTCGGTCGCCATGTTGCCCGCGTTATCGTAGGTGAACGAGCGCACCGTCGCCGCGTTGCGCACGATGGATTGCAGCTTGTTGTTCGTGGCCGGGTACGTGTACGAGTCCGCGACTGCCGCGCCCCCTAGAGGCGTAGATGTTTCGCTCGTGCGATTGCCCACGCCGTCGAAGATCCAGGTTTTGCTGCCGTAAGCTCCGCTCGCGCTGTTCAAGCGGTTGGCGGCGGAATAGGCGAGCGTCTGGCTGTTCCCGCCTGTCACCGTGTCGGTGAGCCCCGTGATGTTCAAACTATCCCCGCGCGAGACGCTAAACCCCGACACCGGCGTCGCGCCGCTCAAAACCGTGCACTGCGACTGCTCGTAGTCGAGCGTGTGTGCGGCCGACTCCGTGAGGGCGTTGCCGCAGGTGAGCGACTTGATCAGGTTCGACACCGGCTGATACGTGATGCTCGTCGCGACGTTGACCACCGCCGCACCCGAATTCAGCTTGGTCGTGACGCCCGTAATCCGCCCGGTCGCCTGACTACGACTGTTGCGAAGGCCGCCATATTTCTCGCGCCCTATCAATTTTTTCCTGTTCCCAACTCATTTCAGGATCACACTTCTCCAAGTAATCAAGATATTGCATGATGGCCAGGCGCTGATCATTCGAGAACATCGCAACAAAACTTGCGGCGCAGTTTGTGGAATTTGCAGGTTGTGACAAGAAATAGAGTATGTAACCGTTAGCCGTGCCGTCATTAGATCCAAGCCCGTATTGTAGGTAGTCGGACAGTACATGTCGTATTCCGACCGGATTGAAGACGCGTAGAGAATTGATGAATTGAGGTATGGCAGCAACTCCAAGCGAATGAAATTCATTACTTCTCATGACGTGAAGGATATCAGACGACTCCCAGTCTGTAGTGTAGATCATAGTTTCCGGCAGAGGCGCGCTTTTTCGACTGAACGAGCGATCTAGACAGGCCAGTAAAGCCGTCCTCAGTTCTGTGCAATTTTCAATAAGCGCCATGCGTTGCCCTACCACTTGTCGTTGCTGATCAGGGAGCACATTGATCACACTTTTTGTTTTTTGCAATTCGACGGCACCGAGCAATTCCGTCGTCTTCGTCATCAAGTCTCTGCTCATGGCTCGGAGAATTTGGAAAGCAATAGGCGGTCAGAACTTTTTGTAACGTTCTGCAATTCAACTTCTTCTTAATTTTTCGCCTCAGGTCGTCGCAATCATCAAAAGTGCCGTGGCATCTCCGATTATCGATTTTGCACGTCCAAATCACTAGCGTACGTATAGCTACACAATTTCTCAATTTTTCAGTCGTCGGGTTCGGATCATCGGTAACGATTTGTTTTCCGTCCTTATCGACATACTGAGTTGGTGATGAATCAGCATACCCATACACCCCCGGCCCATCGATGAACCCCAGCGGGTCGGGCTGGGTGTAGCGGCCGAGGCTCGGATCGTAGTGCCGGTGCCAGTTGTAGTGCAAGCCTGCTCTTTAGCGGCGCTTCGGATGCCCACTCGCATCCGCGCCGCTGGAACCACTGGCCGTCATGTCGGAGGCATGCAAGCAAAAGTGAAGCGGGCGTCGTTGATTTCGGCCCCCGTGATCTGATGCGCCCCGCCCCAGGGGAGCCAGACGGCGTTCCACACAACCGCACCCGCCCCGTTCGTCATCTTCACGGGCCGGTGGAGGTGATCGACGTGGACCATCAGCAGCGTGGGCGAGACGTTGACGCCCGAGACGACGGCCATGGGGCGGTCCACGGTCGTCCTCGACCCGGCGAAATTAACTCGGTGAATTCAGATGCTCCAGAAGCATTGTTTTCGTTGGATTGCTTTTCAAAAACATCAATGTCTGATGGTACCCTTCGCGATCTCCGTCAATCTCCCAAATCGTGTTGACGAGGAATTCTCGCAACTCGCCACACACTTCTGGAGACTGCTCGAAGAAGATCGAAGCGCGATTTAGGTCGGACGACTTGCCCTCTTCTAGCTCGGTTAAATGTTCAATCGCTTGCGCCAAAAACCTGCTCCAATCGGAGTCCGACATGGTCACCAGCCCCCCTGCCACGGTCGATGTTTCTTCATTTGTGACTTTGTATTTCCTCGATGATAGTGCGGTCTATTTACCGTGCGGTTGTTCAAATTGAATCTGTGCCAGTCGAGTCGTGGTCCGTTTTTCCATATGCTAGCTCCCCCTCCACCCGCTCGGCTCGACCACCAATAATTTGGTCCCCTCAATAAAGCGCCCGCAGCGGCGGCAAAAGCGTAGTCATCCCAAGTTGGACATGGATTAAGCAGGTACTCAGCCCCCATACCCAGTGCGCCACCAATTACGTAAGGAATGATCCAAACAAAACGGCCTTCGGGATCGACAAACTCATACGGCGAATTCAGACCATACGCATACACCCCCGGCCCATCGACGAAGCCGAGCGGATCGGGTTGCGTATATCGACCTATCGTCGGGTCGTAGTGCCGGTGCCAGTTGTAGTGCAAGCCTGCTCTTTAGCGGCGCTTCGGATGCCCACTCGCATCCGCGCCGCTGGAACCACTGGCCGTCATGCCGGAGGCATGCAAGCAAAAGTGAAGCGGGCGTCATTGATCTCGGCTCCCGTGATGGCATGAGCCCCGCCCCACCCGTCGGCGCAGCCGACAAAGCAAAATAGCCAGCCAGACGGCAGTTCCCGTGCCGTTGGTCATTTTTACCGGCCGATGCAGGTGATCGTTCTTGCCCATACCTCCGTGGGCGTCCCCGACGCAATCGGTGAAAGTGCTTCTTCAACCTTCCACCATAACGCCGTCCATTGCTCCATTAGGAGTGGCCTTATAGTTGTAAAAAAAGAAAAGGATCTTCCGTTGCCTAGGTCCATCCGCGAGATATGGGACGTGTTTCCCTTTTGGGATTTTGGCCGAAGGAACGAAAGTAGCGGGTCCAAAGTTCATCTCAACCAACGACGCGATAGAGTCCCAACTCAGTCTCTCTTGCTTAGGCACTATAATTTGTAGTTTGGGTTTCTTGGCCAGAATACCAGACTTGTAAAACACAAGTTGGAATGTACCTCCCCCAGGCAGACTAACCTTAGCCGCCCTCCGGACTTCACCGATTAGTTCGGAGAATGACGAGTGAGGAAGGTGCAGGTTTTTCTCGATCATCGTTGGCGACAAAGCCGCTGGGTCATTCAGTAAATTCTTCAGACTTTTGAAGAACTCCTCTCGGTGAGCGGGCATTTATCCGCCGCCCTTTCTGGCAATGCATCTGTCGAACTTTTTCATCGCCCTATCCAAGCAGCGCCTGTTGGCAGTATCATCAATGTTTATTGACATATAGAGCTTCGTACATCTCTGCATTGCGCGAGAAAACGCGTCGGTACAGCTGCACCCGGAGCTTCCTCCACTACTTTGAGTCCGTCCACCTGAGTTAGGGCAATCATCGTCATCATACCATGTAGGTCCGCTGCTGCTCCAGACTTTGACTTTAGGCTTCGATGGTGGTGCCATACACATCGCGATGATGGGAGGTAGCAATACCATCCCGCACAGAACGGGATTTGCCAAACACAAGGGAATTGCTTGCGCAAATCGACCATCCTGATCTACGTACCGAAATGGCGAATTAAGTCTGTAAGCGTACACACTCGAGCCGTCCACAAATCCCAAGGGATCAGGTTGCGTAAATCTCCCAAGCGAGGGGTCGTAACTTCTGTGCCAATTGTAATGGAGACCGGCCTCAAGTTGATACCATTGCCCTGGGAATCTCGCATCCAGAGATTCTGCTCCAGTAATGGAATGGGCAGCTCCCCACGGCTGGTAAACAGCTGACCACACAACCGTGCCCGCGCCGTTGGTCATCTTCACGGGCCGGTGCAGGTGATCGACATGGACCATGAGCAGCGTGGGCGTTGTGTTCACACCCGAGACGACCGCCATGGGGCGATCAACTCCTTGGTGGCGCTTCGGATGCCCACCCGCATCCGCGCCCGTGCGGCTACCCATACTTGGCGCGATCTCGGCTTCCGGCAGCCAGATGTACTCGCGCACCGTGGCGCCCGAGGCATTGAGTTCCGCGATGACATTTCCGAACACATCGTGAACGGAATAAACCGTCCCGTTCGCCGCGCCCGAGTTCGTGATGACGCGCGCGATCAGCTGCTCGAAGCCGTTGTACGTGTAGAGCTTGCCCCGGACCCGGGCACGCCGTGCCCGGAAGCCGGGGTGTAGGCGTAGGTAATCCCAGAGCGCACGTCGGTCGCGGCACTGCCTTCTCTGTGAACCAGCCGCCTCGTGCCGCCGTAATCCCATCGAGCGTAATTGCGGCTTAAACCTGAGGAGGGCCGATGAGCTGGGACCGGGTGAACTCGGACCGGGTGAACTGTGACCGGGCAAGAACCACACGCGCCGTTCTGGCATCTCTTGCGGCCGCTATAAGCTTGCCCATTTTCCCCCATACAGCCTCGCCTCTTCAAGCCGCCGATCTCACAGCCCGCGAAGTCAGTGAAGTGTTCCACAAAGCCAAGATGGGCGAACGGGTCGATCTCTCGGGCAAGAATCTGAGCTTTCTCGATCTGGCCGGTATTGATTTCAAAGGCGCGGTCATGAGCGGCGCCAATCTCTTCGGCGTCGATCTGACAACCGCCAATCTGCGCGGCACCCGCCTTGAAGGCGTCATGCTGGATCGCGCCATCGTTGTGCGCGCCGATTTTTCTGGCGCCAACCTGGAAGGAGCTTCACTCATGCGCCCAAGCGTCAACACAACACTCGAATCGAACAGTCAAGACGCGCCAAAATTCGCCGGCGCCAATCTGCGCCACATCCGCATTACAGCGATGATGGATGGCGCCGATTTTCGCGGCGCGGATTTGACCGGCGCTAGGATGGGTCCGCACGAGCCGCGTGCCGATATCTCGAGTATGCCGGGATCGCTGTTGCGCGGCTGCGATTTTTCGGGCGCAACGCTCGACGGCGCTGACTTGATGTGGGCCAAGCTGCGATTTTCGAAGTTCATCGGCGCCAATCTGCGCGGCGTCAATCTGGCGGGCGCCGACCTGTCCATGACCGATTTTTCAGGCGCCGATCTGACAGGGGCCAATCTTGAAGGTGCCGACCTTGATGGTACAATCCTGCGGGGCGTGCGCGGGATCGACACCGTGAAAGGCTTCGAGCGCGCCAAAAACGCTGAAAGAGCCGTCCTCCAATAGCAGCAGCCGATGGTGTACGGCCAAAAGTCACTGTAACGGCCGTTGTAACGGCCGTTCAAAATACTTAGCCTCAGGGGAAGGGCTCGGGTATTGTCAGGGCAAGCGCCGAAGCGCGGTTGAAGCGGAGCCAGCAATGTCGATGACGAAGTTTGCGCGTTTGCGCCTTGAAAGCGCGGTCGCGGTCTGGACGCTATCCCTTGCCCAAGCGCTATTAATTGCCGGGCCCGCCACCGCCGCCGATTTATCTGCGCGCGAAGTCACGCAATCCGTTTTCAAGGCTGACGCCGGCGTGCGCGTCGATTTTACCGGCAGGGACTTGAGCAATCTCGATCTCGCCGGTCTCGACTTTAAATCGGCGATCATGAAAAATGCCAACCTTTATGGTGTCGACTTGTCTTCGGCCAACTTGTCGGGCGCCGATCTTGCAGGCGCCAAGCTCGACCGGGCGATCGTGATCAAGACCAACTTTTCCGGTGCCAATCTCGAAGGTGCGTCGATCCGCAAGCCTAGTGTGTTCAGTTCTGGCGGTTTCGATTATGCCGATGTCCCGCTATTTGAGCACACCAACTTGAAGGGCGCACGAATTTCTGCTCGCATGGATGGGGCAAACTTTAAGGGTGCCGATTTGACCGGAGCACGGATCGGCCCGGAGGACATGAACTCTGAATCTGGGATGGCGCCATCGTCGTTCATGATGGGATCCGACTTTACCGG
>JAYSVT010000116.1:0-6184 GCA_043718455.1 Hyphomicrobium sp.
GGCTGGCCGCCTGTGCGTTGCGCCAGCCAGATGTGGTTCGCGGCCCATTGTTTCAGCAGCGTGTTGTCGCCACCCTTGGTCAATTCCCGGTAGATGACGGGCGCCAGCCACCATTCGCTGAATTTGCGTTTGAGTTTGGTCATGCCGCCTTCTGAGCGGCTTGGTGGCGTTTTGTAGATCACGCGCGCGAACTGCTTGGGCAGTGTCGAGCCGCCAACGCCGAGGCTGGGGCGCTTCAGCGCAATTGAGCGCGTGATCGTCGTCAGCGGGATTTTCAAAACGCCGATGAGATCGATGCCAAATGGATTGAGCGCGCCGCCGAGGTAGCGGTCCTCGTGATAGACGAGACACTGCCAGTAAAAGTCCGGTACCTCTTTGACGGGGATCGACTTGTGATCGGGGTTGGCCACGTAGTCGCCGAGTTCGATGGCCGCGTCGGTGTAGTTGACGTCGCGAAGGCTATCGAGGCGCGCGTCGAACGTGCCGATGAAATTGCCTTTGGGATCGTAAAGTGCGGTGGCGAGCCAGCGTTCGGCGTCATAGCCGAGTTTGTCGCGCATTGTCAGCTGGCCGGTTAGCCCGCGTATCGGCGCGATGACGTAGACGAGAAGGAGGGCGAAGGTGACGTAGCCGATGGCGGCGACCGCGAGATACCTGAGCGGTCCGAGCTTGGGATTGAACGCCACGGCTTGCATGACCAGCCGCACGGCACGGCGGGGCACGCGCAGCAGGAACTCCGCTATGCCCATCAGCGATCTGAAGAGTTGCAGCATTGTTAACGCATCGGCCCACTCGGAACCCGCAAGAGGCGAAGTTCACTGTCAGCCAGCGCTATTGGAAATTTGTGGCGTCAATCAAACTGAGAAGCGGCGGCTTTGCGGCCGCCACTCCAAATGACTCGACGCTGATCTATGTCCGAGAAAATACTCAGAAGCTATTCAGCAGGACGAAAATACCGATGCCTATCGCAGGACCCATAAGGGTCGCGAATAGCATCGCGAAGAACGACTTTGATACCATAACACACTACCCCGCACTCAAACCTTTGTTGCCTATTTCTCCCCGAACCTGTGACGACCGCCTGTCATCACCTGTTCGCCCGTGTTTATTTCCCAAACTCTTCTCGAAGCCGCCTTCTCGAAAAGTTTGATTGAGCAAACCCCCATCTACTCAACAGCCCCACAATACACAGATTGAAAGTACTTGACAGGCAGATACAGTTGTTTCGGATCGTTGATCCGGAGGCTGCGTGATCGCGGACGGCCTCTGAATCCGCCGCACCGCACTAAATTAGGGGCGATATATTTTAATTATAAACATCAGTAACTTGTGAATGGCTTGGGCACGCTGTTTAAATGCTTAGGAGGGGCAATTGTGCGCCGCAGAAGTAACAGACCCACACGTCTTGAAATATGATTTGATCGCGGAGTGTCCTGAATACTACATGCAAGTCAGGCGGTTGTGGGCCGCGAACTGCTATCTGAACTCAAGTTTCATCTGAGATCGAACAGCCGCAATTGGCGCTCGTCCTGGCCGCGTGTTTCGGCGGCGAGCTGCTCGATCCGGTCAAATGGCACCTGCTCCGCCGAAATCAGCGAGCGATGTGCCTTCATAGGCCGAACGAGGCCTTCCTGCACGAGATGGAATTCGCCAACCGTCTGGCCCGGTAGCGCCTGCGCCGGCTCCAGCCCCGATTCCGACTGGAACGCGGCTTTAAGTTTGCGCAGCGCCGTGTCTTCGCGCACGCGCCCGATGAACCAGCTCGTGATTTGATCGCGGCTCTTGTAGTCGAGATCGCCCGGCGATTGCGTGGCGAGCATCATGCCAAGACCTGCGGAACGCGCGCGCTTGAGCAAGCTCTGCAGCGGCTCGGCTGTTGCCGGTTTCGAGTTCGCTGGAATGTAGAGGTCCGCTTCGTCGAACAACACGACTGCCTGGAGTTCATCATTCGGGTTGCGCTGGCAGAAGCGCAGAGCCTCCGACAGGAACTGCGAAACCCAGAACAGGATGTTTTCGTTGTCGCCGAGAAAGCCCGTGTAAATGATCGACAGGCGCGTGCGGTTGGGGCGCTGGTATTTGCCAAGGCCGAGCAGGCTTTCCATGCGCAAGCTTTCGCCGCCGCCCTCAAACAGAGCGGCATTGCGCAAGCGTAGCGAGTCAAGTTGTGCCACGAGATCGCGGCGCAGCTTGCCCGACGGATCCATGCGCTGGGTTTGATCCGCGAGTTCTGGATGCTCATCCTCGAGCAAGTGAATGAGATCGGCAAGCGTCACTTCGCTGTTCGAAAGCGCGCCGAGAATGCGCAAAGCCACGGCCAGAACGCCGGACTGCTTTTGATGTGTCGCGGAGTTCTTCAAATGCAGCATTTCGCCAAGTGCCGCGGCCGAGAGATTGGCGAGTAGCTGCTGCTCGTGATCGGGAAGTTCGTTGATGCCGTGCGGTAGTAGCGTGATCGAAATAGGCCGGCCGGACGAGCGTCCGGGTGTGTAGACGGCAACGTCGATGGCGTCGGCGAGTTTCTCCCGGTCCGCGCGGCGCTCTGCCAGATCGTTGATCTCGGAGCGCCAAACGTCCGGGTTGGCGTAGCTCGCAAGATCGCCTTTGCGGTCGATGAGCACGGCGGGGATGCCGCGCAGGAGCAATTGCTCGATGAGCGACAAGGCGAGCGTTGTTTTGCCTGAGCCCGACCCGCCAAGGAATGCTGCGTGGCGTTTCAAGACACTCTTGTTCAGCGTGACGGGGCGTCCACGGTTGCCGATCTCGCGGCCCGATAGAATGCTTGAGCCGAAGGCGCCATTCTCATCGAGAATGACGGACATGGGCAGGTCGTCGTCGTTCGCCGGATTGTTGCGGTCGCCCGGCGTGGCAGCAATGTCGTCAATCACTGCGTTTGCGCGATCCATGCCGGTGAGCGAACCTTGTGGATCGTCCATCTCTTTGGCGACAAGGCGCGGCACGGGACGGCCGAGCAGATCGAGCCGTAGCAAATGAATAATCGAGATGAGGCTTGAGAGCGGCTTGGCGCCTTCGAGCCACTGTGTCATGCCGCTGTCGCCGCGATGATGCGCCGTGAATTCGCGCACCGTCATCATGCGTTCCCACTCGGGGATGGGAACGAGCAGCTGGCGCCCGCCGCCGTCGCGGAATTTACGGAACGCTTGCGCGGTCTGATTCTTCTTGTTCGGCGGGAAGTCGCTGGCGCGCAGCATGAAACAGGGCTTACCCTGCATCGACATTAGCACCTTATCGAGCTGACGCTTCAAGCCGCCGCCTTGCGTTGGCCGGTTGCACAAGAAGACGCGTATGTCGCTGGCAAATCCTGTGCGGTGACGTACGGTCAGATCGAAGGCCGGAAGGTCTTCGCCGAGTTCAAGCCGTTTGACGGTGACGTCGATGGCACGGCCCCACTCGTCGCGGGCAAGCATCAGACTGGCCGAGAGGTAATCGACCAGTTCGTTGTCGTCGGCCGGCATTTCGGCTTCGCTCTCATTGGCGAAGCGTTCCCACATTTCACGGAATTGCACGGCCGATACGGCAGACGGCTCCAGCTCCTCGCCGTAGCCCGCGGCCTGTCCAAGTGCCTGCGCCAATGTCCCGATGAACGATGGTTTGTCCGGCTCGCTGCCGGGCTCGTCGCGTTCGGTAGCGGTTGCCTCGCGCACTCGCGTTTGCGCGTGCTCGAGCAGGCGCCGCGTTGAGAGGCCTGCAAATTCCTCAAAGAATTGCGGACCAAAAAAAGCCGACGCATCGGGAAAGCTCAATCCCGCGCCATGCACTTCGGCTTGGTGGGCCAGCCGCTTGCCGATGATGAGGCGCGCTTCTTCGGGTGTGCGGCCTTCGCGCAAGAGCACAGGGCCAGATTTCTCGATCCTGTCGATGTAGGACTGCGCCACCATGGAGCGCACTTGGCCGTAAAAATCTTCCAGGCAGGAAATGATGATGATCGAATTGGTCAGACGGTTGGCGATCTGGATCACGTCGCGCACGGCGCGCTGGAATCGCTCTTCGGCATTGTCGAAAAAGCGCAGATCTTCGACCTGATCGATGCAGAACACGAGTGCCGAGCGTTCGACTGTCCAGACAAGCGCACCAAAGGCCGTGATGATTTCGAACGAACGGTCTTCGCCACCGTTCGGGTCGAGCGCGCAAACAGCCTCGTGCGCGATGGGCGTCAGCTGGCGGCCGTGCAGATATTGGCGGATGCGCTGGTCGATGCGCGGATCGCGGCGCTGCATGTAGAGGAGCGCGCGAACGATATTGATGTCGAGTTCCCAAGTCTGGAACCTGTCGCTCGCGACGATGTTGTCAGCGAGACGCAGGATGAGGCGCGCGAGTTCCGTGTCGTCAAGTTGCGCGTCGCGCAGCGTGTCGAGATCGGCCGCCGAGATGACAAGAGAATCCAGCACCAGCTTGTTGGTCAGACGCGACAGCGCGCTCTCTCCAAAGCGGTCGGGATCGTAGGGCTTCTCGAAAGAATGGACGAGGCGGCGCAGATAGAAATCGGCGTAGTTGGTGACGTCGGGCGTCATTTGCGCATAGCCGAAATAGGCGCGGCCCGCGCGATGCGATTCAGTCCTAAGCGCCCGGATCAGATGGGTTTTTCCGGCGCCCGATTGGCCATGAAAAAGCAAAATGCGGTCTTGTACGTGGAAGCCGCGGCCGGAGGTGATCGTCGTGACAAGGTCGTTGAATTTGCTACGCGCCTTGGCATGCACCTCCGGCACGTCGACGGGATCGGCACGCCACAAATCGTCTTCCCAAGTAATCGAATGCTCGAACGCCTCGCTCAGCTTATCTGGCGCGAGTGACGGAGCATAAAGTGTTTTCTTCAATGAACTGCCTTCGACGCCCATTTCGACCCTGGAAAAAAGTTCTCAGTCTTCGACGCGTACGAAGTGCCAAACGGTATTCTTGTAGAGGATCTTGGAGTCCTCGAGGTCCCTGAGGCTGGTCTTGTCTTTGAGATCCGCCGTCGCCAACACGAGCTGGCCGCTGCGGTGCGCCTCGGCAAGCATGCTTTTGAAAGCGATCTCAGTGAGTTCCCATTCACGGCGGGCGACGCGAATCGTCTGCCACACCCGAGAAATAAACGCCTTGCGGTTACCTGGCCAGCCCTCCGATATGGGCCGTGCCGCATCTATCACAGCGTCAGCGAATTCGCTCATGCTGGGAGCTGCCATCTTTGGCGGAGATGAGGATAAGGGCGCGGCATCATTTGCCGCTTTCGGGGCGCGGGATCCGGGCGTCGTCAGTTCATCCGCGTCATCTTCGCTCGCGTGATCCGCTGGTGCCGTAAGGCGGCGCAGGACAGCGAGGCGAAGTGAATCGTCGGCGTCGCTAGTAGCGCCCGCCACTTCTGCTGCAAGCGCCCGCACGAGTTTGCCGTCGGATGAGAACTCGCGCGACTTCGCAAAGAGCTGCCCCGCGAGCAGGCGCGCCGTACTCCCCGCTAAACCTGAGCCCTTACCCAATCCGGTCTTGATCTTGTTACCGAAAGCGCGCTCAAGCGCGATGACCGCGAGTTCGGCCCTAAGATCGTTGTGCGACATTGCCCGCGTTAGCGCCAAACAAAAGTGTTGCTGCAACACAAGCGCGGCAAGCCCGTCCGTCCGTTCAATGGCCTTGGCAAGTGCGGCGCTCGAATGGGCAAGTCCGAGTGCGCGCATGAGGAGTGCGTGATTTCGCAAAGTCTCCCAGGTGGCTTTTGCAACTGGGATTGGGGCAACGACCCCCTCGGCGCTGCGCAATCCGCCAGTCGTAACTGTCAGTCTGCCTTTGAGATCGCTCATCAGGCCCTGGGCCGTGTAATTGCCAATCGCCAGCTCAGCACCGCGCCGGAAGGCCGTACCCGATACATTGGGAGCGAAAAAAGCCGCAAGATCGCGCTGCAGGTCGGCTCGAGTCGCCCCGCCCACTGCAACGCGAACAAGGACCAGATCCGCAATTGTCAACGGCGGCCGCTCGATTGAGGCGGCGCGCTGAACTTTGCCCTGGGCTGCCGGCATGACGTGCCTCCGTTGGCGAATCGATTGATTCGGCCAGTCGAGTCTGTGCGAAAGGGCGCTCTAAACCAAGCCTCCCTATGTATCGGACAGTGGGCAAAGTCGAAGGACTTAGCCTCAAAATTGCATTGAGCAGCCAGCCTTTCGCCGCGCCAGCGTCAAAATAGCGACACCTTGTTCCG
>JAYSVT010000117.1:0-6156 GCA_043718455.1 Hyphomicrobium sp.
TTTTTAACGTCAAAGCGTCGCCGGTTATTGCCTTTAAGAGCCTCACTGTGCGGCCAAACTCGAAAACAGCGGCAGAAGTGTCGGGCGAGATCACCGTCAACGGCATCACCAAGCCCGTGACGCTCAAAGTCAGTCTCAAGCCGCACGATGACGCGGCGCTTAAGCATGATGCCGGCGCACGCGAATTTGTTGCGACGACCCGCATCCAGCGCAGCGCTTTCAATATGACGGACTATCAGTCGATGGTCGATGACGAGATCGACATCGAGATCGCCGCGATTGTGCGGCCGCGGTAGGGGCAGGGCGGTTTGGCTAACAAAAAAAAGCAACGTTTATTGCGTCGCTAACCATAGAAAAGTCTGGCCAGCGCACCGCTGGTGTGGTATGTTTTTCATATAGTCGGAATTGTACGTGGCAGATGGGCAGGAATGCTCAACTGCCATTTTTGTTTGTAAGCGACGTCATCCCGTCGCCGCTCGCGCGTGCCCCGTCATGGCCGAGGCGATGCGGAGCATCGCGAAGCCGTCGGCCATCCAGGCAAGCATCCGCACGGCACAGGTGAGTGCGGCCCGACGCTCGCGCTGCATCTGACGCGCAAAGAATAGCGATCGCTGGACAGTGGCGCAGAATTGAATCGTGATGTGGAAAAAGTGCGCTCTCTCACTGTCCTTATCCCTGACACTTGGCTGGGTCCCCGCCTGCGATGGCTTCGCCATCGTCGCGTTTCGCGACGCGGGGATGACGCTGGAACGAGAGCCGGACGCGCCCAGAAAGTTAGAGGCGGGACCCATCGTCGAACATGGCAGCAGGTTCCGGCGCAAGGTCGCAGTGCATGACGGCGTCCTACCGGAGGCGGGCCAGAAAAAGCGAAGTGCGGAGCGCGAGCCTGTTTCACCCTACACGAGCACGATTTTTGCGCGGGTTGGTCGAGAAACATTACAGTATCTCTGTCCTCGATGACCTTCTGACGTGCAGTAGTAGCTATTCTATGCGGCGCCCCACTTGATTCGGATGCCAGCACATGAAGTCCGCCGTTGACACCATAGAGTTTGCGCTAAACGAAGCCGCCCGCTTCCAGCAAGCGTTCAACGCCAAGCAATTCGATGTGTTCAACAACGACAAGATGGATGCCTTCTGGACGCTACCAGCCCCAAACGGCGGAGGCGATCTGATTTGCGGCAAGGAAGCGGGACAACAGCTATACGATGTGTGCGCCGAATCCGTTCGCCAAAGTGTACAAGCCGGACGCATCGACCTCCGGAAGATTTATGAGGCCTATAAGAATGAAATCATTGATCGCTTCGTTAGAAAGGGTGCGCCGCTGACAGACGAGCAGGCTAAACTAGCATTTGATATTGCGCTTTCACATTCAGCAGCGCGATTGGCCGACTACACTCACCTTATTCCATGTCATCTCGTCATGGCCAAAAACCCCGATAGCTTGAAGATCGGCCCCGTCACATTCTGGCGACGGGACTCTCGCTGGCCAAAAATCGCCTTGGCCCTCTCCGCGATCGACGCCAAACACGATCCAACGCGAGCGACAACGAAAACGGCCGAAGCCTATTACCGCTCGTTTGATTGGCTTGCAGAGGTGCATGTCTCGAAGTGTGAGGAAGGCCCGTCGTACGAGTTAGCGCAGCGTATGGCTTGGTCGGCACTGGATTGCTTGCAATTGATGATCGGGGGGCGCCGGTTGGAGCGCATGACCCTGGGCGGTATCGCGGTCGAAAGCGATCGGCACTCGCACATCGTCCTGAAGGACGAGGCAATAGAGAATGTCACATACTCAATTCAGGGGCGCGATCTGACCTTGGGGGACGAGAGCTGGAAACAAACAACGGCGCCGGACGTGCGCCGCCTTTTCGACCTTATGGGTATGGCGATCAACGAAGCGTATCACCTGACGCGACCAGCGCCTCTTGCCGATCGGTTCATTGATGCCGTGCATTGGTTCGGCCTGGCTATGCGCGATACGGCGGCATCGTCCCGCCTGATCTTGCTCGTGATGGCAGTGGAACGGTTGTTATTGCCGACAGGGTCTAAAGCGATCAAGTCCGACGTGCAAAAGCGTTCCGAGCCATTCATGTCATGGGATCGCCACAACTCCCGCATCGAGAAAATCTACAAAGTCAGGGGTGAGCTTTCTCACGGCCAATTGGCATCTCATTCCTCCGAGGTTGTGGCAGCAGCACGGGATGCCGAACAGTTGGCATCATGTGTGTTGCTAGACGGCCTCTCGTTCATCGGGCACGATGCGCTGTGTTCTCTGACAGTCACGCCCGAGGAAACGAAAATTGCATTCCAGAACTATGCGACTGCATGTGTGGAGCGCCGCAAGCAACAGTTTGCAGAGGACTCAAAAGTTGCCGATTCTGATTCAAAGTGAAGTTGGTCGACATCCGGGCTCGGCAACCCCCCCCTCAAAACTTCCTTCTTAACTCCGTGCGAATCCCGAAGTTGTCTTCCGCGCCATCGATGAGTTGATACGTGGCGTCGGCCCGGAACAGCCAGGCCCGGTTGATCGGGATTTGATAACGCGCGCCGAAGGCGTACTGCGCGAACGCAGTGCCGATGCCGTCGTTCTCGAAGGGCTGAACTGTCGCCACTTCAAAGACGATCTGCTGATCGAGATTGAAGAGATACTGCACGCCGATCGCGCCGCCCCAGGCGTTGGACGCTGTGTCGTCGAGTTTCGGATAGCCGGTCAAGGCGTCAGTCTCGAAATTGATGCCGACGTTTTTTAGGATGCCGGCGTTGTTGCCATCGACGAGCGGCTTGGGGTCGCCAAAGCCGACGAAGAAGTTGGCGTAAGGCAACAGCGTGCTCGGCAGCCACGTGATGAGGCTGTTCTCGGAAATGATTGCCAAGCCGTCGCCGCCATTGCCGTTGCCGTTGTCGTCTCCGAAGTTCGCGAATACGCGGGTCGAGTTTGACAAGGTGTGGGCGTAGCGCCGGGTATATGCGGCGGTCAGGTAATGCTCATTAAGTCCGTCCTGAATGCCGGTGCCTTGAATGAAGCCGTAGCCCGCTTCGATGTAGCCGTCGAAGGCGTCAATGAATGTCGTGACGCCAAAGAGATTGGCGTTGTTGTTGTCGGCCTTGCCATCCGCGCCGACGATGCCGGCATTTTCGACATCGTCAAACGCCGCGAAGAAGGTGGTGTCGAAGTTGGCAAGGCCGAGCGCCGCCGAGTTTTTCGCCGGAATACTGAACGCGCCGCCGAGAATTGCGTCGTTCGCCCAAATGCCGTTTTGCAGGAACAGCGGGAAGAGACCGACGGTGAAGGGAAGATCGAAACTTGCTTCCTGGCCCGAGTAACCGGAATAGAGGGAACCCATATCGCCCTCGAAAAACAGCGTCTGCGGCTCGGCGTCGAGTTCATCGTTGAACTTATCATTGCTGCCGCCGCCGCCGAACTCGAATCGTGTGAAATTATTATCCTTTTGTATAGGCGTGAAGAACGCGTGGATGCGTTCGGTACCGGTGAACTTGAAGTCTACGTCGAGGTTTAGCCGGGTCGCGATCTGGGCAATGTCCTTGCCGTTGTTGTTGTTGTAGGCGACGGCCATGCGCCAGTCGCCATAGATGGCGAGGCCCGGGAGCAGCGGATTGAGTTCGCCGAGCAGAGTGCTGCTCGGCTCATATATGCCAGAGGTATATTGCTCGCGGCCGATCTCAAGCAGCGGGCGCGGCGGCTCGACCGCTGTCTTCGCGCCGTAGATGTCAGTTTGCTCACCGGCACTATATTTGTCTTTGTACACGGGACCGGGCCGGAACGTCTTGGCGATCCATGTCTCGTTCTTGGAGGACTTGTTCGTGCTTTCGCCGGCAGTCGCGGGGTGTGCAGTCGTGCCGGACACCACAAGGCAGCCGCCGGCTGCCAGCAGAATCGCGCTGGCCGTTTTTCCAGCACGGGAGCGAAGGTTGCCATTTGCGGCATTTGTCATACGGAATTCCCCCAGGCGAACTTTTCACAAATGATGAGGTTCGGGATCCTTTTCTTTGAACCTCACTTCGCATCCCCAATGCGAAGACCTCCGATTTTTGGCGCTAGTCCTTCACGTCAATATCCACTGCGAAGGCGTGGAAGTTCATGATCCGCTCGTTCATGCTCCGCTCCATTTCCTTGGTGGCCCCAACGAAGCGCATGAAGTAGATCGGCTCGGCACGGCTGCGCATGCGGAAGGCGAGTTTGTATTTGCCCGGCTTCGCGATCAGGTTGCCCGGAACTTGGTACTTGGCCACCTGCTCCGCCAGTGGCGCCAGCGAGTGATTCTCCATGCGCACTAACGGCGGATGATTGAGGACGGTGGTCGGGATTCCCGGCGGTCTCAGATGCGGTAGCGGATCGATGTCGAAGTTCACCGGCAGATACATTTCGCGGTCCGTGCCCTTGACGTTGGTCGTCAGGAACTTGGTCTGGAAGTTCACCAGCATTTGGTCCGTATCAATTCGGCCAGCTGCGACGTCGAGGCTGTGCAGATCGGCCATATCGCCGTTGCTGTCGACGTAGCCAGATTCCCAGATGTTTGTTCCGCCGGGATCGAGGAGGGCGACGTTCACCCACAGCTGCGGCTGCGCACCAAGCGAACCGGATGGCAGGTTGTGCCCGGTGTTGGTGTTTTTGATTTTGTATGAGAATGCCAGATCCGTGCCGGCCCTCGGCGTGCCCTCGATAAAGGGACCATCGACGTGGCTGCTATTCTCCATGACCTGTTTTCTAATTTTGTCACGCTCGTCGAGCTTCTTGAGATTCTCATCGATGATCGCCCGTGCCTCTTCGCGGTCGAGCGAATCTTTCCATCGTTTGGGAAATTTGACTTTGATCTTGCCGTCCGCGACCTTGTCTTCAAACTTCGTCGTGCCCCAGCCGGCGCGCCAGTCGAACTGCAGCCAATCTTCTATTTTGACGGAATGGGCCTTAGGGTTGTGCGGGAAGATGCCGGGGTGGGCGATCGAATAGCCCGGGCCGATGAAGCGGTGATTGGCATGTCTGCGGCCCGGATTTATTTCTTTGCCGCCGACCACGGCTGATGGCGCTTTCGCATAACCCTTGGGTTGTCCGGGGACCTTGCCCATGTGGCAGTCCTGGCAGGTGACGCCGGCCTTGCGGGCTGGGCTGTCGCGATACTGATCCCAGACGATTTCCAGCTTGATGCCAAGGTTGACGGCAACCTGGTGGCAACTGACGCAAAACTCCGACTTGGTCATCTGGTCGTTCGTGATCATGCCCTTGTGAATGTCGTTACCGCGGCCTTTAGAGTCGGTTTTAACGGAGTATGTTTCCTTGTTGGCGAGGACATCTTTGATGACGCTCTTTTCGCCGCTGCCGTAGACCGGCTCGTTGATCGTGCCGGGCTCCACCCGGCGCTCGCCATTGACCTTGCCGTATTGTTCTTTGACCCGGTGGCAGGTGATGCAAGTCACGCCCTCGCGGGAAATTTGGCTGCGTTCCCAAAGCGGCGTTTCGCGGGTTTCTCCGAGTTGGGTGCCGATTTGCTGGTGGCAGCGCACACAGAAGGTGCCGACCGTACCTTGGGTCAGATCTTGAAACTTCTGCTCGAACTTGTGGAACATCGGCGAGATCGACGCATAGGCATGGTTCGACGACGACCACTCTTCGTAAATCTGCTTATGACACTCGCCGCATTGCGCGGCGGTGGGATAGAGCGCCTCGTCGCTGCCAGCGCCGCTGTGGCCATCGGACTTGGCTTGTGCTTTGCGGGCCTCATCACCCTCAGAGGCGGGCTCTTTGCCTTTATCGGCGCCACTTTCCTCGTTCTCCTTTACAGGAAATTCTCGCGCGGCCTTCTCGCCGGATTTTTCTGCCTGAGCAAGTACCATTCCCGGCGCACCCTGCACGGTCTCAGTCCGCATGAGCACGCTCGAATCCGCGATAGCGTTCTGCCGGACGGCGCCGTGGATCAATGTGGCACTCACAACAGAGCACGACAGCATCGCTATGCTGGATAATCGTCTCATCGCCTCACCCCTCGTCCCCCATTTCAGTGCCGGGCTGCACGATTTACGCCGCTCACGCAAACACGCCGCTTGAGCCCTGTGCAGTCCCGCTGAATTAATGACGAATTGATATGCGAATATGGGCCATGATAAGACCGTGACGATATTGAATATTATGAGACAATTGGTATT
>JAYSVT010000118.1:0-20773 GCA_043718455.1 Hyphomicrobium sp.
CGAATACACTTACAAACATCGGTTCGATAACGGGGCGCGTTGCGGGCGGGACTGGCAACGATAGCTTCGCGAATAAGAAAACGATTAGCGGATACGTTGAGCTTGGATCCGGCACCAACAGGCTCGATAACTCGGGCTCCATCGGCGCCGATGGCGGGGGAGCGAGCGTTCGAGGCGGTGCAACTGGCAGCGACAGCGTCACGAATTCAGGTCAGCTGTTGGCATCAATTTCTCTGCTCGCCGGCAGCAACGCGGTTTTCAATTCAGGGACCGTCGGGATGGATGCCGAAAACCGGAGTTTTGCCGGCGGGAGCGGTGCAGACATTGTCACGAATAAGGGGACGCTTCTTGGCGGCGTCGACATGGCCGCGGGCGTCAACAAGCTCATTAATCATCGCACTGTCGGGAAAATGACCGGCGCGCTGGCCATCGAAGGGTCAAGTTATGCGGGTTCAATTGATGCAGATGCTGTTTCAAACTCCGGCAGAATCTTAGGAGCAATCAACGCCGGCGATGGCGCAAATTCGGTCGTCAATGCCGGTAGCATAGGTGCCGATATCAACGGCGACAGCATCATCACCGGAACGGGTGCTGATGCGATCACCAACGCTGCGCGCATGTCCACAAAGGTGGGCACCGGCGGCACTATTTCCGGCGATATTGTCACTGGAGCTGGAAACGACACGGTGACCAATTTTATTACATTTAAGTACACGATTGGCACGATTTCGACGACTGTGACCGCCAATGGACAGATCAGAGGGTTCATCGATCTAGGAAACGGCAACGACACATTCAACGGCGGCGCCAACGCGGAAAAGGTCAGGGATGGTAATGGCGGCGATATCTACCGGCTTGGCGGCGGCAATGACCACTACATCGCGACGGGTGCTGCGGCCGACCTTGACAGCTACGATCTGATTGATGGCGGCGCCGGCGTCCTCGATTTTTATGACGTGAGCGCGGCCTTGAGCGGTGGTGTCATCATCAATCTCGATACCATTGCTCATGCTGAGGCGTCTACGGGCATCGGCGCCGCTGCGGCGGCGGCAAACCGTGCCTACGGCGCGGACGTCGCGGGACAGCCGCCGTCGAGCGTGACAGCGCCTTACGATTCGGTCACGAATTTCGAGCGCGTGTCTGCTACGCAATTCGCCGACGTCATCTTCGGATCAGGCTTCGCCAACGAACTTGCCGGAAATGCAGGCGATGATCACCTGTGGGGCTTGGGTGGCAATGACCTGTTAAACGGCGGCACTGGTACAGATGCGATCATCGGCGGAGCCGGGGCGGACACGCTGGCAGGTGGCGCCGGTGACGACACGTTCTGGTATTTCTCAGTTTCCGATAGCGGGATCACGTCTGCAACGCGCGACTTGATCGTGGATTTCGCGGGCGGGGCAGGCGGAGACGTGATCGACTTAACAAAGATCGACGCCAATTCGAAGGTTGCAGGAAATGACGCCTTCCACTTTGTTGGAACCAATGTTGCGTGGCGGGGAATGGCTGGCGAACTGCGTGCGGTGTGGTCTACCGTGGGACAGATCATCGAAGGCGATGTCAATGGCGACAAGATTGCCGATTTCTCGATCGCCATCATCGATATCGGTCACACGATTGAACTCAGCAACTTAAGCGGCGTGGATTTCGTCTTGTGATGCAGGACGGGCGGGAGGCATCGGGCACTGCGCGCCCTAAGCTTTCGCGCGCCGGTGCTCTTCGAGGCGCGGCATGATCTCAACGAGATTGCAGGGCCGGTGGCGCATGTCGAGCTGGAATTTTAGAATGCCATCCCAGGCGTCCTTGCAAGCGCCGGGCGAACCGGGCAGGCAGAAAATGTAAGTGCCGCGCGCGACGCCAGCGCATGCGCGTGATTGCATCGTTGATGTCGCGACCTTCTGATACGACAACATGTGAAAGAGGATCGCGAAGCCTTCGATGTCTTTTTCAAAGAGCGGCTTCACCGCTTCGGGCGTGACGTCGCGGCCGGTAAATCCCGTGCCGCCGGTCGTAATCACGCAGTCGATGTTGGGGTCGGCGATCCAGCCTTCGACTTTCGCGCGAATGGCCGCCATGTCGTCCTTGACGATAGCGCGATCAGCGACTGTGTGCCCGGCCGCTGACACGCGTTCCGCCAGCACATCGCCGGATTTGTCTTCGCTCGCGCTGCGCGTATCCGACATCGTCAAAATGGCGATGCGGATAGGGATAAACGCGAGCGTTTCGTCTATGCCAGCCATGACCTGCCCTCAAGCTTAACCCAGTAAGTGCGCGCAGTGTCGCGCGTCTCGCGGCGTTCGTAAAGCCTCGGGGACTGTTGGCAGGAACTAAGCCGCTTCGAGTTCGCTGCGGACTGTATTGGCCTTGACTGGAATGCAGAAGTCCGAGCGCAGTTCAGCAGGGGGCATGCGGCGCGGGTCATCCAGATAGATCGTCACGACCGGGCGCCTGTCGTCGAGCATAAGTCCTGACGGCGCTTCAAAGGCGGCGTGCAGCGTGGAAACTTGGTTGCAAAGATCCTGGTAACAGCCGATCCTGCGCTCGCGAACATAGGAGCCGCCCGGAAGTGTTTGCGCGCCAAGCTCGCGGATTGCGCGCTCTTCGAAGATCGGTTCGAGTTCGATGCACGCGTCGTAGCGGCACTTGTCAGCCCCAACAATATAGGGATTGTCGCGGGCCAAGCCATAGCCGCGCCCAAACGCGGCGTTGCAGCCAATCTTGTCAAGCCAGGCAAACATCTTTTCCCAAGCAGCGGGAATTGCCGTTTCGTAGGCGCCGGTCACGCGCACATACGTCAGCCGCGCCGGCCTCAAATAGAGCATACCGCTTTTCATGGTTTTTACTCGCTTCAATGCCGGAACACGCAAGCGCGAAGACTTGCAACACTTGGCCCATCATGCGCCTGAGGCTGCTCAAGTTCGCTTAAACAGATGCGTAGAATTTTATCGACCGGGCGGGGATTTGGATAAAATTTGAAATGAAATTCGAGGTAGGGCTAAATAACTCTTAAAACTTCACGCGTTGAGTTTGGCCTTTAAGGCCAGCAAATCCTGCCATGCCATCTGTTTGGCGGCGGGTGTGCGCAACAGATAGGCCGGGTGCAAAGTCGCCATGGCAGAAACTTTGACTCCGCCGATCTCTATCTCGCGCCATTTGCCGCGCAGGCGCATGATGCCGTCCGCAACACCAAGAATTTCTTTTGCCGCAGCGCCTCCAACAGCAAGAACGATCTCAGGCGCGACGAGCTCCATCTGGCGTTCCAGGAATGGACGGCAAGCAAGTGCCTCTTGAGGTGTTGGTGTGCGGTTTCCCGGCGGGCGCCAATACACAATATTGGTGATGTGGACGCCGGCTTCCGTCAGGTTGATGGCGGCGAGCATCTTGTCGAGCAATTGGCCGGCGCGTCCGACGAAAGGTTTGCCTTCAATGTCCTCGTCGCGGCCCGGGGCTTCGCCGATGATCATCAGCTTGGCTTTTGCAGCGCCCCGATAGAAGCAGAGGTTGGTGGCTGTGGCTTTGAGCGTGCAGCCGTCGAAGGCTTTCAAGGCCGCGCCGAGGCTTTCGAGGCTGGTCGCGGCGCGGGCGATGCGGCGCGCGTCGGTTTCGGCGGCACTCGGGGCAAGCGGCGTTTGGGGCCGCGTTGGTGCTTCGACGCGCAGGGCCGTCGGAGCGGCAGGCGGCGCTGAAGGCCGTGCTGTTAATGGGGCTGGCGCCGCTGGAATACAGGTTTCGGGCGTCAGCGCTTGCGTTCTCACTGTCGCCCTTTCGGGCCAAACGAAATGAGCGCCAGGGGCAACGGGACCGCGAGCCAGCCAGTCAACCGGCTCGCCGCCCAACACGGCGTCTGCGCCCATGGCGCGTTGCCAATCAAGCAGGGCGAGCAATTCTTGGTGTTGGAGGCTAGTGGTCATCGGGCCAGTATAAGCGGTCCTTGCCCACAGCAAAAGCAATTGAAGCGCTGCTTCTACTGTCGCAGGGGACGCGCCGTGCTTGACGCTCCGGTTACTCCGGCCCTAATCGGGATTTAGGAACTAGAGACAGGACAAGAGCAATTATGGCACGCAATGGCGCCGAGCTGCCGCCTAAGGACACTCCGCGGGAAGCAATGGACTTCGACGTCGTGATCGTTGGCGCGGGGCCAGCCGGACTTTCGGCCGCGATCCGACTGAAGCAGTTAGCAGCCGAAGCTGGCAAAGAAATTTCCGTTGTCGTGCTCGAAAAGGGTTCCGAAGTTGGCGCGCACATTCTCTCAGGCGCTGTCATTGACCCCGTTGGTCTCAACCGCCTGATGCCAGATTGGAAAGCCAAAGGTGCGCCGGTCGATACGGCCGTTACCGAGGACCGCTTTCTGGTTCTTGGCCCGGCCGGCGACATGACTTTGCCGAACTGGCCGATGCCGCCGTTGATGAAGAACCACGGCAATTACATCGTTAGCTTAGGCGCACTTTGCAAATGGCTGGGCGAACAGGCGGCGGAACTTGGCGTTGAGATTTATCCTGGATTTGCAGCCACTGAAGTTCTCTATGACGACAAAGGCGCGGTTGTTGGCGTCGCGACCGGCGACATGGGCGTTGACCGCGAGGGCCACGCGAAGGACAGCTTCGTGCGCGGCATGGAGTTGCGCGGCAAGTATACGCTTATCGCAGAAGGCGCGCGAGGCTCGCTCAGCAAAGTGCTTATTAAAACGTTTGGACTCGACAAGGGGCACGAGCCGCAGAAATACGGCATTGGCCTCAAGGAGCTCTGGCAGGTGAAGCCGGAGAAACATCGTCCGGGACTCGTGCAGCACTCGTTCGGCTGGCCGCTCGACTACAAGACGGGCGGGGGATCGTTTCTATATCACTACGGCGACAACCTCGTGTCGGTCGGGTTCGTGCTGCATCTGAATTACGAAAATCCGTATCTCTCGCCTTACGACGAATTCCAGCGTTTCAAGACGCACGCAGCCATCCGCGACGTCTTTGAAGGCGGCAAACGCATCGGCTATGGCGCGCGCGCTATCACCGAAGGCGGCTGGCAATCTATGCCCGATCTTACGTTTCCGGGCGGCGCGCTTCTTGGCTGCGCGGCGGGCATGGTCAACGTGCCGCGCATTAAGGGCAGTCACAACGCCATGCTGTCGGGCATCGCAGCGGCCGACGCGGCATTCGCGGCAATCGGCAACAACCGCGCGCACGACAAACTCGCGGATTATGAAACGGCCGTGCGTACCGGCGAGATCGCTGCAGATCTGAAAAAGGTGCGCAACGTCAAGCCGTTCTGGTCCAAGCTCGGCACGTACGCCGGCGTTGGCCTTGGCGCCATCGACATGTGGCTCAATACACTCATTCCGGGCATCGGCCTCGGCTACACCTTGAAACACGGCAAGACGGACGCCGAAGCGACCAAGAAGGCTGGCAAATACGTGCCGATCACCTATCCCAAGCCTGACGGCCAGCTGACATTCGACAAGCTGACGAACCTCTCGTTCTCAGCAACCAACCACGAAGAAGATCAACCGGTCCACCTCAAGCTTACGGACGCACACGTACCGGTCGCCGTCAACTTGCCGGAATACGCAGAGCCCGCGCAGCGCTACTGCCCGGCCGGAGTTTATGAGATCGTTCAAGATGCCCAAGGTCGGCCGCGCTTCCAGATCAACGCCCAAAATTGCGTGCACTGCAAAACCTGCGATATTAAGGATCCGAGCCAAAACATCACGTGGGTTTGCCCCGAAGGCGGCGGCGGCCCCAATTATGCCGGAATGTAAGCAAGAATGAACTCAGAGCTGTGTCCGTTGACGGCTTCGCGAGAGGCGTTTTGCGTGATTGCGGTTTGACCGGCTTCATCGCAATCTTGTGTTCAAAACGCCGCTATCTGTCCGCGAACGTGAAGTACCTAAAAGGCGGCAATGTCAACAAACAAGGCCTTGTCCACCAAGAGCGCGCGGGGCTTTCCGTCTTTCTACATTTAATTGCTGGTTTTTAATGGAAAGCGGGTCGCCAAGAAGCCCGTAGTCTTGCTAGTCTATCTCATGTTCAAGAATCGGCGCGCGACGCCGGGTATAAGGATCTGCTCATGCGCATGCGCCTCGGACGGTTTCTTGCCATCGTTTCAGGGGCCGCCACGCTTTCGGCAGTAGGCCTCATCGGTGGGACAATTGCGCGGTCGCCGGACGAAGCAGAATTGACCCGTTCGCTGCTCGGCAACTATCTTGCTGGCCGGTTCGCGAAAGGGCAGCAAGACACAGAAAGTGCCGCCGGATTTTACGGCCGCGCACTGGCACGCGATCCAGGCAACGAAGTCATTCTCGAGCAAGCCTTCCAGATGGAGCTGATGGCGGGCCGGTGGGAACAGGCGTTGCCGCTGGCAGAGAAGCTTGCGGCCGTGCAGCCGGCGCACCGGATGTCGCGCTTTATGCTTGGTGTCAGATCTTTCAAAGCAGGCGACTTTGCCAAGGCCGAAGAACACTTCAAGGCCGCGTCAGAAAATCCGATCGGTGAATTGACGAGCGCCGTTGCCGTTGGCTGGACGAAGTTTTCAGCGGGCGATGCGGCCGGCGCGCTCCAGGCCGTCGATCTGCCCAAGCAGCCCGAGTGGGCACAATTCTATTTGCGCTATCACAAGGCGCTCATCGCCGATATGGCGGGCAAGAAAAGCGAAGCGAGGGCTTCGTACGAACGCATGTTCAAGCAGGACAGCCGCACATTGCGCACGTCACTCGCATACGCGCAGCACGCCGCAAGCCAAGGCGATTACAAGTACGCACGTAAGGTTCTCAATGATCAATTTGAGAAAGCACAGGGCGAGCCCCATCCCCTCGCCCGCGACTTGCGCAACCGGATCGACTCCAAGCAGAAAATTGGCACTCTTATCACGACGCCCGCTGAAGGGCTGGCTGAAGTCTTCTACGGCTTAGGCGAAGCCCTGACCGGCGAAGGAGGCGTTAGCCTCGGTACGATTTACCTGCAGCTCGCACTTTATGCCAAGCCCGATCATGCCTTTGCCCTTGCGGCGCTTGCGAGCGCTGAAGAAACCGCGCGCCGTTTCGACGTCGCTATCGAGACATACGACAAGATCCCGAAGGGCACAGCATTGCAGAGCGCTATTGAAATTCGCAAAGCGTTCAACCTCAATTCTCTGGAAAAGTCGGAAGAGGCACAAGCGCTGCTTGAGGGCCTCGCCAAGAAAGATCCGCGCGACGTGCGCCCGCTTGAGGCACTCGGCAATATCATGCGCGGGCGCAAACGCTACGCCGACGCCGTGGGCTATTTCACACGCGCCATCGACATCATCGGTAAGCCCGACAGCCGGCACTGGGGCTACTATTATGCCCGCGGGACGGCTTACGAGAGATTGAAGAACTGGCCGTCTGCAGAGGCCGACTTGAAACGCGCTTTGGCTTTGGCACCCGAACAAGCACTCGTCCTCAACTATCTCGGCTATTCCTGGATCGACCAGGGCCGCAATATGAAAGAGGGCATGAAGCTGATTGAGAAGGCCGTGCAGTTGAAGCCTGATGACGGTTACATTGTCGATAGTCTCGGTTGGGCGCACTACAAGCAAGGCGACTTTAAGGAGGCTGTGCGCTATCTCGAACGCGCCGTCGAGATCAAGCCGGAAGACCCGACCTTGAACGACCATCTCGGCGATGCCTTGTGGCAGGTTGGCCGCGAGCGCGAAGCCAAGTATCAGTGGAGCCAGGCGCTGACGCTCAACCCGGAACCGGAAGATGCCGAGAAGATTAAAGTGAAAGTCGAGATCGGCTTGCCAGCCAAAGCCGAGGTTAAAGTGGCGCCGAAGAACAAGCAGGCGCAGCGCACGGACTCGCGCCGGCGCAGCGAGAACAACCGGTCTGGCCCACAGCGGCGCGTTGTTGAGTAGATGTCTGATAGATCTTCTGCACATCTTCAAACGGGCGCTCAAGGCGCCCGTTTTCGTATGAGCCGGACATTGCACGCATGACCGTTTTCAAAGAGTTCGCGCCAGCCAAGATCAACCTGACCTTGCGCGTGCTGGGCCGGCGGCCGGACGGCTATCACGAACTCGAAAGCCTCGTGGCGTTTGCGGATGTTGGGGATTGGGTCACGCTCGATATCTCGAAGCCTGTTGGCGTTACGATGTCGGGGCCGTTTGCAGGATCTATTGCGGGCGCGAACCTCGTCGACGTCGTTTTGCGGCGGCTGGAAATCGAAGCGCCGCAATTGCGGCTTGGCGCGGTGCATCTGGAAAAAAATCTGCCTGTTGCGGCGGGGATCGGCGGCGGGTCAGCGGATGCGGCGGCGGTGATACGGGCGGTGCAACGGGCGAATGCGGAGCGCGCGGCCGATATCGACTGGAAGGCGTTCGCGTTGCGCATCGGCGCCGATGTTCCAGTTTGTCTGGTTTCTCATCTTTCTTGGATGCGCGGCATTGGCGAGATCGTTGCGCCGCTCAAGTTTTCCAAGCCCGTGCGCGTCGATGCGATCGTCGTCAATCCACTCATTGCGATGCCCGAAGACAAGACCGCGCAGGTTTTTCGCGCCTATGCGGCAGAGCCAAATCCCTATGCAGAACGGCCCGAAAATCATCCGGGCATCCACAACCGTGAGGACTTACTGAAAGTGATTGGTCCAGGGTGGCAGAACGATCTTCAATTCGCGGCCTGGCAAACGTTTCCGGTGATTGCTGACGTGATGCAGGCGATACCGCCAGGTGGTCGCCTAACTCGAATGTCAGGTGCTGGACCCACATTCTTTGCCATTTTCGACGATGCGGTAAACGCCGCGTCCGCCGCCGCTGCGCTGCAACGCGCTCAGCCTCATTGGTGGGTGAAGGCCGTGACGCTCGGTTGATGCTATGTGAACCCCTCTCCCCGTCGATGCGGCGCATCGCTTCGCGATGGGCGGGAGAGCGTTAGGGGGCGGCTACATTCAACTATGTCCACCCCCTCACCCGGCGCGGAATGTTCAAAGGAATTCGTCTGAGGAATATCGACCCCGCCGGCCTCTCCCCAAGGGGAGAGGCAGTTCCTGACTTCTCGCCAGGTGGGGCAGCACTGGTGCGCGCAACGTCAGCCGCGCCGCGCCACTTCAATCGCGGCGACATCGATCTTCTTCATACTCATCATCGCATCGAATGCGCGTTTTGCTTCGGCGCCGCCGGCAGCTATTGCCTCGGTGAGTACGCGCGGTGTGATTTGCCAGGAGATGCCCCACCTGTCTTTGCACCAACCGCATGCACTCTCCTGGCCGCCATTGCCGACGATGGCGTTCCAGTAACGGTCGGTCTCTTCCTGATCGACGGTGGCGATCTGGAACGAAAAGGCTTCGTTGTGCTTGAACGCCGGGCCACCGTTGAGACCCAGGCACGGTATTCCGGCGACTGTGAATTCCACTGTCAGCACGTCGCCCGCCTTGCCCGATGGATAATCGCCCGGCGCACGGTGGACGGCTGTCACGCTGCTGTCTGGGAAGGTTGCGGCGTAGAAGCGGGCGGCAGCCTCGGCGTCTTTGTCATACCATAGGCATATCGTGTTCTTGGCCATTGTATTGCCTTTCGCTTGGTTCGTGCGGGACTGACGAAACGTCAGAAGCGCGTGCGTGTGGTTGCGTGCTGTCTCAGCAGTGTCAGCTCAATGCGTGCGGCTGACGCAGAAAGAGATGACGCGTTCGAGCGCGTCTTTTTCGCGGCTGGCGGGGAAAATGGCGAGCGCATCGCGGGCGATGGACCCGTACGAGCGCGCGCGTTCCAGCGTTGCATCAATGGCCTTGTGCTTTTTCATGAGGCCAACGGCTGTTTCCAAGTCGCCGTCGTTGATGTCGCCCTCGGCAATCGTGCGGTTCCAGAATTGGCGTTCTTCGCTTGAGCCGCGCCGGAATGACAAAATGACCGGAAGCGTGATCTTGCCTTCGCGGAAATCGTCGCCTGTGGCTTTGCCGAGCCTTTGGCTGTCGCCGGCGTAATCGAGCGCGTCGTCAACGAGCTGGAAGGCGAGGCCTAGGTTTTTGCCGTACGACTTGAGCGCGGTCTGCTCTTCCGCGGGGCGCTGGGCAAGTGCGGGGCTGACTTCGGCTGCGGCTGAAAACAGAGCTGCCGTTTTGGCATTGATGATGGCGAGGTATTCGTCTTCGGTGGTCGCCGTGTTCTTGGCGGCGGCGAGCTGCATAACCTCGCCCTCGGCGATTGTGGCAGCCGCGTTCGACATGATTTTTAAGACTGGGAGCGAGCCTGCTTCGACCAGCATGCGGAAGGCTTGGCCGAGGAGAAAATCGCCGACCAGAACGCTGGCTTGGTTGCCCCAGATCATGCGCGCCGTTTTGCGTCCGCGCCTTGTCCCGCTTTCGTCCACCACGTCGTCGTGCAGCAGCGTCGCTGTGTGCATGAATTCAACGGCGGCAGCCACGCGCACGTGCCACGTGCCTGGATAGCCGCAAAGCTTGGCGGCCGCGATTGTCAGCATGGGGCGCAGGCGCTTGCCGCCGCTGTCGATCAGGTGATGGGCGAGTTCCGGGATCAATTCGACGTCGGACACGGCCTTGTCGAGAATGATGCGATTGATCGCCTGCATGTCCTCATTGACGAGGTCCATCAGCGGCTTCAAATCCTGGGCGCCTTCGCGCGCCTCGTCGAGTGGTATAACGCGACCCAAAGTCAGGCCCCCAACATATTGATGCTGAATAAAATATAGTCCGGCAGGCGTGCCATTGCTAGCCGGTCGGATTGGCGCATGCGCGTTGGCGCATGCGCGTTGGCGCATGCACGTTGGCGTAGGCATGTTTGTGTAGGCTGGGGGCCCTGCATAGTCTATCTTGGAGCAATGCGCGAACTGATATCGACCACAGATCCAGTGCTTTTAAGTTTCGTCCAGAGCCTCATGCATGATGCTGGGATCGAAGTCGTTGTTTTCGATCAGCATATCAGCATTGTTGAAGGTTCGATTGGGGTCTTCCCGCGCCGTCTCATGGTGGCGGAGCTTTCCTGGGGGGACGCCGTGGGCATCTTGCGCGAAGCTGATCTCGGCCAGTGGATTTCAGAGAGTGAGTAGGTCTGACTTAAAAATTATGGGCATCGCCGACGAGACCACGGACGTGAGCCTCGACATCACCCAAGACATCACCGAGGACTATTTTCTTGGCGACCAGCTGATCATCCGCCAACCGCGCAAGGGATACCGGGCGGGGGTCGATGCGGTGCTGCTGGCGGCGAGCGTTCGTGCGCCTGAGAATGGCGATGCAACCTTGCTGGATATTGGCGCGGGCGTTGGCACAGTTGGCTTGTGCGCGGCGGCGCGACTGCCGTCACTCAAGGTCACGTTGCTTGAGCGTGAACCCGAGCTTGTCAAATTGGCAGCTGAGAATATCGCGGTCAATGATTTCGCGGGCCGCGTGACGGCGGTGCAAGCGGACGTCGGTGCGCCGGGCGGGCTTGTGCCCGAGAGTTTTGACGAAGCCGTTGCCAATCCGCCTTTTCATGATTTGCATGCTGGCACGCCCGCGCCCAACGCGATGAAGGCGGCGTCGCACGCCATGCCGCAACAATCGCTCGACGACTGGCTGCGCTTTATGGCGCGTATGGTGCGCCCTGGTGGCCGCGCGACGCTCATACACAAAGCCGATGCTCTAGCGAATGTTCTTGGCGCGTTCGAAACGCGTTTTGGTGGGATTGTCATAGTTCCCATTCATGCGCGCGCTGATGAGCCTGCGATCCGTGTGCTGGTACAAGGCATCAAAGGCAGCCGCGCGCCGCTCACTTTGAATCCACCCTTCGTTCTGCATGGCGAGGGGAATGCGTTCACTGCTGAGGCGCAGAGAATACTTCGGCACGGCGGTGCGCTTGGTATGTGATGCCTGGATAGTCAAGGACTCGATAATCAAGGACTGGCAAAAGCGATTCTTTTGACCTACCTGTTTAGATGCAAAATCTGGCGCCCCTCAGCGCAACTCTTTTCCCCTGCGGAGTGTTTCTGGATGTGGCCGTTCTCGCGCAAGCCTGTCGTACCCGTTTTGAGATTTACAGGGCCCATCGGCATGGTGACGCCGTTGCGTCCCGGCCTCTCGATAGCCGGTGTCGCGGGCGCGATTGATAAGGCGTTCAGCCTCTCGAAACTGCCGAGCGTTGCTGTGTTGATCAATTCGCCGGGTGGATCGCCCGTGCAATCCAACCTGATCTTCAAGCGCATTCGCCAGTTGGCGGAAGAGAAAAAGAAAAAGGTCTACGTGTTTTGCGAAGATGTTGCAGCGTCTGGCGGATACTTCTTGGCGATTGCGGGCGATGAAATCTACGCCGATCCCTCGTCCATCGTCGGATCTATCGGCGTCATTTCGGCGGGCTTCGGATTTGTCGAAGCAATCGATAAGCTCGGCATTGAGCGGCGCGTTTACACGTCAGGGTTATCAAAAAGCACGCTCGATCCGTTTTTGCCGGAAAACGCCGATGACGTGGCGCGGCTGAAAGCCATCCAACGCGACGTGCACGACGTGTTCATCGGCCTCGTCAAGGAGCGCCGTCTCGGCAAGCTCAAGGCACCTGACGCAGAATTGTTCTCGGGCGCTTTCTGGGCGGGCCCCAAGGCTTATGAACTCGGGCTCATCGACGGCATCAGCGACGTGCGCAGCAAAATGCAGGAGCTGCATGGGCAGGACGTGCGTCTGCAGGTGGTTGAAACCCAGAAAACTGGCCTGCTCTCGCGCTTGCGCCGATTTGCGCCTGCGACGGGCTTGGCGGCGACCCAATCTCTCGGCGGCCTTGCTTTCGCCGATGATCTGGTGTCCGCTGTGGAGACCAGGGCGCTCTGGTCGCGCTTTGGGTTATGACGAAAGCCGAATGATATGCCGCCATTCATCATCCTAGCCGTTGCCGGAGTTGGCCTTTACGCTGGCTATAAGTTCTTGTCAAAACTCGTCGCCCAGGCGCAGACGGAGAGCCCGTCAGAGGTCAAGCGCCGCCGGCGCGAAACGGCGGCTGCCATGGGCAACCCAAAAGATCTGGGCGAACTCGAGTGGGACGAGACGGTTGGCGCCTATAAGCCGCGCCAGCGGCAGGGCTAGCCGCCATTCTTGTCTTTGAGCTCAAACGTTACTTTGCAAGTCACGCGATAGTCGTCGATCTTGCCGTTCTTGCCGACGGATGCCGAGAAATCCTGAACCCAAACCGATTTGACGCCCTTCAAGGTTTTGCTAGCTTTGGCGACGGCCTGTTGGGTCGCGTCTTCCCAGCTCTTAGACGAATTCGCCATTAGCTCGATGACTTTAAGAACGGCCATTGTGATCACTCCATTGAACGCGTTTTTCTTGGGCGGTGGCGCATGCTTACCGCGACACCTGAGAACCTAGACCCAAAGGCCTGCCGCACAAAGACAATCGTGAGTTTTGAGCCATCCCGGGATGACAAGGAGGTGCGAATGCTTATAGTGCAGCGCAACCGCATAAAAAGAGCGCTTCGATGCCCGCCAAAACGTCTGCCAAATTATCCTCAGCCACTCCGGCCCTCCGCCCCAAAGAAGCGTTCCAGGATCTGATCCTGACGCTGCAACAGTTCTGGGGCGCGCAGGGGTGCGTTGTTCTCCAACCCTACGACATGGAAGTGGGGGCTGGCACGTTTCATCCAGCAACCACGCTGCGCGCACTTGGGCCTAAGCCCTGGTCCGCCGCCTATGTGCAGCCCTCGCGCCGTCCCAAGGATGGGCGCTATGGCGAAAACCCGAACCGGATGCAGCACTACTACCAGTTCCAGGTGATCATGAAGCCGTCTCCGGCCAACATCCAGGAACTCTATCTCGCGAGCTTGGATGCTATCGGCATCGACACCAGCATCAACGATATCCGCTTCGTCGAAGACGATTGGGAGAGCCCGACGCTTGGTGCCTGGGGCTTGGGTTGGGAAGTCTGGTGCAACGGCATGGAAGTTTCGCAGTTCACGTACTTCCAGCAGGTCGGCGGGTACGATTGCAATCCCGTGTCGGGCGAAATCACCTATGGCTTAGAGCGCCTCGCCATGTACGTGCAGGGTGTCGATCGCGTGTTCGATTTGAACTTTAACGGCCGGACCGATGCGCGCCGCTTGAACTATGGAGACGTGTTTTTGCAGGCTGAGCAGGAATTCAGCCGTTACAATTTCGAGCACGCGAACACGGCCATGCTGTTGCAGCACTTCAAAGACGCGGAAGCTGAATGCCAGGCGCTGCTCGCTAAGGGCTGGGCCGGTGTCCGACCCTCCGGGTCTGACACCGGGAGCGCCGGTGGAACACAGGTGTCAGACCCAGAGGGTCAGACACCTCAACACCTGATGGCGCTGCCGGCTTACGATCAGTGCATCAAGGCATCTCACGTTTTCAATTTGCTCGACGCGCGCGGCGTCATCTCGGTCACGGAGCGGCAAAGCTATATCTTGCGCGTGCGCGAACTGGCGAAAGCCTGCTGCGGCGCCTGGCTCAACACAGAAGGAGGACGCGCATGAGTACGGATCTGATCGCCGGATTACTGGCGACTTTCATTCCGCTGTTTGCGGTTGGGTATTTGATGCTCAATAAGAAGCCGCCGATTTTCCGCATGTTTGTGGCCATGTTGCTGGTTGGTGTTGGATACCTGACCGCGACGGGTGCCATTGAAGACATCGGCGCGCGCGTGACGGGCGGCGGATCTCCGGCAGTTGTCGAGGTACCTGTTGTTCCAGCGGCCAAGGATGCCGCTAAGCCTGCGGCAGATGCTCCGGCTGACGCCAAGCCTGCTGGGGCGTATTGAGAAAATCCCTTACTCTATACGCTGCATGCACATGGGGAGCGGAAGAATTCGAAGCGTAGGTTGGGTTAGGCCGCTCTGCCCTCGGCCGTAACCCAACACTTGAAGAAGTCTATGTAATTGTTGCCTGTTGGGTTACGCACGGAATGTACGTCCGCGCTTAGACCCGGCAGGTTGGCCGCGCTAACCCAACCTACAAGTGATGTTTGATGTCCGAACTTCTCCTCGAATTGTTCTCCGAAGAAATTCCAGCGCGCATGCAGGTGCGGGCGGCGGACGATTTACGCCGCCTCGTCACTGATGGCTTTAAAGCACGCGGGCTTGAGACGGGAGACGCCAAAAGCTTTTCGACGCCGCGCCGCTTGGTGCTGGTCATTCAGGGTGTGCCAGCGAAATCACCCGCGATTTCGGAAGAGAAAAAAGGGCCCCGCGTTGGTGCCCCGGAACAAGCGGTTCTGGGCTTCTTGAAGTCGGCGGGATTGGCGAAGATTGCGGACGCGGAGATCGTCAAGGACGAGAAAAAGGGCGACTACTACGTCGCGAAAATTGACAAGCCGGGCCGCGGGTCGGCTGAGATCATCAGTGAGACGGTGCACGAAGTTCTGGGCAAATTCCCCTGGCCCAAATCCATGCGCTGGGGTGCGTCTCCTTTCCAGTGGGTGCGTCCGTTGCAGTCGATGACGTGCATTTTAGGCGGTAAGATCATCCCGCTTGAATGGGGGGGGATTGCGTCGGGCGACATCGTTTCGGGTCACAGATTTTTAGGTGGTGAGCCGTTCAAGGTGAAAGACTTCGCCGACTATGAGGCGAAACTCCTCGCCCACAAAGTCGTGCTCGATCCGGCCAAGCGCGTGGCGTCGATTGCGGAACAGGCGCGGGCTCTAGCGAAAGACGCCAAGCTCGAACTCGTCGAGGACGAAGCGCTTTTGAATGAAAATGCCGGGCTGACCGAATGGCCCGTTGTCCTCATGGGCTCGTTCGAAAAGGAGTTCCTGAGCGTTCCGGCCGAATGCCTGATGACGTCGATGAAGGCGCATCAGAAGTGTTTTTCGCTGCGCGATCCAAAGACCAAGAAGCTCGCGAACAAGTTTCTGCTGGTGTCGAACCTCACGGCGAAGGATGCGGGTCTGCAAATCGTCTCGGGCAACGAAAAAGTTATTCGCGCCAGGCTTTCGGATGCCAAGTTTTTCTGGGATCAGGATCTGAAGAAGCCGCTTGACGAGATGGCGAGCGCGTTGTCGGGCATCACGTTCCACGAGAAATTAGGGAGCCAAAAAGATCGCGTCGAGCGCGTGGCGGAATTGGCGTTCCAGATTGCGGGCGCGGTGGACGCGAATCCAGAAGACGCGCGCCGTGCGGCGCAAGTGTGCAAAGCCGATCTCGTCTCCGGCATGGTCGGCGAGTTCCCGGAACTGCAAGGCCTGATGGGCCGTTATTATGCGGAGCATGCTGGGACAAAGCCGGATATCGCCCGCGCGATTGAGCTGCATTACAAACCGAAAGGGCCGACCGACACGGTGCCGCGCGAGGACCAGGGCGACGCGGTCGCGATTGCGGTGGCGCTGGCCGACAAGCTCGACACGCTTGTGGGCTTCTGGGCGATTAATGAAAAGCCGACGGGCTCGGGCGATCCCTATCAGCTGCGGCGTGCGGCACTGGGTGTCATCCGGATTGTGCTGGAGAATGATTTGAGGTTGCCGCTATTTGTAAGATTGGCGAAACACGGTCTTGGCCTTCAATTCAAAATCTTCGATCTTGAGGCGCGCCAGGCCATTGGTGATGTTTACAAGCTGCTAGTCGATGTGTGGGCAGAGGGTGGAGATGTAGCTGTCCCCAAATTACCAAAAGTAAGTGCCGAAGAGAAAGCGCATCATTTAACTGGCGAAGAGATACAACAACTTCCGGAATTCAAGCAAAATTATGAGTCTACTCGCGACCTCCTCTCCTTCTTCGCCGATCGCCTCAAAGTCTTCCTCAAAGACCAGGGCAAGCGCCACGACCTGATCGACGCCATTTTCTCTCTGGGCGGGCAGGACGACCTCGCGCTCATCGTGCGCCGTGTTGAAGCGCTGGACGCATTCCTCAAGACCGACGACGGCGCCAACCTGCTGGCTGGCGTCAAGCGCGCGGCCAATATCCTGTCGATCGAGGAAAAGAAGGACAAGAAATCGTACGCCGGCACGTATGACCTGAAACTCTTGAAGGAAAAAGAAGAAATCGCGCTCGCGGCCAAGATCGAAGAAATCAAGCAGGACACGGTCGCGGCCATCAACGTCGAGAATTTCGCCGGCGCCATGCGCGCGCTCGCAGAACTCCGCCCGCCGGTCGATGCGTTCTTCGACAAGATCATGGTCAACGCGGACGATCCGAAAATCCGCGAGAACCGCTTGAAGCTCTTATCCGAAATACGCGCCGCGACGCAGACGGTTGCCGATTTTTCCAAGATCGCGGGATAAGGCAAGCTCACAAAAGCTGCGTTCCCGGAAGCCGTGGCCCCGGCGGTTGCGTGAAACGCGAAGTCACCATTCCACGGCAATCCGGGATCTTCACCAGGCGGATAGTCCGGAGAAAACAGAGACGGGTGAAGATCCCGGCTCGCGCGCGGAATGGGCAGCGGATAAATGCGGGTCGACGATGAGCCGCGCTTGGCCGGGAAAGCAAGTTGTGAGGGCGCCGCCACGCAAACGGTTGCCGATTTTTCGAAGATTGCGGGATAAGACAAGTTCACAAAAGCTGCGTTCCCGGAAGCCGTGGCCCCGGCGGTTGCGTGAAACGCGAAGTCACCATTCCACGGCAATCCGGGATCTTCACTAGGCGGATAGTCCGGAGAAAACAGAGAGGCGTGAAGATCCCGGCTCGCGCGCGGAATGGGCAGCGGATAAATGCGGGTCGATGATGAGCCGCGCTTGGCCGGGAACGCAGAGGAGAGAGTGTGCTTCGCTCGAGAGAGCGGACCTGCCGAGCGGGGATTGCAGCCGTCACACGCCTGTCAATTGGGTTGGGTATGTGGTGCGTGCTGGCCGGAGCTAGGAGATCACATCCGGCCAAGTCATGCGCCGCCACTCAAAAAAAGATTGGGCGCAATAGAAAAGCGTAGGGAGCTGACGAAGCAAACCAGAAGGCCCTCACCGACTAGCGCGGTACCCCGCACCGCGGCCCCGCCAGCTCCCGGCTCAGTTTCATTAACTAACTTGAGCAGATGCGCCAAGCCTATTCGCCGCGATGGTGTTTCGGCAGAAAACACCTAATTCAAGTTGCCGCGGACCTTAGTCCGATTTACTCCGATGACAGAATAAATGCGTTTTCGTAGGCCTCGCTCGCGTTGAACCACGTTTCTTCCGCCTCGCTCAACTGCTTAGCTAATTGACCACGCATCAGTACTGATTGTTGTGCTTTCGCAGGGTCGCGCGCATAGATTGTAGAATCTAAAAGAACAGCGTCCAGTTTAGCAATTTCGGTGTTGATGTTTTCCACAGTTTTCTCAGCCGACGACATCGCTTTCTTCAAAGGTGCGAGTTCCGCGCGCTTATCAGCGGCAGCGCGGCGCATGTCCGAACGGTTGGGCAATATATTAGAGCCCGCACTTTTTAATATTTGAGACCGCTCGCGCGATTTTTGTCCGCGTTCGGAAAGAAGTTCCGCGCGATAGCTCTCCATATCGCCGTCGTAGTTTGTCACCGTTCCGTTGCGCACGATCCATAACCGATCAGCGCTGGCTTCAATGAGGTGGCGGTCGTGGCTGATCAAGATGACAGCACCGTCATATTCGATCAGCGCGTGGATGAGCGCTTCGCGGCTATCGACATCCAAGTGGTTGGTCGGCTCGTCGAGGATCAACAGGTTCGGCGCGTGAAACGCCGTCAGTGCGAGCAGCAAACGGGCTTTCTCGCCGCCAGACAGCACGCTGCATTTGGTGTCCGCCTTATCGAATGAGAAGCCGAAGGCGCCGAGTTTGCCGCGCCGCTGTGCTTCGGTCGCGTCCGGCATGAGTTTGAGCATGTAGTCGTAGGGCGTCGAGAGCGGATTGAGATCGTCGAGCTGGTGCTGGGCGAAGTATCCGACTTCGACTTTCTGCGCGCCGTAGACGTTGCCTGTGAGCGGCTTCAACCGTCCGGCGATAAGCTTCGCGAATGTCGACTTGCCGTTGCCGTTCTGGCCGAGCAGCGCGATGCGGTCGTCGTTGTCTATGCGTAGACTAAGGTTGTTGAGAATAGGCTTGCCGGGCTCGTATCCGGCGCTCGCGGATTCTAGTCGTAGCAACGGGCTGGCGATGGTCTTTGCAGGTTTCGGCAAGAGGAAAGGCACGACGCGATCATCGACCTGCGCCGCGATAGGCTTCATTTTGGAGAGTGCTTTAACGCGGCTCTGGGCTTGGCTTGCCTTGCTGGCCTTTGCCTTGAAGCGGTCTATGAACGCCTGGATGTGGCGGCGCTGGTCGTCCTGCTTTTTTTTGAGTTTGAGTTCGAGCCGCTGCTTTTCAAGGCGCGATTCTTCGAAGTCGTCATATCCGCCCGTGTACATGACGAGCTTGCCGCGATCGAGATGCAGGATTGCGTTGACGGCGCGATTGAGAAGGTCGCGGTCGTGGCTGACGATCAAGACACTGTGCGGGTATGATTTCAGATGGCTCTCGAGCCACAGCGTGCCTTCGAGATCGAGATAGTTGGTCGGCTCGTCGAGCAGCAGGATTTCGGGTTCCAGAAACAGGATCGCACCAAGCGCCACGCGCATGCGCCATCCCCCCGAAAATTCGCGGCAAGCGCGTTGCTGTGCGGCTTCGTCAAAGCCAAGGCCGGATAGAATTTGCGCGGCGCGGGCGGGGGCCGAGTGGGCGTCGATGTCGGTCAGGCGCAATTGGATGTCGGCGATGCGGTGCGGGTCGGTGGCGTGTTCGGCTTCATCTAACAGGCTCGCGCGTTCGGTATCGGCGGCTAGAACCCATTCAATGAGGGTCGCATCTCCGCCGGGAGCTTCCTGGGCCACATGGCCGATGCGGACGTTGCGCGGCGTTGAGACGGCTCCGTCGTCGGGATGGATCTCGCCTTTCAAGAGCCTAAGCAACGTGGTCTTGCCGGCGCCGTTGCGTCCGACAAGGCCAACCTTGTGCCCGGGAGGGATAGCCGCCGTGGCGCTGTCGAGGATGATCTTGCCCTCGATGCGATAGGTGAGTTCGTTAATATGAAGCATCAACCGAGCCGATAGCGCGGATCGGTGCGGCTGTCACGCATGGGCTCACTTGGGCTTAAAGAACGATGCCAAAGCGCGACAGAATGGCAATCATGGCAAGGTAGGCGGCGAACGTCAGCGCTGATGCCGCAGCCAGGCTCGGCCAGAATCCGTATCCCTGCGACAGCATGAGCGGAAATACGATGAAAAGCACGAGCGAGGGGAGCACATACCAGAATATGCCGCGCGCCAGATCGGCGACTTTGACTGTGTCGCCGGTTTCGCCATAGAGCCAGATGATCGCGAGCAGCGAGGTGAGTGGCAGCGAAGCGATGATGGCGCCGAGCGCGCTTGAGCGTTTCGCTGTTTCGGAAATGAGAACCACGAGTACGGCGGTCACGAAAACCTTAAGGGCATACTGTGTCATTTGGGGGCCCCAGTTATGACCGGAGTTATCCGGAAACTACAGGCTTCAAGGTTTCAAACAATAGCCTGTCCTGTGCAGCGGCATCCTGCACGGCGAGATGGGCGACGAACCAGTCCTGAACCATTTTGCAGACCTGCGCGGGCTCGCGCTTTGCCAGCAGCCTTGGATTGGAGAAGACCTGCAAATCCTCTTCCTTCCAGCCGAGCTTGCCGAGTTCCACGATCAGCATGTCGTAGTCGGCCTTGACGGCTGACTCGTGTTTGACTGGGGTTTTGCTGCCCTCTGCGACGGCTTCAAAAATGGCCGAGGCATTGGCGTGGATCGATGTCGCGTTCTCCGGCGTCTGCATCATCTGCACGACCGCTGGGCTCAGTTCGCCTTTGGAAATATAGCCGTAACAGGCGCCGACGCTCTGCGCTTGCAATGTACGCAAGTTTTCAAGAAATGCTGTCGCAATGCGCTTCAATTTTTCCGGGCTCGCGGT
>JAYSVT010000119.1:0-6112 GCA_043718455.1 Hyphomicrobium sp.
AGTTTGTGGACACATCCACATCCCGCGCTGCCTCGGATCAGCGCGAAGACTCCCGCAACCGCTTGCCCCCGGCAAGGCGGTCATCACCGGAGGGGTACGCATCAACCCACTCCCACAATCTCCTCCAGCCGCCGCCCCCAAGCCTCCTGCGCTTCGCGCTTTTCCTTATCGTAGCTGTACTTGACGTACACCGCGCTTGTGATGTTGCCAGTGCGCGCCAACATGTGATTGAGGACGAGGGAAATAGTGTGCGGACTTACGCCCAACTCCTCCATGCCGGTCGCTGCCGTGCGGCGCAGGTCGTGCACGCGGAAGTCGGCGAGATCGAACGTGGGGCGGGCGCGCTGCATACCTTTGGTCGCCGCGCCCGCACCAATCGGCGCGGCGTCCTTGGGTGAAGGAAACAAGAATTTGCTGTCGCCCGAGAGTGCCTGAGCGTCCTTGATCAATCTGACCGCCAAAGTCGAAAACGGAATTCGGTGTCCTTCACGGTTCTTGCTGCGCTCAGCGGGCAGCGACCAGATGGGTGTTGGCCCGTCGAGCGCAAGCTCGGTCTTGGCGATGTTCGACACTTCGCCGATACGCTGCGCGGTGACGAGGGCAAGCTTCAACGCGAGCTGCACGCCTTCGTGTGAGTGGCGTATCGCCAAGCTTAGTCCAGAACTGCTTGATTTCTGCGGCCGTCAGGGCCCGTTCGCGCGGGCGCTCCTTCTTGAGCGGTGGCTCCATTCCGGAGACGCCCGGACAGCCTTATTTCACCGTCACTCCCCGTGACGGCAAGGAAACAACGTTAATCTGCATCGCAGGTTGCTGCTGTCACTCGCTTTGATGCACGGCGCCGGTGATTGCCGGAAGCAACCAGAGCAACATGAACCGAAGTCGCAACTGGTGATGAGTAAGCGGCAGAAGTCATCATGATTTCTAAGATGTTTGGTTAATAGACGTCCGGATGACTTATTGCGGCGCGCTACGACCGCAACGCGGCCTTCACTGCCGCAGGGTCACGGGCGATGACGGCGAGATAGGCTTTCGCGGCTGCGTCGGGGTCTTTGCGGCCCTGCTCCCAGTCACGAAGCGTTCCGAGCGGAATTCGGAAGCGGGCGGAAAACTCCTCTTGTGAGAGACCGAGTGCCCTGCGAACAACCTTGACTTGCGGTGTCCGCTTCAAGCGCGATTGATTTTTCGCAGTGATGGGTTGCGCGTCGGGATCACTCGCCGCCGCAGCTTTTCGTTGCGCCGGCGTCATCGCATCGAAGCGTGCCCAGTCGCGCTTCAGAGGCTTAGCCGTTTTCTTCCGTATAGCGTCGGTATTCATGGGGTTCGGCTCCTCGTGCTGAGATGATACGGATGCGTTCGCCCTGCATCGTGCAGAGCGACGAATAACAGGCATCCCTCGACCATGCCTAGTTTCCGCACTGTCAAATTGGGTTGTTCATCCTCGGATATAAACCGGGCAACAACGCGGGGGCTAGACTTGCTGGAAACGCAATCCGGAACGGTGCCTTATGAGTCGAGGCCGTGATAATCCCGCGCTCAACTAGTCTGGCTGTTACCCGGCGTGCCTTGCGGTCATCCAGTCCTAGAACGTCCGGCGCATCTTTTCGCTCCAGCTCCCTATTTGTGAGAATGTGCGAAAGCGCGCGGTGCGAGTTCTCCATGATCCCGCCAACCCTCTCCTCATCTTTTGCCCACGCGATGATCCGCTTTCGCAGCGCAGCAGGCTGCATGAGTTCGGCCATGAATTTTATCTGATCTAGGCACGTGCCCAGAAAAAATGCTGTGAAGTTGGAGAGCGCCACCTCACTCAAGGCTCCCCGGCCATCCAGGTCGTTCCGGCGCGAAGAATCGCATGCCGCGAGATGCTGCTTATACTCGTTTTCTGACCTCGCGAGACCGCGTGCAATCGACCAAATACCACCGGTGTCGAGCGCGTCTAGAAGCATTGCATATGAAATCAGCCGGGTCACACGTCCGTTGCCGTCAGCGAAGGGATGGATCCAGAGGAGGCGATGATGTGCGGCTGCCGACTGCAGAACGGTCTCAAATTTGCTGAGACGTCCGAACGCAGCTTCCCACCGCACTAAAAAGCGCGGCACGGCACCGGGACTGATTGCTATATGGCGACCGACCTTGGCATAGTCCCTGCGTGTCTTCCCAGGAACGACGGCCACACGGCGTTTCGTATCTGGGTCTTCAACCCACAATAGTTCGGGCGGTAGAGCACTCTCAAAGCGTCGATGAAGCTCGATGACAGCAGCAACAGTTGCGGACTTACCCTTCAAGCCTCCCTCATCTATCCAGCGCTGTGCAGCAATATGTGCCTTGGCTTCGATTTGGAGATTTCTCTGCTCTTTGTTTGAGCTGTAATCCTCACTGAGCGCGCGCTCGATCTCGATTGGATGTGTGTTGTGACCTTCGATCAAATTGCTGTAGTAGCAATTCATCGATCGAACGACGTCGGACAGCGACTCGACCATGCCTTCCGGCAAGCTCGCTTTGAACCCAGTCGCCGCGCTCACAAGCTCGAATACGAGTTCGTTTAGTTGCGGACGGTGTGCCGAACTTTCGGAAACGACGAGCGGTTCCATTTCCGAGACTGGCTCGCCTTGATCCGTTAATGCCTTTTGAGACGCAGCCTTAGTGGCCGGTTTTTTGGTTAGTTTTTTGGCAGATTTCGACATCTCAAGCAGCTCCTATTCTGCTTATTTTATTGATTTTTTGTGATTTTGTCCACCGAAGACTGGTCAGTTTATTGGCCAGTTTATTGGACAATTTCAGCACGTCGTCATCGCAGTTGCCAGTCAGGGCGTCGTAGACCTGGCTACCGATGACATTTTATATGGCGGAGATCGCGTCGATTCCGCTCTGACTGCTGGACACTGTACCGCTCGCCAAGGTAACGGCCGCGGCCGCCGGGACTTGCTCCCTGCACCCTTCGGTCAAGAGAATGTGGCGACAGGAGGCGCCGCTTGCGCGTCTCTGATGACCTGCGAGACATGATCTCCCCAAGCCTGCATCGCGGCGCGAACCTGTATTTCCATCCGGGCCGCGCCAGAATAGTGGCGGGCATCGACGCTCGCGTCCAAGTGATTGAGCGCCAAGTCACGAACTTCGCGTCCGATGCCCTGGTCCTTCATCCAATTGCTGATGGCGCGGCGCATATCATGAACCGATACGTCATCGACACCGGCGGCGGCACGCAATCTGCGCATGGCCATCGTGACGCTCTCGCCGTGAATGTGCGGCGCGCGCGGAGATCGTCCTTCCGTGAACTTGCTGAAGTCGGCAGGAAACACGTATTCGCTTCCACCGCTACAATCGGCCAAGGATTCCTTGAACAGCGCGACGGCTTGATGTGACAAAGGAAGGCGCTGTTCGCGGCCATTCTTGGTGCGGCCCTCGACGATCTTGCCGCGCAGGTTGGTGTCGCCTGGAATAACCCAGAGAGGAGTGACGCCATCGAGGTCGACGAGTTCGGCAACACGACAGCCGGCAATTTCGTCACGTCGCTGACCGGTTATCATGGCGATGCGAATGATGAGGCTGATCGACCGGGACAGTTTGCCTTTGGGTGTAGCCGCCGTCGTCCACAGCGCAGCGAGTTCGGAACTCGACGGGTTGCGGGTGCGGGCAACGGTCACGGACCTCCGAGCGATACCGATGCAGGGGTTCTCGGGCACCAGCCCTTCGCCGACAGCCCATGAATAGGCTCCGGATATCGTCGTCTTGGTTCGCTGACTTTGAACTCCGGTGCCCTTACCGCTCGCCTTGGCGCGCGCTTCGATGCGCTGGCAGATGGTCAGGACGTGGGCACGCGTGACCTCGGCGGCGAGCAAGCTGCCGATCAGCGGGTAGGCATCTTTCACGAGCGCGGCACGGTAAACTGGACGGGTCTTCGCCGACAACTTCGGGCTCTCGTCGATGAATCGCTCGGCCATAGCTTGAAAGGACAGGGCGGACCGCTTTGCTTTGACTTCGGCGACCGGGTCTGAACCTGAGACCACGTTTCGCCGCAGCTCAATGGCCGCTTTTCTCGCCTCTGCCAGCGTGACGCCGTCGCGGCGGCCGATTTGGATGCGGCGGAGTTTGCGTTCCCCAGCGATGGTCGTCGAGTAAATGAACCACCAGGTCGCCGCACCTGAAGATTGACACCGCAGCACGAGACCCCGCTCTCCCTCGATGCGCCACTCACTTTCGGAGTCGCCACCTCGGACCCCGGCCCGCATTACCGCCAGCGCGTTGAGCGGTAGTACGTTCGCTGCGTTTGCCTTGCCTGCCATGACCCTCAATCTCCGCCTTTCGACTCGTCCCTCACTATAGACTGAAGAGCTGCCAGCGAGTACATGGCGAGTACATAAATCGAGCGTCAGGGTGGACTGAAGAGCTACAACGTGAGACACATTCCGTTGAAGGATCAGAGATTAATTGTTTGAAATACAATAATTAATTATATTACATCATGTCTCATATAATCTTTGTGCGTCTCATGCAAAAACGCCAATATGTATTCTCATAACCTGAAGGTCGTTGGTTCAAATCCAGCCCCCGCAACCAATTCGCCCTTGTCGAAGACGTACCCCGGCGACCACATCGCAAGCATCGCCGCATGTTAATGCGGGCGCCGAATGCGGACGTTATACTATATCTCACCATCCGCCCACGCAGTGTTCTCCTCCGGATCAACCTTGCCCCTGCCCGGCTACCTCCGCATTATGGATACCTCATTTCAACCAACGGAACGAATGACAATCGTCCTGTGATCACCTCAAATCCGCAACCCGCGGCTTAGCAATAATTGGCCAGGCATGTTCCGCTTACACCTCTGTCGTCGTGAACAAGAATCCATCTGTCTCGTACGCGCCGCTGATGGCTTTGCAATCCGTCACCTACACGATCGCGGCGGCAGTGACTGATGACCATACATTGCGCCGGGATCACGTATCCTACCAATCTTTGCAAAAGGTGGTGGGATAGGAATGGCCCGTCCACTTTCCGGCACGTGAGATCCGGCCGAAAAGACCCGCGCAGCTTACGATGCGGCGCGACAATCAAGATGAGACGAGGCAGCCGAGCGGGCTCATGATTGACGCGCCGTTCTCACCCAGATTTTCGCGCGATACTACGAAGACGCTCCTGCAAGAATTGTTTTCTTCAAACCTTACTTAACGCCTTCGCATGTCCGGCAATGAGTGCCGCAAGTTTTGTCACGAACGTCTTATCGAGCCCGGCGGCGATGCACTCCTTGCGCACCTTGATTGCGAGGTCTGGAATTGATTCCAGTAGCTCGCGCAACGTCTGCAGAATTTTCGATGCGGGATATCCGCACCGTTCGGCAGTCCGCTCCCAATGTTGCGGCTTGATCTCACCGGTTTGCCGCCGCCCGCCAATTGTCATCGCGAGTTTCAGTTGTGACTTACTCGTGTGATAGGGCAAAAACGAAATCACATCATAGAGCGGCATCAAGCGGTAAGCACCGGAAGGCTCGTAGAGGATGGCATAATTCTTGGCATGGGCATCGGTCCCAGCGATGACAAAGTTGAAGGCTTGCGCCCGCATGAACCGGTCGCGGTCTATCTCTGGCGCTTTCGAAAACCGCAGGAGGTCCATGATCTCAGGAATGCCTGGGCCGCCTTCTGACTGATACTTTTTCTGCGGCGCGACGCCCAATGCCTGGCAGCAGTCTTCCTGATGCAGCCGCAGTATGGTCGCAGCTGCAGCTTCGCGAAAGCGGTCATAGCGTTCGGACACGAACACGTTGGCCGTGCCAATGCGCAAACCTCGGACCGGACCGCTGGCAGCCCTGCAGCCCGGGCCAGCTCCAGACAAAAGTGTTCGTTGGCGGCAAGTCCGGGAAAGCGCGAGCTTTCCGGCTTCAGAATATGGGTTGTCGGCGTTCGTCCTCGCGGCACTCCCCAGCGAGTACCATCGCGCAACAGTGCTGTTTTAGCCTGGGCACCGGCAAGACTGAACTGGCCACGGTCGTCACTGAGACGGCCGGCGCCTGGATCTTTGAGCAGTTCTGTTATGCGCCGCTCAAGATTGGCCTTGCTGATCCAGGCGACATCGCTGTCCGTGCTGATGTCAGTTCCTAAAGGCGTGAGCTGCACAGCAC
>JAYSVT010000120.1:0-6079 GCA_043718455.1 Hyphomicrobium sp.
GCCCTGATGCCGGACGAGCTGCCGCTTGAAGATGATGGCGTCGAGACGCAAGAAGACTTGCCATTGGACGAAGACAACGGCGATGATGACGGCAGCGACGAAGACGCCTTGCAGGATGAGCCGGGTGCCGGTAATGCCGAAGACGGCAAAGAGGAGCCGGACGCCAAGGCGTAACTTGGATCGATCCGGCTGGCCATAAGGTGTGTGCGTGGCATTTAAAGGCATTTTCTCGAATTCGGCCGGCCCGGTGATGTCACCGGAGATTGCTCCGCTTGCCGCGCGCGGACGAGCGGCCGCAACGTTCGCGGCCCGCGTCACGCTGGAAGGCGTCACAAAAATCTATGAGCCGGGCGCGGCGCTCGCTGGTATCGATCTCGACGTCAATCCCGGTGAGATCATCTGTCTGCTTGGCCCATCGGGCTGCGGGAAGACAACGTTGCTGCGCATTATCTCCGGCATTGAGCGGCCAACGACGGGCCGCGTTTTGATCAACGATCGTGAAGTGGCAGGCCCAAACCGTTTTGAGGCACCGGAAAAGCGCGGCGTTGGTTTGATGTTTCAGGATTTCGCTCTCTTTCCACATTTGACGATCCTGGAGAATGTTTCATTCGGTTTAAAGGATCTATCGCGCACTGAGGCGGCCCAAGCCGCGCGCGCCATTCTTGATCGCGTTGGCCTTGCCAATATGGCGAACGCCTATCCTTCCGTGCTTTCGGGCGGGCAGCAGCAGCGCGTGGCGCTGGCGCGCGCCATTGTTCCAAGACCAGCCGTCATGCTGATGGACGAGCCGTTCTCAGGCCTCGACGTGCAGCTGCGCGATAGCATGCTGGAGGAGACGCTTGGCCTTCTGCGCGAGACGCGCGCGACGTCGCTGATCGTCACCCATAACCCAGAAGAAGCCATGCGCATGGGCGACCGGATCGTCGTGATGCGCGACGGCCTGATTGTTCAGGTTGGCACGGCCGAACAGCTCTACAGGGAGCCCGCAAGTTTGTTCGTCGCCCGGCTCTTCTCAGAAATTAACGAAATCCCGTCCCGGGTGCGCGACGGCCGGATCGAGACGGCGGCCGGATCGTTTGCGGCGCCGGGTCTCGAAAATGGCTCGGCGGCGGTCTTGTGTGTGCGCGAGCGGGGGCTGTCTGTGCAACCCAACGGGAATGGCGCTGGAATAGGCCTTCCGGGGCGCGTACTGGATCAGAAGTTCCTCGGCGATATCGCCAGGCTTGATGTTGCGGTCCAGGGCTTCGATCAGCCCTTGAAGATCAGGGTTGCCGAAAAAGATGCCCTCGCGCGCGGCACAGAGGTGCGGGTTGTGGTCGATAGCGCCGCCGTTCTTGTGTTTAGCGCCGAAAACAGCGGCTGAACTAATGGGTTAAGCACGGCGCGGAGACCCAACGGAAGTCGCTGTGAACTTGCCCGGGGGTGGCAGTTCTGCGATAGTCACCCCAGATATGGAAACCGTGGTGCGCTCATAGCTGCGCGCCAGAACTATCTCGAAAGGCGTTCCCCTATGGGTCTCAGTGCTCAACACGTGCTTTTGCTTTTGGTCGTTGCGCTACTTTTGTTTGGGCGCGGCAAGATCTCAGAATTGATGGGCGACGTTGCCAAGGGCATCAAGAGCTTCAAGAAGGGCATGGCCGACGACGAAGAAGTTGCCAAGCCCGCTCCCGGTAAAACAATCGACAACGATGCAACCCGCAGCGGCGAAAGCTCCAAGACGGGCTGAGGCCGGTTGACGAGATTTTCGCCGCCCCGCATTAGGGCTGGACGGGTCCCATGTTCGAGATCAGCTGGAGCGAGCTTTTAATACTCGCCGTCGTAACCCTGCTTTTCGTGGGGCCAAAGGAGTTGCCTGTATTCCTGCGCACAATCGGGCGCTATGCCGGGACTGTGCGCCGGCACGCGAGCGAATTTCGTGCCCAGTTCGATCAGGCCATGCGCGAAGCCGAACTCGACACAATGAAAAAAGAAATGGAAACGATGCAGGCGTCGGTCAATGCCGAGGTGATGAGCGCCACAAAGTCGTTCGAGGAAGCGGGCGCTGCGACGAAGTTTGATCCAGCATCGATCACGACGCCGATTTCTGCGCAGGCGAGTTCGATGGCGAACCCGATGGCAGGGACGGCGCTCGTGCAGCCAGCGGAAGCGTCCAACCTTCCCCAAGCAACAAGCGTTGCCGAGGCGCTGCCAGAGGCCGGCTTGCCCCCTCCCGGCTTGCCTACTCCCGAGAGCGTGCCGATGCCGGCAAGGCCAGGGGCTTAACCGGTGCTCATGAAACTCAAAAACGTTCTGGTAAAACTGCCGAGTCCGAACGCGAGCGGGGGCAGCCAAGACGACATCGACGCCAGCAAAGCGCCGCTGATGGACCATCTGATTGAGCTGAGAACGCGGCTCATTTGGGCGCTTGTGGCTTTTTTGGCGACGTTTCTGGTGTGCTTTGCGATCGCCGACAAAATATACAACGTGCTCGTGTGGCCATATATGTGGGCCTCAGGCACGGAGTCCGTGCACATGATCGCAACGCATTTGCTTGAGCAGATCATGACTCAGGTAAAGCTTGCAATGTTCGGCGCCGGGTTTCTGTCATTCCCGATTGTTGCGACACAAATCTACAAATTTGTGGCGCCGGGTTTGTATAAGAACGAGCGGCAGGCGTTTCTGCCCTATCTCGTTGCGACGCCCATACTGTTCTGCATCGGCGCGTCAGTCGTCTACTTCATTGCCATGCCTGTGCTGATCAAGTTCTCGATCGGACTGACGCAAGTTACAGCTGCTGGCGCACCAAAGATTGACCTTATGTTGAAGGTGTCGGAATATCTCTCGCTCATCATGACGCTGATTTTCGGCTTTGGCCTCGTGTTCCAGCTCCCCGTAATTCTGACGCTGCTGGCGCGGGCTGGCTTTGTCACGGCGGATGGGCTGGTCGGATCGCGGCGTTATGCGATTGTCGGGATTTTCGCGGCGTCCGCCCTGCTGACTCCTCCGGATGCGCTGAGTATGATCATAATGGCGCTACCGACCGTGCTGCTTTATGAAGCCTCGATTTACGCTGTGCGCTATGTCGAGAAGCGCGTGAAGCGGGGGGATGCGGCGTAGGAGGAGAGCAAGTCAGCTCGCCAATTTTAAGGGCTTCATCTTGCTCTTATCGACTTGCCGTTCGGCGTGCCAGAGGTCGTAGGCCGTCTGCATATTGAGCCAAGAGGCAGGCGACTGATCGAACACCAATCCCAAGCGGACGGCCATGTTTGGCGTTACTGGCTGCTTCTCAGAGAGCAGATCGTAAAGCGCTTGCCGCGAAATTCCCAGAGCCTTGGCGACTTCAGTCTTGCTGATGGGAAGCGCTGGAAGCACGATTTCGCGCAGCATCGCGCCCGGATGTGTAGGGCAGCGGTCGGGAGATCGTTTGAGTGGTGTGACCATGCGCTATGGCTCCTGTAGGTACGCGATACTGACAAATTCCCATTAACGCCTAGTGATAGTCTTCAAAGTCGACTTCGATGGCATTTTCTCCGTCCCAACCGAATGTAATTCGCCAGTTTGCGGATACAGAAATCGCATACCGTCCCCTCGAAGTTCCCGACAACTGGTGAAACTGGAAGCCCGGTAAATTCATGTCGTCTGGGTGCATTGACGCATCCAACCGGTCTAAGATCATTGTGATCCTTGCGATCTTGTCTGGCGGCAATTTGCTAACATCGTTTCGCTCCCAGAACCGCTTCAGCGGTTTGTTGCGCAAAGTCAGAATCATGCGACACGCCCTTTTCCGTTAAAGGTGCAATCGTAGCCCTGGGCGTGTCCTCGCAGTCGGCTTTTTGATTCTTGAAATGAGTAAAGCGTTTTTGGACGAATTGTCAAGTGTTGTCGTACAATCCGCCATCTGCTGGACCGGAGCGCAAGTTCGGCTTAATAGCTAGTCAAGGTTCAAATCTATGAGGCCTACCCGTGTTTGACATCAAATGGATCAGAGATAACCGAGACGCTTTTGACGCCGGTTTGAAGCGGCGCGGGTTAGAGCCGTTGTCGGCGGGATTGATCAAGCAGGACGAGGCATTGCGTGGCGTGAAGACGCGGCTGCAGGAGGCGCTGGCGAAACGCAACGCGGTTTCCAAGGAAATCGGCAAGGCCAAGGGCGCGAAGGACGGCGCGCTGGCCGAAATCCTGATGGGCGAAGTGGCAACGCTGAAAGATGCGATCGCTAAGGGGGAGGAAGAAGAGCGCGTCAAGCAGGCGGAACTCGACGCGGCGTTAGCGGTTATTCCGAACCTAGCCCGCGATGACGTGCCGTTGGGGAAGGATGAGCACGACAATGTGGAAGTGCGCAAGGTTGGCACGCCACCGAAGTTGGACTTCGCGCCCAAGCAGCATTTCGAAATCGGCGAAGCGCTGGGCATGATGGACTTCGACGCGGCGGCGAAAATATCAGGTGCCCGCTTCGTGGTGACAAAAGGTCCGCTTGCAAGGCTTGAGCGGGCCTTGGGCAGCTTCATGCTCGATCTGCATACGAGCGCGGCGAATGGAAGCCTCGGCGGTTATACCGAACACAACCCGCCGCTGTTGGTAAGGTCAGAGGCTGCCTTTGGGACAGGCAACTTGCCGAAATTCGAAACTGACCTATTCCAAACGTACTTGCGTCCAGATTTCGAAAAGTTTCGCAACTTGGTCCTCGACACGATTGCAAGATCGGTAAAGAGGGAGATTGAAGAGGAGTCGGGCATAGCTCACATTCCCGAGGCGGCAAAAGAAAAGCTTGCAAACTCAATCGCAGTTTCCAATTTCAACAAACAATCTACGTGGGACGAGGCTTGGCAGGACTATCAGAAGTTGGCCGGTCGGCTCTGGCTCATCCCCACCGCCGAAGTTTCGCTGACCAACCTTGTGCGCGAGTCAATCCTCGACGAAGCGCAACTCCCCATGCGCATGACTGCGTGGACGCCGTGCTTCCGCTCGGAAGCGGGGGCGGCGGGCAAAGACACGCGCGGAATGATCCGCCAGCACCAGTTCTCGAAAGTGGAACTCGTGTCCATCACGACGCCGGAGGAAAGCCTTGCCGAGCACGAGCGTATGACGGGGTGCGCTGAGGAAGTCTTGAAGCGGCTTGGCCTCGCCTTCCGCACCATACTTCTGTGCACCGGCGACATGGGATTTGCATCTCAGAAAACCTACGACATCGAAGTCTGGCTGCCGGGCCAGAATGCCTATCGCGAGATTTCGTCCTGCTCGGTGTGCGGCGATTTCCAGGCGCGACGCATGGATGCGCGTTATCGCCCGAAGGACGGCGGCAAACCCGCTTTCGTCCACACCTTGAACGGCTCCGGCCTTGCAGTCGGGCGCACGCTCGTGGCAGTCCTCGAAAATTATCAGCAAGCCGACGGTTCCGTCATAATTCCCGAGGTGTTACGCCCCTACATGGGCGGAATCACTCGCATCGCAAAGTACTAACCACCCAAATCCGTCAAGCAGAAACGGCGTGAACATTGCGATTTCTGGCTGATGCAACCAGCAATAAGCGTGGACAACGCCTCGATCCTGTGGGTGTCAAACAAGAACTATAGCACAATGCCTTCGCTATAAAAAAAACGGAGGGTACTGATGTCTTGGATAAAATGCGAAGGCACGGATGGTATCGCTCATATCATAAACCTTCAGCACGTGGCTCACACATCAAGGACGCCAACTGGTGTTCTTGTGGTTATGTCGAATGGAGTTGGCGCGCTGGAGGTCAAAGAAATTCCTGATGCCAGCCCAACTTATCACGCAGCTGCAGCGAGCGACGAGGATGACTGAAACTAAATTCGTCCATCGCGCGTCAGAACGTTAAGACGTAGCAAAAATGCGCATGCTGATCACCAACGACGACGGCATCAATGCCAAGGGGCTTGAAGTCCTCAAGGCAATCGCGCTCCGCTCATCTCCCTCTCCCTTGACGGGGGAGGGCGGGGCGGGGGTGGTGCACGCACACTCAACCCGCGTCCCCGGACGAAGTACGTCGCGCAGCGAGGTGCGCCGATCCGGGGTCCTTACCACTCTCGACGGGTAAAGGTCCCGGCTCTCCGCGATCACCCTGCGGGCGCTCGCTCGG
>JAYSVT010000013.1:0-8563 GCA_043718455.1 Hyphomicrobium sp.
ATGGCCGAGGACTTGACCGAGTACATGCACGAGAGCGGCATCCGCGTGCGCTACATGCACTCGGATATCGAGACCCTGGAGCGCATCGAGATCATCCGCGACTTGCGGCTTGGCGCGTTCGACGTGCTGATCGGCATCAACCTGCTGCGCGAAGGCCTCGACATCCCGGAATGCGCGCTGGTCGCCATTCTCGACGCCGACAAAGAAGGCTTCCTGCGCTCGGAAACGTCGCTTGTGCAAACTATCGGCCGTGCCGCGCGCAACGTCGATGGCAAGGTCATCCTTTACGCCGACAAGAACACCGGCAGCATGGAGCGCGCCATTGCCGAAACCGACCGCCGCCGCGAAAAGCAGGTCGCGTACAACACCGCAAACGGCATCACGCCCGAAAGCATCAAGCGCAACATCCACGATGTGATGTCGAGCGTCTACGAGCAGGATCACGTCACCATCGATGCCGGGCTGGCAGGAGCCGACGCGCCGCTTGTTGGGCATAATCTCGCGAAGGTCATCGAGGACATGGAACGGCGCATGAAAGATGCCGCCGCAGACCTTGAGTTCGAAACAGCGGCCCGGCTGCGCGACGAAATCAAACGCCTGCGCGAAACTGAGCTCGCCATTGCCGACGATCCGCTCGCGCGCCAATCCGACGTCGAAGACCGCGCTGGCAGCTTCAAGGGAGCAAAGAAATACGGCGCCAGCGCCAATATGCCAACGAACCCGGCGGCCGGCTCGACGAAGGAGAGTCGCCGTGTTCCAAATAAAGACTCGCGCATCCGCAACGACTACGAACCCGTGCAGCCTACGTTCGCTCAGTCAACATCACGCATCAATAAACCTTCGCTCGACGACATGGGACCAGGCACAGACAGGCCCGTCCCGGCGCCACGCACGCAAAACATCGATCCACGCACTAAGGCCGGCGCATTCGGCGAAAAGATTGCAGGCCCGCATAAACCGACACTCGACGAAATGGGTCCGCACGCGAGCTTGCCGGTGAAGAAGGCGAAGTTGGGGTCTGACCCTGCGGGTCTGACCCCACGAAGAGTGGCAAGTCCGGAGACTGGGGTCAGACCCGTCGTGTCGGAGACACGCCTTCGGCATGAAGGTTCAGACCTCACACCGCGTCCCACCCGCACGCGCGAGTTCGAAGGTCCTTCGGAAAAAAAATCCCGCCGCGGCCGCCCGAAGAAAACGGGCAGGCCTGGGGCATGACCAGCCATACCACTCACCAACTCTGCTGATAAGCAGTCGTCAACACTGGAAGGGGCACCTATGCTCGCGACGATTTTCAACGTCCTAAAACGGCTTTTCATAGGCACGCCACGCACGCAACCTGGCGTCTCCCCGTTCGCGCTAGGACACGGCCCCGCACGCCTCTTGATCATGCGCCACGCTGAAAAAACCGGCGACGATCTCGATCGTCATTTGTCGGCGCAAGGACAAAAACGTGCCAAACAGCTGGCGACTTACATTCCCCAACAGTTCGGCACGCCCGATTTTCTGTTCGCAGCAAAGTCGTCGAAAAAATCACAGCGGCCGTACGATACGATCGCACCGCTGGCCAATGTGCTCGGCCTGAAGATCAATGAAACGTTTGACGACGACCAAACTGACGCCCTGGTCGAACATATGGGACGGTCCGATACATACGCTGCAAAATTCGGTGTGATTTCCTGGCGCCATTCCGACATCCCAGCCCTAATGGCGGCGCTTGGCGCACCCAATGACAGCTATCCGCAAGTGTGGGACCCTGCGGTGTTTAACCTGATCCTCGACATCTCGTTCCCCGACGGCGCAAGCCCCCACGTCCGCCAGATTACTGGGCCGTTCTAAGTGTTCTGCCTCACGACCTGCGGCGTGCGCCTCTATCAGGGCCGGACGACGAATTTCCGCACCTCGGGCGGCGGCTTTGCGGCTGTGCTATCGGCGCGGTATGGAGCGGCCGGCGATTGCTGCATGCCTGGCGCCGAGAGCGTGGCTTGCCTGTGAACGGGACGCCGGAATAAAACACCCTATGCAATCCCTTCGCTGCGCCACCCGTTTTGTGCTATTCTTGAACTCATGACCAAACTCGAAGACATCGAAAAAGCCATTGCCGAGCTCTCAGCCGAAGAGCTGACGAAGCTGCGCGCGTTTCTCGACGAGCTTGAGGCCGATTTCTGGGACGCCCAGATCGAGCGCGATGCCAAGGCGGGTAAGCTGGATAAGATCGAGGCTCGCGCCCTAGAAAACCTCAAAGCGGGCCGAGTCAGAGATCTTTAATCAGCAATGGCAAATCCAGTGATGCATCAGGCTGACCACGATTTCTGGAAAGCCTATGACGCCTTGCCACGAGCAACGCGCGATCAAGCTGACAAGGCATTTGCACTTCTGAAGCAAAATTCAAAGCATCCGTCCTTGCACTTCAAGAAAATTGGCCGCCGCTGGTCCGTTCGAGTTAACAGCAAGTGTCGAGCGCTTGCATTAGAAATTGATGGCGGATTTCTGTGGTATTGGATCGGGCCACACGACGCGTACGAGCGCATGATCCGCTGAAGGCGCGCGCACAACCCAGCAGCTATCAACCCGCCCGGCGCTGATCCTGCAACTGCAGCCGCCGCAAGACGACGAGCATCGTATAGCGCACGGCATCTTCGACGGACTTCGCGAAATAGCTTGAGGAACCTGCCCCAGCGTATGTCCACACAAGCGTGCCGCAGGTCACGCGCCAGCTGCCAAAAAAATTCCGCCCTTGAAGCAGCGTGACGCCCGCTCCCGTCAATCCAGGGCGCACGGAAAATCCGCTCAGCTCAAGTTCTGGTAGCCGGTCGAGCTGTCCGATAAGCGCGGATTCAAGTTGTTTCGATTCCATCAAACTCACGCCAACGCAAAATTGCCTGCGACAATGCCGGGCACGATAGCGCGACTTTATTAAGCGACGGTGCAAACGCTCGCACACACTGAAGAAGAACTAATCCAGATCTTCGACCATCGCGCTGTTGCCGCCTTTGATACGCGCCGAAAGCGCTGCTTCAATGAAGGAATCGATGTCGCCGTCGAGAACGGCAGCTGGGTTACTCGATGATGAACCCGTTCGCAGGTCCTTAACCAACTGGTAAGGCTGCAGCACATACGAGCGGATTTGATGGCCCCAGCCGATGTCGGTTTTGGATGCTTGGTCGGCGCTCGCCTTTTCTTCCCGCTTCTTGCGCTCCATTTCATAAAGCTTCGCCTTCAATCGCTTGAAAGCGAGATCCTTGTTCTGATGCTGCGACCGCTGCTCCTGGGCAAAAATCATGATGCCGCTCGGCTTATGGTACAGTCGCACTGCAGACTCTGTGCGGTTGACAGACTGACCGCCGGCGCCGGACGAGCGCGCAAACGTGATATCGACATCGGCCGGATTGATCTCAATGTCGATCGTGTCGTCGATAACCGGATAGACTTGAACGGACGCAAAGCTCGTGTGGCGGCGTGCATTTGAGTCATACGGTGAAATGCGCACCAAGCGATGCACGCCAGACTCCGTCTTCAGCCAGCCGAAAGCGTTCTCGCCCTCGATTTCCATGGTCGCCGACTTGATGCCCGCTTCTTCGCCGGCACTCTCGTCGATGAGCTTCACCTTATAGCCGCGCCGCTCGGCCCAACGCATGTACATCCGCGCGAGCATCGACGCCCAATCCTGGCTTTCCGTGCCGCCGGCACCGGCATGCACTTCAACATAGGAATTCATGCCGTCGGCTTCACCCGACAACAGCGCTTCAACGGACCGGCGCTGCGCGTCCGCATCGAGACGCTTCAGCACCATCTCGCCTTCGCTGACGCTTGCCGCGTCGTTTTCGGCTTCACCGAGTTCGATCAAGGTCAAGGCGTCATCGAGATCGCGTTCGAGTTTTTTAAGATCAACGACTGTGCGCTCAAGCGACTGGCGTTGACGCATCACCTTTTGCGCGGCCTGAGGATCGTTCCAAAGGCTTGGATCCTCTGCCTTGGCGTTCAGCCCGGCAAGGCGTTCTTCGGCTGTGTCCCAGTCAAAGAGACCTCCTCAGGAGGACGAGTGCCTCCTTGATTCCCTCTGACAACTTAAGCGCTTCTGCGCGCATGAATTCCTCCTAGAAATCAGATGCCCCTGCTCGCGGCGGGTGGACTACGCGGGACTAAATTGCGTTTGATCAGCGGCGACATATAGAGATGTCGCCTGCGACTGTAAACGCGACAGCAACGACTGCAGTTCACATCGCGCCGTTTACAATTCCAAGAGCTCTGTCACCACACGCCGCCGCGTCCGGACCCGATTCCGGGCGTACCCGCTCCGGGCGGCGGCGCGCCGGGGCCAGGCTGATAGGCATCACCCGACGAGGCGGTTGCAGCCGTTGCCCCAGCCGTTCCTGAAACACCAATGACCGAATAGGCATCATCCGGTTCTTCGTTCGGCTTGAACGATTCCGTGATGGCGTCGCCTTCGCCCGCACCGGCCCGTAATCCCGTTTTCAAATTGACCCGAACCAGCTTTAGGCCCGGCGGAATTCGAAAAGGAGCCGCAGGTTTGTCGGCCAGAGCCACTTTCAGGAAATCACCGAATATCGGCGCGGCAATTGCGCCCCCGGTGTTGCCCTTACCCATGGGCTTAGGCGTGTCAAAGCCAACGAACACGCCGACAACCATGTCCGGCGTATATCCGATGAACCACACGTCTTTTTCTTCGTTCGTTGTGCCGGTCTTGCCGGCAAGCGGCCGGTTAAGTGATTTGAGCGATGTTGCCGTTCCGCGCTGCACGACGCCTTCGAGAATGGACGTCATCTGGTAGGCGGTGTGCGGATCGATGATCTGCTTGCGATCATCAATGAGGTCAGGCTCGGCTTGGTTGCCCCACTTCTCAGCCATGCAGCCCATGCACTGGCGTTCGTCGTGGCGCCAGACTGTCTTGCCCCAGCGATCCTGGATGCGATCGATGAGGGTGGCTTTGACTTGACGCCCGCCATTGGCCAGCATCGAGTAGGCGGTCGCCATCTTGATCAGCGTCGTTTCGCCGGCGCCAAGCGACATGGACAGCACGGGCAACAGATCGTCGTAAATGCCGAAGCGCCGAGCATATTCGGTGATCATTGGCATGCCCAGATCCTGAGCCAGCCGCACGGTCATTTGATTGCGCGACTTCTCGATCCCAAAGCGCAGCGTCGAGGGTCCGGCTGATTTCTGATTGTCGTAGTTGTCGGGCTTCCAGATTTCGAGACCCGGCCCTTGTTCGATCTCAATAGGCGCGTCGAGTATGATCGACGTTGGCTTATAGCCATTGTCGATCGCCGCGGCGTAGACAAATGGCTTGAACGAGGAGCCGGGTTGCCGCTTGGCCTGAATGACGCGGTCGAACTGGCTCATGGCAAACGAAAACCCGCCGGCGATCGCCAGCACGCGGCCGGTGTGCGGATCCATTGCAATCAGCCCGCCGCCAATTTCGGGAATCTGCGTCAAAGACCACGTGCCTTGCAGATTGGCCGGGTCTTTCGGAGTCACGTAAATCACATCTCCGGCAGTCAGCAACTCGCTGACGGCCGCCGGCGCCGTCTTCTTTTGCGGGACTTTGGCCCACTTGATTTCGTCGAGTGAAACTTCGACCGCTTCGCGCTCTTTAACGAGCGTACCGTCCTGCTGCTTGGCCGGCTTCAAGCCTATGACGGCCTTCGCCTTCTGCGCATCAAGCACAACGCCAAGCCGCCAGGGCTGTATGTCAATGGGGCTATCGATGGCACCAAGCGGCACGCCCCAATCGCCCGAAATGTCAATTTTCGATATGGGCCCGCGCCAGCCCTGTTGCCGGTCGAACCGCACAAGCCCATCGATCAGCGATTGGCGCGCGACTTGCTGCAGCTTCGGGTCGAGCGTGGTGCGCACCGACATGCCGCCGCCGTAAAGTTTATCTTCGCCATATTGACCAAGCAGCGTGCGCCGGACTTCCTCGGCAAAGAATTCGGCCGTCGAAATGTGGGCACCGAGCTGCCGCAGATTGACGGCAAGCGGTTTCTTTTTCGCGGTCGCGGCTTCCTCGCTGGTTATGTAGCCGTTCTCGGCCATCTGACCGATGATCCAGTCGCGCCGCTCTGTGGCTTTGGCCTTGGCACGGAAGGGGTGGTAATTGTTCGGCGCCTTCGGTAGGGCTGCGAGATAGGCCATCTCCTCGATTGAGAGATCCTTCAATTCCTTATTGAAGTAGGTGAGGCCTGCAGCCGCGATGCCATAGGAATTGAGACCGAGAAAAATTTCGTTGAGATAGAGTTCGAGAATTTTCTCCTTCGGATAGGCACGCTCGATCCTGATGGCCAGGATCGCTTCCTTGATCTTGCGCTCCATCGTGCGTTCGTTGGTCAGCAAGAAGTTCTTGGCGACCTGCTGAGTAATGGTCGATGCACCTTGCAAGTTCTTCTTGGAACCGCGCATTTTGGCTTCACCCGCCGAGACGACGGCGCGCAGGATACCTTGGAAATCGAGGCCGCCATGTTCGTAGAAGCGCTTGTCTTCGGCCGAGAGGAAGGCACCGATCACGCGTTTTGGAATGGAATTCACGGGCACGAAAATACGCCGCTCGCGGGCAAACTCGGAAATCAGCGAACCGTCATGGGCATGAATGCGCGTCATCACCGGTGGCTCGTATTTCGCCAGGCTCTCGTAATCCGGCAGATCCTTGGATGCCTGAAACAGCAACAGACCCGCCGCAGCCGACGCCGCAACGAAAACTAGAACGCCGGTTGCAAAGCTGAATCCCAAGAAGCTGAGGAGCAGGCTCTTACGCCGTTTCCTCTTCTTCAAAGGCGCAGCCGGAGGCGGTAACGTTACAGGTCGCATAGTTGGCGAATTTCCGTGTGTTGATCGTGTCTTGTAGCGCAAATGCTGCAGCGCAACAAGAACACCGAACCTCTGCCCGTATCAGGCGCACATTAGCATGGAATGTGGCAGTACGTCGTCGGCCATGCCCCCTATTCTCAAGGATGTCCTGCGGTTCTTTTAGCGAAATAGACTGTGATGGCTGCGGCTATGGCGCCTGAGACCTTTTCTTGCCAGGCCGGTGTGGCCATTTCCTGTTGATCTTTAGAGTTGCTCATGTAGCCCAATTCAACCAAAACCGAGGGTGCGTGAGTTTGTTTCAAGACCTTAAATGCCGCCGAACGCTGCGGGTCGCGGGCCATGGCGATCGACTTTTTAAGGCGCCCCACCAGCACGTTTGAAAAATCGGCGGAAAAGTTCGAAGTCTCCCGCTTCATGAGATCGATCAAGATGTTTTTTACCTGATCCTTGCCGCCCTGATCGACGCCTTGCAGGCCAGCTATCAAGTCAGACGCGTTTTCCTTTTCTGCCATCTTGCGGGCTTGCTCGTCGGACGCGCGTTCGGACAGGGTATAGACGGTAGCGCCGCGGATCCCTTCCGCGAGGTTTGTTTCGGCGATCGCATCGGCATGAAGCGAAACGAATAAATCGGCGCCCTGGTCGGACGAAAGTTTGAGTCTGCGATCCAGCGAAACGAAGACGTCGCTCGTTCGCGTCATGCGCACATCAAACGTCCCGGATTTGGCGAGGACCGCTTGAAGCCGCTGTGCGACCGCCAAAACCAGCGTTTTTTCTGATAGGTTGTTGATGCCGCTGGCGCCTGGATCGATCCCTCCATGACCCGGATCTATCACAATCACGGGCCTGGATTCGGGAGCTTTGGGCGGCGTCAAATCCTCCGCTTCCGCCTTTGTCTGGGAGTGCTCGTCCCGGCGGGTGGCACCCGTACCATCGGCAAAAGTTTTCGCGTCGGTCGCCGACATCGCCACGCGCAAAACGACAGATCCGGCGGCCGCCCCGTGCGCCATGGTTGCAGAGGTAATTTTGACCGGCCCCTTGGTATCGATCACGACGCGCGCTTTGCGCTCAGCAAATAGGCCATAGCGGAATGTGCCGATCAGCCCCTTGCCGCGCGCCCCTGTCCCAGGCGGCAGCCGAAAAGCGACATCAGGCAGATCGATAATCACACGGTAGGGGTTTGAGAGAGTGAACACCTCCGCGGTTACGCCGCGGCTCAGTTCTATTTCAAATGTGGTTTGAGACTGCTCGCCCTCAGCTTTGACAATAACCGCATTAGCCACAGCATCTTCGCCGTTCTCAACCGGGGTATCGGCCGCAGCAGCCGAGGGGTGTGCCATCGCAATAAACCAGGTATGCATGCCACTTAGCGCCAGGCACACGGCAGCTAGCCGGCTTCCGAAGTCACCTGAGCGCGAACGCGGCAGCTGGCTCGCCCTTTTGCTCACCTGCAATCCTTCTTATTGGTCACGATGCAACCGCGCCGCAGCCTCGAAACGAGAGCCGGGACATGCGTTAAGGCTTTGTTTTCACTTAACGATGCATCATAAGTCATGAGGGCGGTCCGCATTCGTACAGATTCTCCTTATAGCACTTGCCTCGCAGGGGGCGAACACATACACTTTGTGTTACGTTCGGTGGCGTTTGCAGGTGGTGCTCGTACAGCACAATCAGCTAACGTTTCCGGAACCTGATCGGCCTGCTGCAGTCAATCGTAAAAAAGCTGCTTTCACAGGTAATTAGG
>JAYSVT010000121.1:0-6077 GCA_043718455.1 Hyphomicrobium sp.
CCCGCGTCCTGGGCCGGAGTATGGTTGGCGCTAAATTGGCACCTATTTCAACGATCTGATGAACGAAACGAGGGGTCACATGTCGCGCCGCTATTTTGGAACCGACGGCATCCGGGGCCTCGCGAACCAGCATCCGATGACGTCGGAAATCGCCCTCAAGGTGGGCATGGCGGCTGGTAAGATCTTCCACACGGGCGCGCATAAACACAGGGTGGTGATCGGTAAGGATACGCGCCTGTCGGGCTATATGCTCGAAGCCGCGCTGATGTCGGGGTTCACTTCGGTCGGTATGGACGTGTTTCTACTGGGACCGATGCCAACGCCGGCCATTGCTATGTTGACTAAATCCCTGCGCGCCGATCTCGGAGTCATGATTTCCGCCTCGCACAACCGCTTCGACGACAACGGCATCAAGTTGTTCGATCCGGATGGCTACAAGCTGTCCGACGATATGGAGCGACAGATCGAGGAACTCATCGATTCTGATAGCAGCACGCTGCTGGCACCACCCGATAAGATCGGCCGCGCGACGCGGGTTGAGAGCGCCCAAGAGCGCTACATCGAATTCGCCAAACGGACCCTGCCCAAGAATCTGCGGCTCGATGGGCTGCGCATCGTCATCGATTGCGCTAACGGAGCTGCCTACAAGGTTGCGCCAGAAGCACTCTGGGAACTTGGCGCCGAAGTGATCAAAATTGGCGTTGAACCAAACGGCCGCAATATCAATCACAAGTGCGGGTCAACGGCGCCCGAAGCCTTGATTGAGAAAGTCAAAGAGTTGCGCGCCGACATCGGTATAGCGCTCGATGGTGACGCCGACCGCGTGGTGATCATCGACGAAAAGGGTCAAATTGTTGACGGTGATCAGCTGATGGCGGTGATCGCCGAAAGCTGGCACCGCAGTGGAAAGCTTGCGGGCGGCGGCATCGTTGCAACCGTCATGAGCAACCTTGGGCTCGAACGTTACCTCAAAGACATCGGCCTTTCGCTGGCACGAACGCCGGTCGGAGACCGCTATGTCACCGAACACATGCGCAAACACGGCTACAATGTGGGCGGAGAACAATCAGGCCATATCGTGTTGTCGGACTTCACGACGACGGGCGATGGACTGGTTTCCGCGCTTCAAATTCTTGCCTGCGTGATCTCGACCGGAAAACCGGTTTCCGAGGTGTGCAGCCGCTTTGAGAGATTACCGCAGATTCTGCAAAACGTGCGATACGGCAGCGGCAAGCCACTGGAAGACAGTCGCGTGGTCAAGGCCATCGAGTCAGCCAAAGTCAAGCTCGGGGATCGAGGACGTCTCGTTATCCGCCCGTCGGGCACGGAACCGGTGATCCGCGTGATGGCGGAAGGCGATGACGAAGGTATGGTCACAAGCGTCGTTGGCGATATCGTCGATGCCGTGCGCTCTGCGGCTGCTGCATAGAATTCATCAGTTCGTATTTGGGCCATTCAACGGGCGCGCGGCATCGATCGCGCGCCCAAAAATTTATCTGCCGTTAACGCTTGAAACGCACGCGCTTGCCAAATCGGTACGCCGCTTAAGTCTCCCTTAAAACTTGTGCGCCATAGTCCGTGATGAAGACGAGTTTCAGGGGCGGAGCGATCCGTCCCGATAGGACAAACGGGACGTGGCGTGTCACCCAGCCGGGTGCTGTCACGTTCCGCAAGACGCCTAAAGAGCGGTTTGCTCCAAAGGCTTTTCGCGTTCGATTTCCTGTTCCCTTGTACGCGTACGGTGCTCGCATTTTTTTTGAGCGCCCAGGATCGTCGTTCAGGGAGGCCCATGGTCTTGCCGTCTCAGGGATCTGGTTCACGCCAGGCGATTAGACAGTTGAGCATGGTCAGGGTGCCGCGACTTTTGTTGCGGGTCTCTAAGAGACGAGGGAACGACGATTATGAAAGTTAGGATCGCGTGCATTTCGGTTGCGCTTGCAGCGGCACTACCAGCATCGGCCGCCGATTGGAATGATGGGGCCGGCAGTCTCAAGGATATGAGCGGAGGGGCGGCTGTGGCGGTGCCGGCGCCCGTACCGGTTCAGACCTATCGCGGTGCCTGGTATTTCCGTTTCGACGGCGGCATTGGCAGTATCAACACGCCGAGCCTTCTTGAATCGGGTCTAGACATTGGTGATGAAAACAACGGTATTGGTGGGCCCGGTGGTCCTTCAGGTCCTGATTTCTTAGGCACGCAGCCTGCTTGGTTCAGCAGCGATTTCAGCACGTTCGCGACAGTCGGCGGCGGTGCCGGTTACAATTTCAGCAACGGCTTCCGCGTCGATGCGACCATCGAAAAGCGCTTCAAGGATGATGTCCTGCTGGCTGGCACCAACCAGTGGGCGACACACGCTGCGACTTGCGGCGGGTGGTGTCCCAATGGGAATACGACCAACTTCGAAGTCACCGATGAAACGAAGATCGATGCCACCGTTTGGATGGTCAACGCCTATTACGACCTGTTCTCGAACCGCGGCTTCACGCCTTACATTGGCGCTGGCATTGGTTTCGCCTGGAACGAATTGAATCGCCGCCACGACAGTACATATACGGTTTGCGATACCATCCTCGATCCTACGTGTGCGAGTGCAACGCAGACGCCTGAAACTGCGTGGGGCCGCGCCAACAAGTTCACGCTCGCATACGCTGCAATGGCGGGCGTCAGCTATGACCTTTCGGAAATGACGGCCGTGGATCTTGGATACCGGTATCTCTTCATCTCTGGAAGTGATGTCGCCATTGATATCAACGGCGATACTTCGCGCGTCGAAATTGGCGACCAGCACGTGCATCAATTCCGTGCGGGCCTGCGCTTTAATGTGAACTAACTGCTGCATCGCCGTTTAGGCCGGATAGGATTGAGACTTTTGGCGAGGGCGGGCTGCAAGGTCCGCCCTTAGACTTTAGCGGCGTTGCTTGACGGGGCACAAGCCGCAGCCTAGTGCATGCAAGATGAAATTGAGACGGGTAAAGGTCCCGGATAGCCGCGCCGCGCAAGTGTGCTTGGATTTGCATCGGCCGGGCGCGGCTTCCGGGAATGCGGGTGCTGTGACGCAGGTTCGGCGCCTCCACCCGCGTCCCCGGCCGGAAGACCGCAATAAGAGCGGTCTGCAGAGCCGGGGTCTTTGCCGTTTAGCTGTGGGCATTAGGACCAGCATCGCGGATCGGTCATCACCGCCTTGGAGAGACATGACACACCACGCCAAACCGACCGTGAGACCTGAAAATCCGAACTTTTCGTCGGGCCCATGCAGCAAGCGGCCTGGGTGGACGCCGGCGGCGCTGGCTGATGCTTACGTTGGCCGCTCGCACCGTTCAACAGAAGGTAAGGCGCGGCTCAAAGCTGTGATCGAGAAGACGAAGAAGATCCTGGCGCTGCCGCCCGGCTATGAAGTCGCGATCGTTGCAGGTTCCGATACCGGCGCTTTCGAGATGGCCATGTGGAATCTGCTAGGGGCCCGCGGCGTCGATATTTTCGCGTGGGAAATTTTTGGCCGCATCTGGCTTAAAGATGCGCTCGAACACTTGAAGCTTGCCGATCTGCGTACGTTCGAAGCCGATTGGGGACAATTGCCGGATTTGTCGAAGGCCGACTTCTCGCGCGACGTGATCTTCACGTGGAACGGCACGACCAGCGGCGTGCGTGTGCCGGATGCCAACTGGATTCCAGCGAACCGGCAGGGCCTCACATTCTGCGATGCAACCTCGGCGATATTTGCCCAGGATATCGATCTTTCGAAAATAGACGTTTTGAGTTTCTCTTGGCAGAAAGTGCTGGGAGGCGAAGCAGCCCATGGCATGCTGATCCTGTCGCCGCGCGCGTTCGAACGCCTCGAAACCTTTCAGCCCTCCTGGCCTATTCCAAAGATTCTGCGCCTCAAGGGGCCAAACGGCATATTGCGCGACGCCTTCGAAGGCGTGACCATCAACACGCCATCCATGCTGTGCGTTGAAGACTATGCGGATGCTCTGGCGTGGGTGGAGAACATAGGCGGATTGCCGGCCTTGATCGCGCGGGCTGACGTCAATGCGGCCATCATCTACGATTGGGTTGAGCGCACGCCGTGGATTGATGTTTTGGCGGCTGACTCGAAGACGCGCTCGAATACGTCCCTCTGTTTGCGGTTTGCAGACGCTGAATACGATTCTCGGAGCGAGAGCGACAAGTTGGAGTTCGTTCAAGCTTTAGTCGATGTGCTTGATCGCGAAGGCGTGGCCTACGACATCAACGCTTATCGCGGCGCGCCGGCGGGCCTCAGGATCTGGTGCGGCGCGACAATTGAGGCGCTCGATCTCAAGCGTCTGACAGACTGGCTCGATTGGGCTTATGACGAGGTCACGTTCGCTAGATCAGCGTGACTTCTTAGCGCTGTGGTTAATCCGGCGCCCTGTCAAGGGCTTATGTAGCGATAAAAAACCGGTCATTGTCCAAAGGTATGCGAAATCCTAACCGTCTCAATTGCATCGGCTTCGTTTGCTGATATCACAAGTCACAATTCTCTAAGAAAGCTCAGCTGCCATGCGTATCATTCTCACTGCGACTGCATTGCTTCTTTTCTCAGTGAGCAGCCAAGCGGCGGACTTGACGGCTACGTCGCGGGTCGACTCCGTGACGGTGTTTCTCTCCGGCGCCGAAGTGACGCGCACCGGCAAAGTGAAACTTGAGAAGGGCGAGCATACGATTACAATTACCGATATACCGGCGAGTGCTGTTCCGGGTTCCATACGGGTTGAAGGCAAGGCCACAGGAAAGCTCGATATCGGTTCTGTCGATATGCGCAGGACGTATCTGGCGCGTGCGGAGTCCCAGGCGGCGGATATCGAACGCAAGAAGCTCGAAGAGGATATCGAAGCGCTGCGTGACCAGAAGACCGGGATAGAAGCGCAAGTTCTTGCTGCCGAAACGCAGAAAACATTGATCGGTAACTTGGCGCAGCTTCCTGTCCGGCCAGCACCTGGCGCAGGTCAAGGCGTAGGAGCCGAAGACTGGCAACGGGTGCTCTCGATTATTTCACAAGGTACGGCCGACGCGAGCCGGGCCCAAATTGAAGCTCAAGCAAAAATCCGCGATTTGGATCACAAAATCGAGGATGTGGAGAATAAGCTATCGAGCTTGGTTCCGGCTAAGACCGATCAAACGGAAGTCAAGGTTCACGTTGAAGCGGCTTCACCCTTGGAAGCGGATTTGACCATTCGCTACCAAGTCGCGAGTGCCGGATGGACTCCGCTTTATGATGCCCGTTTGCAGACAGGCACCAAGACCGCGCCATCGAAGCTCGATCTGGTGCGGCGCGCGTCCATCTCACAGAAGTCCGGAGAGAATTGGGATGGTGTTGCGATGCAGTTATCGACGGCGCGTCCATCAGCTGGAGCCGCAGCGCCGGATTTGTCGCCGATGACCGTCGATTTTGAACAAGAATTCAAACCGGTTCCGACGGCCGCCGCACCGCGCGCGAAACGAATGGATATGGCACGCGAGCAAGCAGCGCCGGAAGCGGCTCAGGATGCCCTGGCGGCGCCCGTCGCTGGCGCCGCTGCTGCGCCGCCCCCGCCCGAGCCAATCGAAGAACGCCAAGCCGCTGTCACGATCGCACCATTCGAGGCGATGTTTGCTGTCCCCGGACGCGTCGTGGTTGCGGGCACGGGAGAAGCCAAACGCGTTGTACTCGCGAGCGAGCAGATTGAGCCCGCGCTGTTTTGCCGGACCGTTCCCAAGGTGGATCCCAAAGCCTATCTCTACGCGAAGCTGACGCTTGCGAAAGGCACGCCGCTGCTTCCGGGCCAAGTCTATCTCTTTCGCGACGGGACTTTCGTTGGGACGAGCATCCTGCCGCTACTTTCGCCGGGCGAGGAACATGATCTTGGCTTCGGCCTCGACGATCAAGTCAAAGTGCGCCATGCGATTATTGAAGAGAAGCGCGGCGAGACGGGCCTGATTTCAACGTCCCGGACGGATCTGCGCAGCTATCGCGTAACAGCCAAGAATATGCACGAACGCGCAATCAATCTGGTGGTGATGGATCAGATGCCGGCATCTTTGAACCAAGACATCAAGGTCGAATACGCTGGAAAGCTGC
>JAYSVT010000122.1:0-2119 GCA_043718455.1 Hyphomicrobium sp.
CTGACGCCCGAGACGCGGGCCCGCGCAACCGCCATCAGCCAGCGCCACGGGCTACCCGAGTTGATGGGCCGTGTACTGGCGGCGCGCGGATCAACGCTCGAGAGCGTGGCTGTCGATCTCGATCCGACGCTCAAAGCCTTGATGCCCGACCCAAGCGCGCTCCGCGACATGGACAAGGCCGCCGCCCGTATCGCGGACGCCATCGAGCGGCGCGAACCTGTCGCCATCTTTGGCGACTACGACGTTGACGGCGCCGCCTCATCCGCGTTGCTGGCGCGATTTTTGAGCGCGCACGAAACTTCATCGCGCATCTACATCCCAGACCGCATCTTCGAAGGCTATGGCCCCAACGCCACGGCCATCGAACAGCTCGTCAAGGAAGGCGCGAAACTGATCGTGACGGTCGACTGCGGCACCACGAGTTTCGAGCCGCTCGCCGTGGCCAAGAAACTGAAAACCGATTGCCTCGTCATCGACCACCACCAAGCCGACGAAAAACTTCCCGATGTCCACGCCGTCGTTAATCCAAACCGCCAGGACGATGTTTCAGGACAAGGCACGTTGTGCGCCGCGGGCGTGGTGTTCCTAGTGCTCGTCGCTGTCACGCGCGAACTACGCAAACGAAAACACTATTCAGACGCCAAGCGTGAACCCGATCTCTTGAGCCTGCTCGATATCGTGGCACTCGCAACCGTTGCCGACGTCGTGCCCCTCACGGGATTAAATCGCGCCTACGTCAAAAAAGGCCTGACGGTTATGCACGCGCGCGAGAATACAGGCTTGCGCGCGCTCGCGGATGCGGCGGCCCTGTCACAAGCGCCGACGCCCTATCATTTGGGCTTTATTCTTGGCCCCCGCATCAATGCCGGCGGGCGCATTGGCGACGCAGGCCTTGGCGCCAAGCTGCTCTCGACGGAAGATCCGATCGAAGCACAGCGCATCGCCGAATTGCTCGACCGGCTGAACAAAGAACGTAAAGCCATCGAGACGCTCATGCTTGAAGAAGCCATGGGACTTGGCGAAGCGCAGATCATGACCGAGCCTGAGAGCGCAATCGTCTTGGTCGGATCAGAGACCTGGCACAAGGGCATCGTCGGCCTCGTCGCAAGCCGCTTAACCGAGCGTTTCGCGCGCCCCTCTTGCGTCATCGCATGGGAAAAATCGGGCGACGGCACCTCGGGCGAAGGCACGGGCTCATTGCGATCTGTTGCGGGTGTCGATCTTGGCGCCGCTGTCAGAGCTGCCGTTGCAGCTGGACTTCTGGTCAAAGGCGGCGGGCACGCCATGGCGGCGGGCTTGACCGTGAAGCGTGACAAGCTTGCCGCGTTGCAAGCCTTCTTCGCGACATCTCTCAAGGCAGACGCTGCAGCCTTTCGCGCCGCCGCCAGTCTTGAGATCGATGCGGCTCTTGTGGCCTCCGGCGCCAACGCAGAGCTGATGAACCTCATAGATCGCGCAGGCCCCTATGGGCAAGGCAACCCTCAGCCGCGCTTTGTCTTCCCCGCGCACAGAATCAAGTTCGCCAAAATTGTCGGTGACGCCCATATCCGCGTGGTCCTTGAAGCGGGCGACGGCGGACGGCTTGAGGCTATCGCTTTCCGGGCCGTGGGCCAGCCGCTCGGCGATATGCTGATGGGCGCGGGCGGCATGCCGCTTCACTTGGCCGGACAATTGCGCCGGGACACGTGGGGCGGCCGGGAAAAGATCGAGTTGGCCATTGATGACGCGGCCGATCCCCGCCGTTGCGCGTAAAACCCTCGATAAATTGCATTTAGGCACCCTGTCGCATGGGGTTTTGCCCGCACATGCTTGCCAGGTCCGGCAAAGCTGCCTATACGAAACCCGCGTCTCGTTTTACGGGCGCTGCGCTCCCTTCGTCTATCGGTTAGGACGTCAGATTTTCATTCTGAAAAGACGGGTTCGACTCCCGTAGGGAGCGCCATGTTTTTCCGCTTTTGTCAGGACGTTATGCGGCTGTTCAACGGTCCCGGCCCGCTCGGGATCCGCGTCGATCCTGGGTGACCAACTAAATCTTGCACGCTGAACACCGTCAAGCTGAACACGGCGACGCTGAACACGGTGCCGTTCGCGGTATTCCGAATGGGTGATGCCGTGGGCG
>JAYSVT010000123.1:0-2117 GCA_043718455.1 Hyphomicrobium sp.
CCACTGCGGAGGTGACCGTGCCCTATGATGCAGCCTTTTCGCGTAGCAATGCTCACGTCAGCTGGTTGTTCTTTGGAGCCTCGCTGGCTGCCCTCGCCCGTCTTGGTGAGACCAAGGGGTATCAACTTGCAGGGGTGAATACGGCGGGGAACAATGCTTTCTTTGTGCGCAAAGATGTGGCTGGTCGATTGCCGGCCCGCCGCCCTGACGAAGTCTTCCAGCCGAGCCGGTTTCGCGAGGCGCGGAACACGGCACTACAACTCACCTACCTCAATTATTCGGCCGCGCAGGCGTTGATTGGCGAATGCACTGTTTTGGATTTGCAGAGCGACGTCCAAAAACCACTCGCTGAGGTACCAGGCTGGCCCGTGTGACGCATTACGGCGTCGGAGGAGTTCGGTCCGGTAGCTCAGGCTTCGCGGCGGGACGAAGCACAACGCAACTCAGATCGTGATGACGGCTGACGATAATTTGTCTGCCTTCCGCGCGGAACGCCTCCTCCAGTTCGCGCCCATTGCCGGGAAATGCACGCCGGACGGTGCAGATTGCGGCGAACCCATATTTCTCCAGGGTGGCAATCTGTTCAACAGGACTCATGGCCGCAATGCGGCGTTGCCAATCTTCATCGCCTCGTCCCCTGATGGTCCCATAGGTGTAACGAAGTGATTTGGTAAAGAGGTAGGGGCGGAAATGCTCATAATCCAGTTCGCCTGCTTCGGGATATGGAAGCACTGGCAGTTGGAAGACCATGCCTCCGGGCGGCAGTTCCTTTTCCATCCGTCGCGCAAATGCCCGGTCGGATTCCATCACCTCACGAGTCGCGTCGAAAATATAATCATGCAAAATATAAGGCCATTGGTCCCACACGACCACGATGCTGAGCAGCAGCGCTCCGGCAGCGCTCAGGGGGCGCGGCCAGCGCACCGACAGCCGCGACAGCCTCTGAATCACGAAAAAGAGCGCCAACGCCATCAGAAAGATCGACACACGGTTTTGCCCTCGGAACAAGAGCAAGCCTGCTACGCCGAGGATGCCGTTTACGCCTCCGACGATACTGTGACCCGTCAGCCATAGCGCCTGCAGGGCCCGTCCATCAGGACGTCCGCTCTGTCGCATCAGGCTCAAGATCATTTGTCCACACATGGCTAGAAATCCCGCCGCGCCGAGCATGCCGAGATAGCTGGGCTCGTTGATTGGCATGGCGAGGTCCGATTTGTATTTCTTCGTAAACTCCGTCAGCGTGGGGGAGCGGTGGGAAACGGGGAGAAAAAGTTCGACAGGGCGCAGCGCAAACATTTCCAAATGTGCATAGGTTCTGCCAACTGCCCCGGAATTGGGGCCGGCGTGCGCTTCGTAGAGCAAGGTGTCCAGATTGGCCGACAAGAAAGCCAGCAGGGTGGCCGCGGCGATGGTGGCCGGAGGCAACAGGCCCTTCCAACTCTTCAATCGAATCGCGTGGGCCGTCGCACCAAGCCCCAACAACTGCAAAAACCAGCTGGTGTAATACGGGTTCTGCCAGCCGGTGATCACCGCCACACCGATCGCGACCCAGTAACGCCGTCCCCAAAAAAGCAACCCTGTCCTGGAAGCGGCCCACCATGTTACGAGGAGGCACAATGGAATGTGCCAGTAATAGGTCAGTGCCAGATGGTGGATGCTCCTTGTCAGCGCGTAAGGCGACAGGCCGAATGCCAGCGCACCTGCCACGCACCATTCCCAGCGATACCGTAAATAGCGGCCGGTCAGATAGAACGATGTGGCAGCCAGCAGGCAGGCCAGCAGGTAAAACAGGTTCAGGGCTGGGAATAATCCGAAAAGCCGGGTTCCTAGTCCGGTCGCCGCCCACAGAATGTCCTCGGTGCTCGGGAAATCGTTCCAAGACGCGCCAAAAGGGGCGTTCAGATAACGATTGAACTTGGGCATGAAAGGCAGGAACTGACCCTCGCCGGCCGCTTTTGCCCAAGCCGCGTAGTTCCATGCATCTCCGAGGTAAACTGGAATGAACTGCCAGTCGGCGAGATGGCACTTTCGCATCGTCACGCACCACGCGGATGCCACCGTTAGAAGCAAGATCGCAATCCTTGTTGATTCAAGCTTCCAGCGGCGAAAACGATTCA
>JAYSVT010000124.1:0-20548 GCA_043718455.1 Hyphomicrobium sp.
GGCGCGGCGGAATTCTCAATGTCGCGTCGCTCGGCGGCGGCGTACCCGGCCCCTATCAAGCCGCTTACTACGCGAGCAAAGCCTATGTCGTGTCGCTGACGGAAGCGATTGCCGCCGAAACGTCCGGTGGAGGGGTGCGCATTGCCGTTCTCGTGCCTGGGCCCGTCGATACGAGTTTTCACCAGGATATGGGGGCCGAGGGCGCACGCTACCGCTGGGCAATTCCAGCTCAGACACCGGAACAGGTGGCACGCACGGCCTACCGGAACTTCAGACTCGGGCAGCGCGTCATTGTTCCCGGAATTATTAATCGCTTGGCGTTTGTTGCGTTGAGACTGCTGCCGCACCCGGTTTCTGTGCCGCTCGTGGCGTGGCTTCTGTCAACGCCTAACAAACTCCGGGAATAAAGAGCAGACCACGTTGCTTTCGTTTGCTTTGTGGCAATCATTTTCAGTTTAAGTGACTGAGGACACCCGGAATGAAGTTTTGCGTATCTGGGACACCCATCGCGGCCGCGCTCCTCAGGCTCATTGAGCTTGATCCGAAGCGCGGCCGCGTATTTTTTGCGCCATCCGCTTAGGCTCGCTCGTATCGGGCACGCTCAATCTCTTTTTTTCCATTAACTTCGAGGCGCGCATTCCGGTGCCCGCGGTGCTTACGCTAGCCACGAGCCATAGACACTGGCATTGCTGCATCGCAATATTTGAAAGTTCCGAAAACGCGAATCTCCATTTGTGCCGGATAGCCCACTACAGCATCCTCCAAAAAAGCAAAAAGTTGGATTGCGATCCTGTTTTGGTCGTATACTCTGAGTGTCATTGATCTTTGGAGGTGCTTATGTGCCGGATTCTGTCCAGCCAGCCAGCTCAATCGTTCGCTTATCAGACCCGATCTGTCCGCTTAGGCGGCCACGCGACCAGCATAAAACTCGAGGCAGCGTTTTGGGACATCCTTGAGGAAATCGCCGCTGAGCGCAAATTGCCCCTTGGGCGCTTTCTCACAGAGTTGCACGATGAAGTACTTTTGCTCTCGGGCGACGCACACAATTTCACTTCGCTGTTGCGATGTGCGTGCCTGACGTACGTTTCGGAGATTCGCGGCCGCCCGGATGCTCAGGTGCTGTTGCGTGAAAAACCGCGCAAACTGGCGGCAGGCGGCCTAATCGCTGCCGAATGATTGCACTCGGCTTGCCGCTTTCGAGACGTCGTCAAAAACTTTGCTACTAGGCTCAATTCATCGATGTAGTACGGAAATACTACCTTTCGAAAGCCAACGCCACATAGCGTATTCGGGGCGCATTTTGGTTCGTATGGAGGGAACATTGAGCACTAGTCGCTTGGCGACGTTGAAATTGACGCTGGGCATCGCGCTTGTGAGTTCACTGACGGCGTTGGGATTGGCACGAGCAGAAGAAGCCGTCGATTTAGCGGCAGCGTCAAAGCAGTTTTTGAACAGTTGCGGGGTGTGCCACACCGCCGAGCCGAAAGCTGAGATCCGGCAGGGCCCAAACCTGTCGACTGCTTTCGGGCGCACGGCTGGTACGCTCGCAGAATTCCCAGCCTTCACCGAAGCGATGAAAAAAGCCGGGGCCGGCGGATTGGTTTGGAATGAAGAGACGCTCGACAAGTGGATCACGAATGCGGCAGAGTTCGTTCCAGGATCCAGCATGCCTTACTCACAGCCGGACGCCGCAAAAAGGCAACTCATCGTCGCCTATCTCAAAAGTTTAGCCGGAGGTGCCGCCGCCCCGGAAAATAAATAACGGCCTTTCTTGAATGTTCTATGAAAACGTAACTATGCAAACGCAACAGTGTCGGCCGACAATGACTGGACAACTGCAGAATAACAAAAAACGTAGGAGGAAACGGCAATGAACTTGATTGATAGAACGCCGAAGGTCGACCGCAGGTCGTTCCTTCAAACAACGGGGGCAGCAGCACTCGTCGTGACTAGCACTGCGGTGATGTGCCCGTCGGAGTCATGGGCACTTGAAGCCAAGAACCTGAAGCCAGAGACAGTTCGCACTCTCATCAAAATGTCGCGCGATGTTTATCCGCACGATCGCCTCGCCGATAAATATTACGCCGCCGCCGTCAAAGGCATGGACGACAAATCGACCGAAGGTGCACCGTTGAAGAAGCAGCTTGAGGACGGCGTTGCCGCTCTCGATGCAGCTGCCAAAAAAGCCCACGGCGTTGGCTACGCTGACGTTGGCTGGGAACACCAGCGCGTGGCGCTGCTTCGCGGCATCGAGAAGGACGGCTTCTTCCAAGCTGTACGCGGCGACCTCGTTGTGTCGCTCTACAACCAGAAAGAAGTCTGGCCGATCTTTGGCTACGAAGGTGAGTCGGCTTCAAAAGGCGGCTACATCAAGCGCGGCTTCGACGATATCGATTGGCTCTAAGAGCTTCACCACTAAGAACACAAAATTTCTGGAGGAATGCCCATGCCGGCACCTTATAAACAAGACGACGGTTCGGTTGTTGTAGTCATCGGCTCTGGAGCCGGCGGCGGAACTGTTGGTTCTGAACTTGCGATCCTCGGCGTCGATACCGTCATTCTCGAAGCGGGCGCACGCCACTCAATCGAAGACTTCGTCAACGACGAATGGCCGAGCTTCGGTCAGCTCGCCTGGCTCGACGAACGTTCGACATCTGGCAACTGGCGCGTCGCCAAAGACTTTGCAGGCCTTCCCGCCTGGATCGTGAAGTCTGTCGGCGGTTCGACCATCCACTGGGCTGGCGCTTCGCTGCGCTTCCAGGACCATGAGTGGAAAGCCAAAACGACGTACGGCGAAATCGCTGGCGCGAACCTGCTCGACTGGCCGATCGACGGCAAGGAAATGGAACCGTGGTACGCCAAAGCCGAAGATCGTATGGGCACGACGCGCACCAACGGCATCGAAGGCTTACCCGGCAACAATAACTTCAAGATAATGAAGGCCGGTGCCGACAAGCTCGGCTACAAGGAATGCCACACTGGCCGCATGTCGATTAACTCGGCACCGCGGGACGGCCGTGGCGCTTGTCAGCAGATTGGTTTCTGCTTCCAGGGCTGCAAATCAGGCGCAAAATGGTCGACGCTTTACGCCGAAATTCCAAAAGGCGAAAAGACCGGCAAGCTCGAAGTTCGTCCGAACTGCCACGTCACGCGCATTGAGCACGATGACAAAGGCAAGGTGACGGGCGTCGTGTACTTCGACAAAGAAGGCAAAGAGCAGCGTCAGAAGGCACGTGCCGTCTGCGTCGCTGGCAACTCGATCGAAAGCCCGCGTCTATTGCTCAACTCGGCTTCGAGCAAGTACCCCGACGGCCTCGCCAACTCGTCTGGCATGGTCGGCAAGAACTATATGCGTCACACCACGGGCTCCGTGTATGGCATCTTCGAAAAGCCTGTGAAGATGTGGCGTGGTACAACCATGGCCGGCATAATCTCTGACGAAGCCCGCCATGATACCAAACGCGGCTTCGCGGGCGGTTACGAACTCGAAACCCTGTCGATTGGTTTGCCGTTCATGGCAGCCTTCCTCGATCCGGGTGGCTGGGGCCGTGACTTTGCCGCTGGCATGGACGGCTTCAACAATATGGCTGGTATGTGGATCGTCGGCGAAGACATGCCGCAAGAAAAGAACCGCATCACCGTCAACAAAGACAAGAAAGACAAGCACGGGATGCCAACCCCGAACGTGCACTTCGACGACCACCCGAACGACATCGCCATGCGCAACCACGCCTACAAGCAAGGCGCGGCCGTTTACGAAGCCGTCGGTGCGACGCGCACGTTCCCGACGCCTCCTTATCCTTCCACGCACAACCTCGGTACCAACCGCATGAGCGCGAACGCGAAGGACGGCGTCGTCAACAAGTTCGGCCAGACTCACGACATCAAGAACCTGTTCGTTTCGGATGGAAGCCAGTTCACGACCGGTGCCACCGAAAACCCAACGCTGACGATCGTGTCGCTGGCATTGCGCCAGGCCGCTTCGATCCGTGACATGATGGCGAAGGGCGAACTGTAGAACCGGCCGGTTTGATGCAAATTGAAACGAGGCACCTTCGGGTGCCTCGTTTTTTTTTGGGCCTCCACTTTGCAGGGGCGCCAAGGGCCCGATTTGTATCGGGCGGGTACACGTTTTAACGCGGCGTTCATATTTGCGGGCTGGTTCGGCGTCGGCACGCTTCGTGCACGGCGCTGGAATATCTAGTCTAGCAACGGAGCCCCACACATGATCTCGAAATTCCTCTCGAACGAAGACGGCGCAACCGCGATCGAATATGGCCTCATGGCCGCAATGATTTCCGTCGGCATCATCCTAGTCCTGACGACCCTTCGCACCGAGCTGCAGGGTACTTTCACTGATATCTCCGACGCCATGGGCAATCGCTGACGCACGCGCACTACAGAGCGCGTCTGCGTTTCTGAGTGCATGTACGTGGCTGCCTTTCAGCGGCCCCTTGCAGCGTTTGGCCGTCGAGATCTTCGACGCTGCGCTGAACGATCAAGCATGAATCCTCTTGCGCCGGTGATACGCCGGCGCGAGACCTCAAACCCTCAGAACAGTGAAAAAGCGAGGCACATGTGCCTCGCTTTTTTTTTGGTCTATATCATCCGCATGAGTGGTGCCGCCAAACAGGATAAAACGGCAGCCTCCCCTTAATTCACAGCCCGGAAAACGCGCTTGGGGAAAGTGTCGTTGTCCGTGGCCTCTGCCTCTTCAGGGCCCGGATCATCGGGTGCGCGAGGTGCGACGAAGATCTTGGCATCTGGCTTTAAAGCGGCTTTAGCAGCGGGCGCTGGCCCTTGGATTTTGGCAGGCGTGACCGCAGGTTTCTCTAGCTTGTCTGGGGCCGGCTTAACGACGGTAACTTCCGCAACGCGCGGCTCGGGCGCGTTCTTCGCGGTTAAAGGCCGTTCTGCTGGCCTTGGGACCGTTACCGCCATGGATGGGGCTGCGGGGAGGACCGTCACAGCTTCAGCGTCTACGACCTCGTCTGGCCTTGGTACGGAAACCTGATTTGCTCGGGGCCGAGCCGGTGCAGCGCTCGCACTGGCCTGTGCGGCGGGTGGCGGCGCGCTGATCGCAAGCAATTCTTCCAGCCGTTCCCCAAGAATGCTCGAGGCGCCCGATTCGAGTGATTCGACCGGCACACGCCACTGGAAGGCATCGAACGCGCCGGTGACCGGAGAAACTGGCTCCCACCGATCCGAGATCACGCCATCAGCTGTCCAGGCCGGGTCGCGCGCAGCATTGACGGCGCGCGCGAGCCATTCGCGCACCCGGCCCTTGTCGCCGTTTTCTCCGGCCTCCACGCGCGCCATGAGCGTTGCGACACGCTGTGTCAGGCGGTTGTCGAGCAGGGGCTGCAAGGCGTCGCGCGCGTCATTGTAGAGGCGTGCTTCGATTGCCGTTGTCGCGACGGCAATCGGACTCTCGATCGAGTGGGGATTGAGTGCGGCCAGCTGTTTAATGCGATCAAGACGATCGCGCGGGCTGTCGCCAATGCGTGCGTATGCGTAAGCCATGGCAAGATCGGGGTGCGGCGCGCGAGACCAAGCCTTCTGCACGATCTTTGCTGCTTTGCCGGTGTTGCCGCGAGCTGCCAAGATGCGTGATGCAACGGCGGCCGCGGGCACCAAGTCGGGTGCGAGACCATTGGATTCGAGTGCGAGGTTCAACGCTTTATCGGCGTCATTGTCTTCTGCATCCTGTGCTTGCGCAGCAAGTAGCACAGCGCGGCGGCGATCGGCTGGCGTTTTTTCGACAAGTCCGTTGCGTTTGCCCATTGCAAGTGTGTCAAGCGCGCCGGCCCAATCCTTCTGCTTGCATTGTAGATCGAACAGCGCGTCCGATGACCATGCGAGCTTGGGGTTGGAGCGCAAGGCCTTGTCGGCGAACTGGCGCGCGGCTTCCGATGCGCCTTCGCGTTCGGCTTCCAGGAACAGGCCGCGCAGGCCAAGTTGCTCTGTTTCGGGCGCTGCCAACATGGATTCAAAGATGCGCCGCGCCGTTGCCCGATCACCTGAAAGTTGCGCGGCCTGGGCCCGCAAGAGATGCGTAAGTGGCTCATGCGGCAATGACTTGCGCGCCTGCAGGGCGTAGCGGGTGGCGAGTGACTTGTCGCCAGCACCAACCGCGATCATGCCGCTCGAGAGCGCGTCAAGGCCACGCTTTTGACGTTTGCGCACGATGCGCTGACCAAGCGCGGCGGGACTGTTCCAAAGAGTGCGCAGTACCGACCACGCAAAAATAGCTGTCGCCACGGCCGCCGCAAGAATGACAGTGGCCCTGAACACGCTCGTTTCTAGGTCGTAGCCTTGCCAAACCATGTGAAGCGTGCCCGGCCGGTCTGCCAGCCAGGCCAATCCTGTGGCGATCAGCGCGACCGAAACGAGATATATGACGAGACGCAGCATGGCGCGCACCCTTGAGTTTTGGTTAGTTCTGAGACTTCGCCGGTTCAGAGGCCGAGCCGCTGAGTGACGACTTCAATTTGGTTTCGATTTGAGCGACGGAACTATCGACACTGGCCCGCGCGGCTACTTTTTCAAGGAAGCGCGAGGCTGCGTCTTTGGCTTTCGGCGAGAGCGCCTTTGCCTCTTCGATGACGTCGGAAAGGCGACCTTCTTTCAGGGCGATTTCCATCCGGCCAGCGATGGCTTCAGCGCTCTTGTCGTCGGCTTTGTGGCTGACTTTGCGCACACGCACCACGGATTTTGCACCGGCAATTAGCCGGTCGACGACCGAGCCTTCGGCGGAATCCGCGTCTGCATCAATCAGAGAATTGGCAGTTGCCCGGTAATCGCGCGCGAGGTCTGGAAGCGTCGGCACGCCTTGTTCCTTAAATTTTTCGAGCACGGCAAGATCGAGTTTCCCGTTTGCTGCTTTTTGTACTTCGGCGAGCTCGGGACCATACTTTTGGCCGCGATCGAGGGCGCGCTTCAGGTTTTGCAGCTCAAGTGAAAGGACAATGCGCTCCGCGTTCGAGCGGCGGTCTTCTTCGGACTTGAGAACTGTCTGCAAGTTAGCCTCAAGCGTCACCAGCTTTTGGGTAACAGGTTCGACGGCAGTGGTTACGTCTGATGGTTTCGCAACGCTGGTTCTCAGAGATTCCAGAGCAGCCTTGAGCGCCGCCGATTCCTGCTGTGCCTGTTTCAGGTTTTCAACAGCGCGGTCGCCCTCGACTTTTGCGGTTTCAAGGCGTTCGTTCAAGCGCGCGGAGTCGGTCTTTATTCCGGCGAGTTCACGATCAATGCGCTGGGTACCGGATTTTGCGGCTTCGCTGGCTTCTGTCGCCGCAATGATACGGGCTTCAACATCGCCCGCCACACTCTTGCGCAGCGCGGTCAACTGCGTGGCCATGCTGGTTTCAAGATCAGCGACTTTGCCAGTCAAGGCTGCAAGTTGTTCGAGACGGCCTGCCGCTGGATCGTTGGCGCCAGCGTCAGTCAAGGCCTTGAGTTTGTCCTCGACCTTGGTCAGGCGTTCGATTTGGTCGGGTGCGCCAGCGTCGCTCGCGGCGGAAGCAAGTGCAGCCTTTGTTTCAGCAACCAGACGCGATTGCGATTGAGCGATGCCGGGTATGGCGTCAGCGGTTTTTTCGAGCGCTGCAAGCCGCGCTTCCGCATTCTTTAATTGAGTGCTGAGGTCGCCCGCAGCCAACTGCTTTTCAAGCTTGGCCATGCGCTGGTCGTCTGCGCCGCGTGAAGCGCCGAGTTGCGGCAGATATTGCTGGAGACCGAGCTGTTGGAGCTGCGGGATGGCCCAGTCTGCGCCAGCCAATGCAACAACGCCGCCAATGATGCTGGCTGCGAGATGGGAGAAGAAACCGCCGCGCTTCTTGACGACAACGGTCTGTTGTTGGGTGGCGGATGGCGTGGAGGGAGCCGCTGCGGCTGGCTTCGCGGTTGGGGTCGCTGTACTACTGGCCGCGCTGCTCGTGGCCCCAGTGGGCGCGCTTGTGCCTGCAGACGCCGCCGCGCTTGGCTTCGCTGCGCCGGTATCCTTTTTTGCGGCCACCGCAGGCGGGAATCCGGACGCCTGGAAAGCCGCATAGGTCGAGGCTGGTGCCGGTGTGGGGGTCGAGGAGCTCCCAGCAGCGCCTGAAGCCGCACTGGCTGTTGGCGGCACCTTCTCACCAATCGGCGTGACTTTGATTTCAGTCGCCTTCAAGTCCAGCGTCGCATAGGGCCGTTTTGGCTGCGCGGGATCGTTTTTTGCGTCGGTCATGGAGCTGAACGCCTCCGTACTGTGTTTCGACAAACCGGCGGGGGAGATGCCGATCGCTTTTGCCGGCGCTTCAGCACCTGGACAAGCCTTTGTCCCTTGCATTCTACTCTTGGCCGAATTGTGCCGCCAGATCACCGATAAGTGCAAGCATTTCTTGCCCTTTCGGCTGAACAGCTATTTCGGTTCTCCGTTGAGGATTGGGCGGCAGTTGCGCTGCCACCGCATCTGACAGACAGACATGGATTATCTTGTTTAATCCATTCTGAAGTCCATGCTTTTCGGTGAGATCCCCCCAAATCTGGGCGGTTCGGGGCGACATTAGCGTGACCGCGTTAATCTGGCCAGACTTCAGGGACCCGATCACGCCCGGGGGCAGCCGTTCTGCGGCAATAGAGCGGTATACGGTTAAAATGGAAACTTTTATATTTTTCTCGGCGAGAGCACCGGCAAGGTCGAAGGCCAGGTAATCGCCAGCGAGATGGATCAGCGGCCCCGGCCGCCCGGCGTGGCGTTCCGCGATCACGGGCACCAGATCCCCGGCAGTACCTCGTCCAGCCGTAATGTTTCTGAGCTTCAAGTCCTCGGCAAAAGCGGCCGTCTCTTCGCCAACCGCGTAGACCTGGAGCGGTTGCACTTTGTCGATAAGGCCGGAGAGCGCCAAAGCGCGAAGAGCATTTTTGCTGGTTGCTATCACGCCTGAAGCACCGTCGAAAGCATCTGACGAGATGTCGTTGAACGCAATCGTGAGCAGGGGAGCACTCGTGACTTGAAGCCCGATCTTTTCAAGCTGAGATTTGGTTAGCCAGGCTTCGGGTTCAGGGCGCGTTATAAGAACATGCATCAGCTGTGGATCCTGGCGATAACGGTGGGGTCGGCTTTGTTCAGGATGTCGTTCGCTGCGGCTATGCCGATTGCAACCGCGTATTGCGTCGCGTTCGAGCCCTGTGCGGTGTAGGAAATCTTGCCGTCCGGCGAGAGCACCTGTCCCCGGAACGACAGCACGCCGCCTTTGACTTCTGCAAGCCCTGCGATGGGCGTACGGCACGATCCTTCGAGGCGTGCCAAAAACGCGCGTTCTGCGGCAATAGCAAAAGAGGTCGCGGGATCGTTGAGTGGCTGGATGGCCATGGCAGCCGCCACATCGTCCGCGCGTATTTCGATGCCGATAGCACCCTGGGCGACGGCGGGGAGCATGTCTTGAACCGGAATTGCGGCGGTGATGCGATTTTCAAGGTAAAGTCGCTTCAGACCGGCAACGGCCAGGATGGTCGCGACGGCCACGCCCTCTTGGAGTTTTTTCAGGCGCGTTTGCACATTGCCGCGAAAACCAATGACTTTGAGGTCGGGACGCTTGTGCAGAATTTGTGCCTGCCGGCGCAGGGATGAGGTGCCAATGGTTGAACCGGACGGTACGGCGTCAAGCGACGAATATTGAAGCGAGACGAACGCGTCGCGCACATCTTCACGCGGCAGGGCGGCGCCCAGTATCAGCCCCTCGGGCAATGCCGTCTGCATGTCCTTCATCGAATGGACGGCGATGTCGATCTCGTGTGTCAGGAGTGCGTCTTCGATTTCCTTGGTGAAGAGCCCCTTGCCGCCGATATCGGCGAGCGGACGATCGAGAATCTGATCGCCCGTCGTCTTGATGACGGTTATGGTGATCGATTGGGGCGAAAGGCCATGGGCTTCGCACAGCCGTTCACGGACCTCGTGGGCCTGGGCCAGCGCCAAAGGCGAGCCTCGCGTTCCAATGCGTATCGTCGCAACGGCTTGCAACAGCATATCTCCAGGTGGCAGGCCCATTGGGGCGCGCTATGGGTATAGGCGTGGGGTTCCAATTAGCCAGTCGCCTCTTCTATGCGATATCGCCGGGCCCAGGCAAACCAATGCTAAACCCAAGGTGCACGCTAGACAGGCTCAGCCGGGATTGACAGTTAAAGAGATGGTTTCAGTACGTCAAAAATCTGGCCAGTTCCAAGTGGTGCTTGGTATCGAGACGAGCTGCGACGAAACGGCCGCAGCTGTCGTGGTGCGCAACAGCGATGGGACCGGGCGCATTGCCTCTAATGTCGTGCGCTCTCAGTTTGACGCGCACAAGATTTACGGCGGGGTCGTGCCCGAGATTGCGGCCAGGGCCCACATCGATTGTCTCGATGACATCATCCGCCAGGCTATGCTTGAGGCGGCGATGACGTTCAGCGATATCGACGCGGTTGCAGCTGCCTCTGGACCAGGGCTTATCGGCGGCCTGATTGTCGGGGCCGTCACAGGCAAAGCGCTCGCACTTGCCATCGGGAGACCCTTTCAAGCGATCAATCACCTGGAAGCTCACGCTCTGACATGCGGGCTGACCGATGGTGTGAAACCGCCTTACCTTATGCTGCTCGTCTCTGGCGGGCATACGCAACTCCTGTTGGTCGAGGGCGTCGGCGCTTACCAGCGGCTGGCAACCACGATCGACGATGCGCTCGGCGAAGCCTTCGACAAGACCGCCAAACTTTTAGGACTGCCGATGCCGGGCGGTCCGCACGTTGAGCGCGCGGCCGCGACCGGGGACGTCAAACGCTTCAAGCTGCCACGGCCAATGCTCGGACGGGCAGATCCGCATTTTTCCTTTGCCGGTCTCAAGACGGCTGTGCGCCATGCGGCCAAGGCGGCAGAGCCGCTGTCCGATACTGACGTTGCCGACCTTTGCGCTGGGTTTCAGGCTGCTGTGACGGATTGCGTTTCGGATCGCGTTGGCAAAGCGATGGAGTTGGCACAGGCCACATTACCGGGGACTAACAGGCAGTTCGTAGTTGCCGGGGGCGTCGCCGCGAACGCAGCGCTGAAAGCGGCATTGCTTGCGGTATGCGCAAAGCACGGATTTACATTTTATGCTCCCCCAGCATCGCTATGCACTGATAATGCCGCGATGATCGCATGGGCGGGTGCTGAGCGTTTGGCGCTGGATTTGACGGATGCGCTGGACGCACCCGTCAAGCCACGCTGGCCGCTCGATCCGGATGCGGCGCCTGCTGTTGGTGCTGGTGTCAAGGCCTGAGGAGACGAGACGGCTCGATGCGAATTTGTGGCCGCAGCCATGCCATGTCAGTCGTGTTAATATTCCTGTCATTCACGCCATGAGGGCTCATTTTGAAGATTGAGAACGTTAGCATTGTAGGCGCGGGTGCCTGGGGCACTGCACTCGCTCAGACGCTGAGCCAGAGCGGGAAGTCCGTGACCATTTGGGCGCGCGAAGCTGACGTCGCCGCCGATATCAACGAGCGTCACGTCAACCGCACATTCCTTCCGGGCGTGCCACTCGATCCAGGTGTGCGCGCGACAGCGAACTTGCGCGATGCGGCGCGGGCCGATGTCATCCTCCTCGTCGTACCAGCTCAACATCTGAGATCCGTGGCCAATGAATTTGGGCGCGATTTAACGCCGGACCAGCCGGTCGTCATTTGCGCGAAGGGCATTGAGCAGGCGTCGGGCAAACTGATGGGTGAGGTTGCAGGCGAAGTCTTGCCGCAGGCTTTGCTCGCGGTTCTCTCGGGCCCGAGCTTTGCCGCCGACGTTGTTCGTGGCTTGCCTGCTGCGCTAACTCTTGCATGCCGGTCCGAGACCTCTGGCAAGTCAATGGCGGCGGGTTTGTCTTCGCGCCAAATGCGCCTTTACTGGTCGAGTGACGTCGTTGGCGCCGAGCTTGGCGGGGCCGTCAAAAACGTTCTGGCCATTGCGGCTGGGATCGTTGCTGGCCGCGAATTAGGCGCAAGCGCGCACGCAGCCCTCGTGACGCGCGGGTTCTCGGAACTGAGACGCTTCGCGGAAGCTTACGGCGCGCGGCCCGAAACTTTAATGGGGCTGAGCGGATTGGGCGACCTCATTTTGACGTGCGGCAGTCTGCAGTCGCGCAACATGTCCCTTGGGCGGGCGCTGGCCGAGGGGCAGGCGCTGTCTGACATTCTGGGAAGCCGAAGCGCCGTGACAGAAGGCGTCTATACGGCCGCTGCTGTCGTGAAGTTAGCGCGCGCAAAAAACATCGATATGCCCATTGCGGAAGCGGTTCACGCCATCATCGAAGGCCAAATCTCGGTCGATGACGCGATTGCCGGTCTGATGCAGCGCCCGCTTAAGGCTGAGGATTGAAGCATCAACAGGCTGTTCAATTTGGTGCGCACATGCTGTACAGAATTCTGCCTCGCCGGAGGGAAATTTGATAAGCGGTCGTAATAAGCCATTGAGCAGTTTGTTGGGAAAACTGACCGACTATGCTGAAGAAGTGCGGTTTGCAGCGCGTGCGCCGGCCAGTGCGCGCCAACGCATGAGATTGATGCGCGAAACTCTGGCGTTCCACTATCGCAATTGGCGAAAAACTGAGATCGATTCAGGTCCGCGCCTGAGCCTCGATCTGGATCTTGGGACATATCAGACTGCGGTCACGCTGCGCCCGCAAGACGGTGATTTGAGCATTCTTTACGAAATTTTCGCGCGTGACGGCTACAAAATCTCTCCGGTTATTCTGCCGCCCGAGAGCGTGCGCACGATCGTCGACGCTGGAGCGAATATCGGGTTCGCATCGCTTTACCTGGCCGCGCGATACCGCAATGCCAAAATCTACAGCATCGAACCCAATCCGGAAAACTTCGCGCTGTTGAAGGAAAATACCGCGCGTGAGTCGCGCATCGTACCGATACAAGCGTGTTTAACGGCCGCGCCTGAAGCACAAGTCTTTATCAGCACGTCGGGCAGAGCTTCGCATTTTCAGATGAACACCCGCGGGCAAGGTGCGAGCGTCAAAGGAATGAGTATCGAACAATTGTGCCGCGAGCACGAGATCAGCCGGATCGATCTGCTCAAGATCGATGTTGAAGGGGCGGAGAAGCAAATCTTCAACGGTGCAACGTTTCTACCCAAAGTAGGCGTGATTATTGCCGAACTGCACGGCGACTATACGCTCGAACGGTTCAACGAGGATCTTGCGCGGGACAGACTCACAGCACACGTCAGCGAATACGCGCGCGATCCGCAGATCGTTATTGCGTCGCGAGTTTGAACGGCGCTGCTTTGGAATTCCGCAGAGTTTTACACTCCATACTTACCATCCCTCAGCCGCTCAAGTTCAACGTCGAAGTCTCCTTTCCCGAAAACGGCTAACGCGCCACCCCTTGTGCAATCAAGGATCTGGCGGCCGTCGCGTTCGAACGCCGACTTCGCCATGCGGTAGGCTGCTTCTGACTGTTCGAGATCGGGCAAATTCCAACGCACGTCTTTGCCGAAATAGTTTGGAGAAAAGTGATTGCTGTCATTGTCTTTCTGAAGCACTTCGGCGTGCGGAAGCCCTGTTTCCTTGAAGCGATGATCGACACCGATCAGCAGCACGCGTTTAAAACCCATGAAGTAAGCCAATTGCATAGCTGCGAATGTCACCGTTGCCCCGGCCCAGATGCCCTGACGTGGATCCGCGAAAAATCTCTTATGCCAGCGCATCTCAAGGAAGATTGTGTTGCGGCTGCCGGCAAAATGCGCGCGTTGTGTCCACGGCACAAACACCGGGCATGCTATCGCGGCGATATCGGCGTGAAACTGTTCGATCACCAGATCGTTGACTGCGACAAGATAGGACGGCGTCAACTTCTGCTCTTTCCACATCAAGTATCCGCGGTTGAGGCAGAACGCGGGGACGTGACTCAGTCTGCGGAAATCGCAACCAGCAATGCTCGGTCCGTTGCCAATAATCACGCACGTTTCGCCTTGATGGCGGTTCTTGAGCGCTAACAGTTGCGCCAGGGAGTTACGAAATAGCGGATCGCGCCGGGCAACTACGTGCGCAGCGTGGTGTAGCCCTGCGGCAAATCTCGCGCGCGTTTCAGGTCCGGAAAGCGCTCGCCCAATGCGCCGAACGGCCGGCGGCAGATCGTTGGGAAAGGGCAGCTTCATGAGACAATCCGTTTCGCCTGCCGGCCATGACTATGAATGCGAATTTATACCCAGCCGCCATCAACGATGAAAGTCTGTTGCGTGCACATGCGTGAGTCATCTGCAGCAAGGAATAATGCCATTCGAGCAACATCGTCAGGCAGGACGAATCCTGGGAGACATTGGGAACGGGCGATCTCGCGTTCTGCAGCGTCGTCCACCCACAGGGTGCGCTGACGTTCAGTCATGGTCCAGCCCGGAAGCAAGGCGTTCACGCGGATTGACTTGGGACCAAGCTGGCGCGCGAGCGTGCGGACCAAGCCATGAATACCGGCTTTTGCCGTTGTGTAACCGATCATTCCGGTCGTGTTGTTGAGCCAGGAAATAGACCCCAAGCAAATGATCGACCCACCACTCGCTGCCGTCATGCTGGGAACGGCGGCTTGCGCGGCAAAGAAGTGGTGCTTGAGATTAACGGCCATGCAGGCGTCCCATGCGGCGCTCGTTAGGCCGTCGAGGGTGTGTCGCGTGTCATTCGCCGCATTTGCGACGAGCACGTCAAGCCCGCCAAGTTTAGAAATCGCACTCCCAATCGACGACTTCAAGGCATCAACATCGCTCACGTCGCAACGCTCAAAATGGGGCGAAGCGGGGCCAGCTGCCGAAACCGTTGCAACCAGCTCTGCACCCGCTTCTGCATCCGTGTCGAGGAACGCGACGCGAGCGCTTTGGCTCGCGAAGTTTTCGACGAATGATCGTCCTATTCCGCTGGCGCCACCTGTTATGATGATGCGCCTGTCCTTGAGACTTGGGTACGTTGCGAATCGCGTTTCAACCATTCTATGCTACCCTGTTCGGCTTGAATCCGAGTGCAGGCTTGAGCCCGAGGATATCGAACAGGATATCCGTCGTCATTTGATTGATGCGAGCGACGGCCTCGCGGGTGTTCGAGCCATTGTGGGTGGTGAAAACACATCGATCGGCATAGGCGCGCAAAGGTGCGTCCAACGGCAGAGGTTCGTTTTCGAAAACGTCGAGGCCAGCGCCAGCGATTTTTCCTGAGGCCAGCGCTGCAACAAGAGCCGTTTCGTCAATCAAAGGCCCTCGTGAGACATTCACGATGAAGGACCCGTCCTGCATCTGCGCGAAAGCTCCTTTTCCCATCAAGTGGCGGTTTTCTGGGGTCAGGTTACAGGCGATGAGAACCACCTTGCTTTGTGATAGAAGCACATCAAGCGGGACCTGTTCAGCGCCACTACGGGCCAGTTCACCATTATCGGCGGCACGGACGTCATAGCCGATGGTTCGCATGCCAAAGGCGCTCGTGCGCCGTGCGATGCCAAGCCCAATCGATCCCAGCCCAATCACACCGGCGGTCATACCAGCAAGTGAACGGCCTTCAATTTTGAGCCATTCCCCCGACAGGACCGACGCATGCATACGATGCGTCTGACGCACGAGATCGAGTAACAGACTAAGCGCGAGATCGGCGACCTCATCAGAGAACACGCCGGGCGTATTGTAAACCGGAATTCCGAGATCCTTGGCCGTCAACTTGTCGATACTGTCGGTGCCGATCCCCCACTTGATGACGGCTTTTAGGCCCGAGGCTTTGCCCGCGCGCAACACATCAGCCGAGATGACGTCGTCGCCGGCAATGACAGCATCCACGCCCTTGATATGGCGCAGCATGCCAGCGCCATCGAGTTGCTGTCCCGTGATGTCCGGCAGTATAGCCACGACACCCAAGTCTTCGTACTGGGAGCGGAACTTGGAAAAATGACGTTGGAGGTGAAGACAGGTAACCAGGGCTTTTGTCATACGGATGCGCTCAACTGGCTAAGCCTCGGGTTTGCTTGAAGATCATGTCGGCGATGCGGAAATCGATTTCTTCATCGATGTCTTGCGCCTCGAGCTTTTCGATTTCAAAGAGATATGGACGCAAGCCAATGCGATTGTGCCGCTCTTTTAGCGTTCGCCCTTCGAAAATGTAGAGACAGGAATTCTCTTCATAAAGGGGCGGTAAATCCTGTGTCCTGATAAGAATATTGGGATTGTGATTGATCGCGCGCGCCAAGCTATCCCAAAAACGCGTCTGCACGCGCGTTACGGAAAAGAGTGAGTCGTAGATCGGATAGTTCTTGAAGAACGTGTCCACTGCCCGGCTTAACGTTTCCTTGGTCAAAAGCGGGTTGGTAGAGTGGGTCTGTAGATAGAATTCCGATTCTACCATATTTGTGTCGTGCAACAGCACATCGTTCATTGGCGTCATGCCTCCGAGCAGATGTTCAGGCCGGTCGAGTACCACAACGCTTGGAAATTCCTTGGCGCATTGTTCTTTGATGGTGAGGCTATCGGTGTCGATGACGATCTGGTCGATCTGCGGGCACGACAGCATTACGCGAACCATATGGTGAAATAGGGGTTGCCCATCGCCGAATGGCCGATAGTTCTTGCCTGGTACGCGCTCCGAACTGTGCCGCATTGGCATTAGCGCTACCAGTCTGTTCTTTTTCGTCATCGATCTCCCCGTATGAGTCGCACAACCGGCTGTGACGCGCCATCATCTTCTTTTTTTTGGATGTCCTGATCAGCTAGCCGCTGCTGCGATTTCAATGCGTCATAATCAATCCTGTGTCGCTCCTGCTCAATGTCGAGGCGGCGCTGATCGCGGGGCCGCGAAGGGTAATAAAACCGCTTGCGCAGCTGGGTCGATATTTCGGGCGGGTCGTTATAGCCGCGGTACGTTCCCGCGAACTGGTTATAGCGGAAGCGAATGATTGATGTGAATTTCTGGACTAGGCGGCCCTGGCGAATCGCTACACGGGAATCGGTGAATACGTTGCGAAACAACAGCCGCGCCAGATCGCCCCGGCCGAATTTGGCGTGGGGATCAATTGCACGCATTGCGATCGCTTCGCGCCGGTAGCGATTTTGAATTTGTTCCCAAGTCTCATTATGAACATGGATTATTTCTGCTTCGGCTACATATGCCAGCCACCCGCCCTTTGCTTGAGCGACCTTGCCCCACGCTAAATCTTCCAATCCCGTGAGCGTTTCGTCGTATTTTTGCGATTGCCAGACGGAATGTCGAATGGCGCAATTGGCATTGTTGCAGAAATACGTTTTTTGTGGACACACAGACGCATCCGGAAACCAGCGGGCAAAAATCTGATGCTCTGAAAACTTGTTCACTTCGTTGCCGAGCTGCCGGCCGTAGGACAACACAACCCGTTCATCTACGAATGGCGCCACGAGCCGCTCCAGCCACGTATCATAGCTGGGATAGACATGCGCACTCGGGAAAACGCATATGTCGCCCGTTGCCACAGCGCAGCCGCGGTTCAAAGCACGCCCGAACGTGAATTCGCTTTTATCGATCGGTACAATCTTGGCGCCATAACTGCGGGCAATCTCGACCGTTGAATCGGTCGATCCAGAATCGACCAGAATAACTTCGTGTGGCTGCAATCGTTGCGCGTTGATGCCAAGCATCAGCCGCTCGATATGTTCGTCTTCGTTGTAAGCCCTGATGATGACTGAGATTTTCATGGCTCGTCCCAAAGTTACCGGCAGTGCCCCACCCCTCACGGGACTTTTGCGCCAATTCCCGCTTTGGCCTCGCAGTCCCGCAAATAGCCAAACTGTGTGACTGTTCCAGATGCGCCGCTATGGGTTGCATGTTTTTGAGGGACTGTCGAGCCCGGCCCATGCTGCCGCTGTTGGTAGATTTATAAGGTAATTTTGAAGACCTTTTCAGGACGCAGAATAATAACCGCCGATGCTCGGTCGTGCCAGTGCGGCAACTGCGCCATGGGTTGCAAGATGTATGGGTTGCGGGATGTCCTCGACCGGGCTAGACGTCAATCGATAGATACGGCGGTGCCAAATCCCGGCACAGGCGGCTGCCCGCTGTGATCGCGGGCCCAACGGACGGAGCAACGATCTATGAGTGTTACCGCGCAGGCCTTGACCGATGACCAGATCAATCAAATGTCGCGCAATCAACTGAAAGAGGTGTGCGCCTCCCAGTCGTGGTTCCATGCCATCGACTTTGGCGATTTCCAGTCGAGCGGGCGCTTTAAGCCCGGCACGCCGCAAAACGGTACGCTCTACCCTGCTTTTGACGTGCTGCGTTCGATGGACCTCAGTGGATCGGATTGCCTCGACATTGGCTGTTCGGATGGAATTTTGTCATTCGGCATGGCGAGCTTGGGCGCCAAGAGTGTGACGTCGGTCGATACTTATCGACAGCAGACCCACGCAGTTGCCCGCAAACTACTCGGCATGAACACAAACTATATGCCCGGCTTGCAGATTAAAGATCTACTGGAAAAATTCGGCGAAAAGTCTTTCGACGTCATTTGCTGCTGCGGCGTCATCTATCACATGCTGAACCCGATGAGCGCATTCATCGTGGCCCGCAAGCTCTTGCGCGAAGGCGGCGTTCTTATTCTTGAAAGTGCCTACTCACCCGCATTTGACGACGCCTTCCTCGTCATGAACACTGAAGCCAAAAAACCGCTCGAAGAACTTTATACGTATTGGACGCCGAGTAAGCGGGCGGGCGTTGGTATGATGAAGCTGGTTGGCTTTGACATGCTGTCGGTGCAAACCATCAAGGCACCAGAGCGTTTGACGCTTGTTGGTCAGGCGGTCCACCCCAATGAAGTCAAGAACCGCCAGGAAATCCTGCAAAAAGTGCACGGCGTAGACACTTGTGACTTCGAATTCCGTTTCTCGCAGATCAAGGATTTGGGCGTGCGGACGGCTGTGGTCAAAATTCCTCAGTTGCCAGAGGATCGTGCGTTTGACCTCAAGAACCATACACCTGATTGGCCATATCACCCCAACGTCATGTCTGCCCCCGTTGGGCACACGCGTTGGGTGTCCGAAAGTAAGAATTATGCGTAAGGGCGTCGACAGTACAATTTGCTCCGCCACCTAAACTTGCGATTGCATCATCGGTCTTTGTCAATCAGAACCGTTACCTAAACATTACTGGGGTACGAATCAGTCGCTTGTTAATCCGACTTCCGTTACTCGGTCCGACCATTCTGATGTGCCCCACGTCCAATCACCTGTCAATGTCGAAGATTTTAATTTGTGAACAAAACGATTATCCAGCCGCATTCCGAAAAAGCATCCTTCAACGCCCATCATTTCAAGAGCAAAAGGTTTAGCCACCTGTGTGCGAACAGTTTCGCGACTTAGAACATCAGTAATACCTATCGCAGAAGAATTGCCTTCTATCTCAAACGCAGGAGTTCTAAGGATAGGCTTATGGCCGGTTTCTAGTCGACACGGCTTAGAAGCTTTACAGTGCGCAACCCGACCGAATCGGAGGGATATCCGCGTGGGAATTCCGGATTGTAAGTCGATTTTAGTTTTGTTTACGTTCCCTACCTGGAGTTGCTTATTTGCTCCGCGACTCCATTCGTTGAAATCAATGCTTGGGTCGCTTGTTGGCCATAAGAAACTGCGAATCTGAGAGGCTCGATTGCAGACCAACGAATCTTTGCCGTCTATCATAGGCGACTCTGAAGGGATCTGGCCGTGTGCAATTGCGCGAAATCCGCCTTTATCATATACGACTAGCGTGTCCACTGGCGTTACAGTTCCAACGTCATCCAGGCGATAGGCTTTCAATGGAAGTCCGGCATCAAGACCAGTCATAAGCGTCCTTTGCCACTTACCTCGAATCGTTGTCGTGTTCTGTTTTTCGCGGTTCGAACCATCTTTTGGCTGGAACAGGTAGCCGTTTGCGATTTCCGGTGCCCCGACCAGTCCTGAAAGGTTTTTCGAACCGGCAAGGTAGTTGATATACGTTTTGCTCCAGTGATTGTAGGCGTGTGCTGGGTTCTTCCAACTCTTTGGAACAAGCAACAAAACCTGATCACCAGCACGCCATTGTGGCGACAACGCTACGACGGCTCCGCGTATTTTAGTGTGAGCCGTGTAATAGCCCTCGACCTCGCGAGCCACTGCCGATGGCAAACTCAATACATTTGAAGTGAGCAGCGCCAGAAGCGCGTAATTTAGCGTTCGACGTATCGACTCGCCGGATTGAGCTGTTGCCACCGCCAAGGCTACAAGCGCCGCAAGTAAGGGTGTAAAAGAATACCGATCCGGATAGTAGGTCACGATCAACGATGGTACGAGCGTCATTGCCGCGAGCGAAAATAGTAGAATTGAACAAAAAGACTTTTCGGAAACGCGCTCCGATAACCGGCTGAAGTGTCGAAATAATTCCGTAAATTTTGGCAGCTGCGTTTTTTGTCCAAGGCGCTTGAGTGATATCAAAGCCAGACAAATAATCGTGGTAAGGGCACCAACATAGAGAATTTTGCTGATGGTAGGACTGTATGTGTATGCATCCATTATACGACGTACAAACCAGCCCAGGTTCTTAATTGCATT
>JAYSVT010000125.1:0-6046 GCA_043718455.1 Hyphomicrobium sp.
CTCGCTCGGCCGGGAACGCGGGTTGAAACAGATGTCGAAGGAAGCTGCATGAGAATCTTAATCACCAACGACGACGGTATCAACGCTAAAGGGCTCGAAGTTCTGAAAGCCATCGCGCTCGGGCTGTCGCCGGACGTGTGGACGGTTGCACCCGAAACAAATCAATCGGGCACCTCGCATTCGATGACGCTGCATGAGCCGCTGCGCTTGCGCCAACTTGATACGCGCACGTTTGCGGTTGCCGGCACGCCGACCGATTGCGTCATCATGGCCGTGCGCCACATCCTGATGGAGCAGCCGCCCGATCTCGTTCTGTCGGGCGTCAATCACGGCTCGAACTTGGCCGAAGATACAACGTACTCCGGCACGGTTGCCGCCGCGATGGAAGGCACGCTGCTTGGTATTCGTTCGATTGCGCTGTCGTTGATGATGGGCTTTGAAGATGGCGAGCGCCGCGCGATCTGGGATACGCCGCTCGCGCATGCGCCGCAGCTTATCACGAGGCTGCTCGATGCGGAGTGGCAAGCGGGTACGCTGATCAACATCAATTTCCCCGATGTCGTGCCGGCCGATGTCGCGGGCGTCGCCGTGACGAGCCAAGGCATTCGCGATCAGGCGCTGCTGCACATCGACAGCCGCTCGGACCCATGGGGCACGCCGTACTTTTGGTTCGGATTTGAGCGCCGCAAGTCGACGCTGGTTGCGGGAACCGACCTCGCGGCGGTGGCTGCAAAAAAAATATCTGTTACGCCATTGAGCGTCGATCTGACAGACGCGAAGGCTGTTGCAACTCTTAGTGCGCATTTGGATTCGACGGCGAAAAAGCCGAAGGCGTGAGCGCCAAAAGCGGCTTCGAAAAGCCGCCGGTTTGCCGAAATCCCTCCGTCAATAAAGCGTAATCGGACTTTATCGATGAAGCTTGGCCATTCCGGCTGAAGCGGGTTTTGCGTATTTCGTTTTTGATCGATGCAGCGCCGTCAGACATTGGCAGCGGGGCAACGAACCGGATTGGCTGGGAGGGCTGAAACAGAATTCGCATAAGGGGAATTAACCCCGCGTTAACCGAGTGACGGTTAATGATTGGTGCGAGTAGAGGTGCGTACCATGATGTATTTAGTTGGCTTCGGCCAGCGCGGCTGTTTGGGCCTCAAACCTGCGCTTTGTGCCGTGATTATATTGTCCGCAGCGGCCGCCGGCTGCAGTGCGGACATCACCCGTTTCGACAGTTCGTCGTTCAATCTCAACGATCCGCCGCAAGAAACGGCGGCGGCGCCGGTTGAAGCTGCGGACAGTCAATCCGATTATCAGAACCCGGTGACCCGGAGCCAGCCGCGCGGGCCTTACGGCGCGGGCGCCGGCCGGATGACGCCGCCTGTTGCTTCAGGTATCGAAATGGCGAACTTGCCCGATGCAACGCCGCCAGCGGTGGCTGCAACTCCGTCCCGGACGCCGGCTTATCGGCCTGCCGCACCGGCCGCAGCCGCGCCAGCCGTGCGCCAGCCGATTGCCAAGGGTGAAACATTTGACGTTCAGCCGGGCGACACGCTCTTTGGGTTATCGAAACGCCATCACGTGTCATTGGTTGAACTCATGGCCGTCAACGATTTGACGGGTCCGAACCTGAAGCCCGGTCAGAAGCTCTATTTGCCGGCTGGCAAGGCCGTGATGTCACGTCCTGCGGCGCCTGCCGCACCAATGACCACGGCGGCACTGTCTCCTGCTCCGGCTGCACCGGTTGCGGCGGCGCCTACTGAGATGTCAGCGCCGCCAATGGCGCCGCCCTCTGCCGAAGTCGCGGCCAAATACAACAGTACCTATGTGGTGAAGCCGGGCGATTCGCTCTATGTTATCGCCCGCGCCAACAAAGTGCCGTTCATGGAATTGCAGCAGGTCAACGGCATTGCCGATCCTAAAAAAGTGAAGCCGGGTACGACGTTGAAGGTTCCGGCCGGCGCTGTTGCGGTTGCCGAACTGCAGCCCTCTGCCGGGGAACTCGCGCCAACGGCAGCGGCACCCGTTGTTGCGGCACCTGCGGAGGCAGCACCGGTCGCGCCGCGCGTGACGCAGCAGCCGGCCCAGCCGACGATCATCAACAGCGGTACGCCCGCCGCGGCGGCAGGTACGGCCGTGAAGGGCGATAAAATCGCTGCAGCGGCGCCTCAGGCGGCGGTTCAAGCAGCTAGCAGCACGAAACTGCGCTGGCCGGCGAACGGCAAGATCATTGCAGGTTTTGGCGGCCGCCCGGATGGCACGCACAACGATGGCATCAACTTGTCGGTGCCGCTTGGCACAGAAGTACATGCCGCCGAAAACGGAGTCATTGCTTACGCCGGCAGCGAACTCAAGGGCTATGGCAATCTTGTGCTCGTGCGCCACGACAACGGATGGGTGACGGCTTACGCCCACAATGACGAAATGCTTGTGAAGCGCGGCGACAAGGTGAAGCGCGGACAAGTCATCGGCAAGGCCGGTAAAACCGGCACCGTCGATCAGCCGCAAGTGCACTTCGAATTGCGTCAAGGTTCAAAGCCCGTCGATCCGACGCCGTTCATGGAGAAGCTCTAATCACTGCGCTTGGCGACTCCCCTCCGGGGAGCCGGCCGCCAAGCGCCAAAAGTCAAGTTCGCCACGCGGCGAAGCATGAGGGAAGCCTAAGGCCGGGTCAGCAACGATCCGGCCTTTTTCTATTTATGACGCAAATGAGCGAGTTGAGGCATGGCGTCCCGTGCGTTATCAAGCGGTGTCAGATTTGGGGGAATGCCGATGACCAATGCCACGATTCAGTCTGGTGAATTAGGCCAGCGAAGCGCCCTCGGCCCTCATTTGGGTCCGATGATCACTATCGGCGCGTTATTTTTCATTTTCGGGTTTGTGACTTGGCTCAATGGCCCGCTCATCACGTTTGTGAAACTCGCTTTCAACCTTGACGACGTGAACGCGTTCCTGGTGCCGATGGCGTTTTATCTCTCATATTTTTTTCTGGCACTTCCGGCCTCGTGGATCTTGCGCCGGACCGGCATGAAGCGCGGTATGGCGCTGGGGCTACTCGTCATGGCGCTCGGAGCTGTTGTGTTCGGCCATTTCACGACGATGAGAGTTTACCCCGGAACGCTGGCGGGGCTGTTCACTATTGGCGCCGGGTTGTCGCTGTTGCAGACCGCGTCGAACCCTTACATTTCCATCGTCGGGCCGATTGACAGCGCGGCACAGCGCATTGCCTTCATGGGCATTTGCAACAAGTTTGCCGGCATTCTGGCGCCGATCGTGTTCGGCGCGCTGGTGCTTCAGGGGCTCGACAATTTCGACGCGCGCGTGAAGGCTGCGCCAACGCCCGACGCGCGGAACGCCTTGCTCGATACTTTTGCAGCGCAGGTGTACTGGCCCTACATGATTATGGCGGCACTGCTGGCTCTTCTGGCCGCTTGGATCACGCGGTCGAGCTTGCCGGATGTGCAGCCCGAAGCCGCGAACGAGATTGCAAACCGGAATGGAAAGAGCCTCACGGCGTTTCCGCATCTCTGGCTCGGCATCGTGTGCCTTTTTCTCTATGTTGGTGTGGAGGTGATGGCGGGCGATGCGATTGGCATTTATGGCGCGGGGTTCGATTTGCCCTTGGATGCCACGCGGCTGTTCACGTCCTACACGCTTGCCGCCATGTTGATCGGATACGTGGCTGGGTTGCTACTCATTCCGCGTTTCGTGTCACAGGAACGTTATCTCGCGTACTCGGCAGCGCTCGGGGTATTGCTCAGCATCGGTGCTTATCTCACGCAGGGATATGTCTCGGTTGGGTTTATCGCGGCGCTCGGGTTTGCGAATGCCATGATGTGGCCGGCCATCTTTCCGTTGGCCATTAAAGGGCTAGGGCGGCATACCGAGACCGGCTCGGCGCTGCTCATTATGGCCATCGCGGGCGGCGCCTTGATGCCGTATGGGTTCGCGCTTTTGAAGCAGACAATGGATTTCCAGCTTGCATACTTGGTCATTGCGGTGCCAGCGTATCTGTACATTTTGTATTATGGCGTGCGCGGGTATCGGGCGGTGTGAAACGGGCGGCTAAAGACTAGCGGAAGCGGGGCAATGGAGTTAGAATGATACGATAAAGCATGACCGTAATCAGCCCTCTGAAGGAGACCTGCTCATGCCCATGCGCCGTTTCAAAAGAATTTCACTGATCGTCGCCACCGCCACCTGCCTTTCACTCGTCGGCACCTTGTCCGCAGCTGCCAACTTCGGAGCCCCTGCGAACCCGTGCAAACAGCTCAAGAAGAATTCAAAAGCCTGGAAAGAGTGCATGGGGCAGGTGAAGCCCGGTGACACGTCGAGTGCGGCCGAGCAGTTCGCCAAAGGCTATTGGCTGGCGAAGACCGGCGATTATGCCAAGGCTTTAGAAATCTTGAAGGCGTTGCCCAATCAGAACGACACCGGCGTTCTGACTATGACCGGCTATGCCACGCGGCATCTCGGACGTGTTGACGAAGCGCTTGGATATTACGGCAAAGCGCTCGCGGTTAATCCGAACCTGACCGATACGCGCCAGTATCTGGGCGAGGCCTACTTGCAGAAGAAAGATGTGGCGAAAGCGAAAGTGGAGCTGGCTGAGATAGCGCGCATCTGCGGTAGCGACGCCTGTCAGGATTACCGCGCTCTCGAAAAAGAGATCGCGAAGAAATTGTAGGTTGGGTTAGCGCGGCCGAGATGTCTTGAAAAGATTGTAAGCTCGTCGCGCCGCGCGTAACCCAACAATTATCGATTGATTCGTTGGGTTACGGCGCGCAAGTGAAGGGCGCCTAACCCAACCTACTTCGCGCCCGGAAAGCTCGCCGACGTCAAACTTTTCAGAAACGCAACGAGGGCTCTCTGCTCCTCATCCGAAAGCCCGAGCGGTTTGATGCGCGGGTCTTTTTCAGGGTCGGCCGCGCCGCCCGTGTTGTAATAGGCGACGACATCTTCGAGGGTTTTGAGTGAGCCGTCGTGCATGTAGGGTGCGGTCAGTTCCACATTGCGCAGTGTGGGCGTTCGAAATTTGTAGCGATCCTCTCTGCTGTGCGTGACTTCCTCGCGCCCGCGGTCGGTTGGGGCATTGGGCGTTTCAGCGGCGCGACGCGCTTCGCTTTGGTCGCCAATACCGGTGTTGAAGAAGGCGTTTGCGGTGAAGCGCGGAGGGGCGTGACACGCGATGCACCCAGCCTTGCCGTCAAACAACTTGAGGCCCAATTTAGCCTTATCGGGCAATTCGGACGTATCGTAAGCAGAAGTTTCGGCAATTAAGGACCGCTCATACGCCGCGAGCGCCTGTCCAAGCGTCGTGATGGATGGCGTGCTCGCGAATGCCTTGTCAAATGCCTCGGCGTATTCCGGATTGGCCGCAAGACGGTCTGTCAGATCGTCGAATGTTTTATTGGCCATCTCCGCTTCATTGAAAAGTGGAGCAAGAATTTGCACCTCCAGCGACGGCTCGCGGCCGTCGTGATGCAGTGGTGTGGCGAAAGCGACATTGAGCAACGAGGGCACGTCGCGGCGCAGGCGCTGGTCCGTCACGCCAGGGCGCGAGGGCGGATTAGGGTTTGTGAAGGCTTGCTTTGGATCGTGGCACGACGCGCACGACATGGTGCCGTCTTTTGATAAGCGCGGATCGGAGAAAAGTTTTTTACCAAGCGCAGTTAAAGGTTTTAGGTCAAGTGAAGGTGCGTGTTCCGCTTGCGCGGGTTGAATGTATGCGACATCCGCTAGAAATCCCCCTCCCCCATGTGGGGAGGGGTTAGGGGCGGGGATAACGCAGCACGCACGCTGTTGAGGATTGTCTGCCGCCGTTTGCAAAATGGGGCTAGGCAAACGCGGTTCGAATTTACTCGGATCGATTCCGCTCGTCACTTCACCCCACCCCCAACCCCTCCCCGTCAAGGGGAGGGGGGTCGCACCTTCCGCCCCTGCAAACACAATCGACATTAAAGAAGCGATAACGAGAAATCGGCGCATGACACCTCACGCTTTCACTCCAGCCTCTTTCCCATCCGCCCGGCGAGATCCTGAATGAACTGCCAAG
>JAYSVT010000126.1:0-2109 GCA_043718455.1 Hyphomicrobium sp.
GCTGGTGCTTTGGCCAATCTCGATCTTGCAACGTCGAGATTTGTCGTCACGTCAAAGTCGGGCGGCACGGCCGAAACGCTGGCGCAGGTCATCGTCACACTATCAGCCGTCAAGGCGGCGGGATTAGCTGCGCAAATTCCGCGCATGTTCCTTGGTATCACTGAGCCGGAACAACCGGGAAAATCCAACGGCCTGCGTGCGCTGTTTTCCAAGCTCGACATTCCGATGCTCGATCATCACACCGGCATCGGCGGGCGTTTTTCGTGCCTGACGAATGTGGGCCTGATACCAGCCATTGCACGCGGCCTTGACGGCAACGCGATACGTGCGGGCGCGCGCGCCGTTATCGACGACATGCTCGCGGCCAAGACGGCTGCCGATTTCGCGCCCGCCGTTGGCGCCGCGACCGCGATCGCCTTGAGTAAGGAGAAGAGCATCCGCACGCTTGTGATGATGCCGTACGCTGATCGCCTCAGCCGTTTGTCGGCGTGGTTCGTGCAATTGTGGGCTGAAAGCCTTGGCAAGAATGGCGAGGGCACGAGCCCCATCGCGGCCATCGGCCCGCTCGATCAACACAGCCAATTGCAACTCTATATGGATGGTCCGCGCGAGCATTATGTGACGGTGCTGCGGGCTGCGACCGATGGCACGGGTGCCAAGCTCGATGCGGAGCTGGCAGAGGCCGCTGGCGCTGGGTTTATGGCCGGCCGCACAATCGGGGATATTGTTTCAGCCCAAGCCCATGCGGTTCCTGAAGCCTTGGGCCGGGCCGGGCGGCCGGTTCGCACACTTGATATTGCAAGGCTCGACGAGAAAACGCTTGGGAGCCTGCTCATGCACTTTATGATTGAGACGATTCTCGCAGGCCGGTTGCTGGACGTCGATCCGTTTGATCAGCCCGCCGTCGAACTCGCGAAAGTCCTGACCAAGGAGCGCTTGGCGAAGGGCGCGTAGCGCGCAGGAGCACATTCACTTGCCGATCCGCCAACTCTCAGCCAACACAGTCAACCGCATCGCAGCGGGCGAGGTGATCGAGCGCCCGGCGAGTGTGGTCAAGGAACTCGTCGAAAACGCGATCGATGCAGGTGCCGCGCAAATAGAAGTTGTAACGGCGGCGGGCGGTCTCTCACTCATTCGTGTGACCGACGACGGCGGCGGCATGGCGCCGGACGATCTAGCACTTTCGGTCGAGCGCCACGCGACGTCCAAGCTTTCAGAAGAAGATCTGTTCGATATCCGCAGTCTCGGGTTTCGCGGCGAAGCGCTGCCGTCCATCGGCTCCATCGCGCGATTGGAAATCAAGTCGAAGCCGAAGGACGTCCGCGAAGGGTTCTCGATCGTTGTCGAACGCGGGCGCAAGGGCGCGGTGCAGCCCGCAGCCCTCAATCATGGCACGGTTGTCGAAGTGCGCGATCTCTTTTCCGCGACGCCCGCGCGTCTCAAGTTCATGAAGTCCGAGCGTTCCGAAAATATAGCAACCGCCGAAATCGTGCGCCGCTTGGCAATGGCGCATCCGGACGTTGGGTTCGTGCTGCAGAGCGGCGAACGCGCGGCCCTCACTTTGCCGCGTGGATCGGCAACGGCGCATGGGTTGCTCGAGCGCTTGGGCCGCATCATGGGCCGGGAATTCATGGACGATGCGCTTGAGATAAAGGGCGGAGGTTCGGGAGCTTCGGGGCCCATGCGCGTATTCGGTTTCGCCGGCCTGCCAACGCTGCATCGCCCCGATTCAAGCCAGCAGTATCTATTCGTCAATGGCCGGCCGGTGCGCGACAAGCTGCTGATCGGTGCGGTGAAGGCGGCTTATGGCGATCTCATCCCGAAGGGGCGCTCGCCATTGCTGGCTTTATTTCTTGAAATGACGCCGACCGATCTCGACGTCAACGTGCATCCGACCAAAGCGGAAGTTCGTTTTCGAGATGCGGGCCGCGTTCGGGCGTTGCTGATTGGGGCTTTGAGCGAAGCTCTGGCCACTGCCGGACATCGGGCGTCGGCCCAAGGCGGAGCGCTGACGGTTGAAAGTTTTCAAGCGGGGCCCAACCTTGGTTCGACATCGCATCATCCGAGTTCGGGCTATCCCCCCACCCCTAACCCCTCCCCGCGAGGGGG
>JAYSVT010000127.1:0-2106 GCA_043718455.1 Hyphomicrobium sp.
GCGGCCTTATGCGGCTTCAAATGCTCCGACTTCACGACGAAGGGCGGCACGACATTGCCGCGCGCGATATCAATGATGTCGCTCGCGACAGCAGACGCCGTCGCCCGTCCGCCCGCGCCCGCGCCAACGAGGAGAATGTTGCCGGAGAAGTCGCCGTCGATGGCCACCGCATTGGTGACGCCCGAGACTTCCGCAATGGCTGAATCTTTGTAAACAAGCGCCGGCGATACGCGCGCCAGAATACCGTTTGCCGATTCCGTCGCAACGCCTAGGAGCTTAATGCGATAGCCGAGACTGTCAGCTGCTTCGATGTCGGCGGCCGTGATGTTCTCAATGCCTTCGATGTGAATCTGATCGAGCGCGACCCGCGTCGAGAATGCGAGGCTGGTCAAAATCGCGAGCTTGTGTGCGGTATCGAAGCCGCCAATATCGAACGTCGGATCGGCCTCTGCATAGCCCTTCGCCTGCGCCTCTTTCAAGACATCGCCAAACGTGCGCTTCTCGCTCTGCATTTTGGTGAGGATGTAATTGCAGGTGCCGTTCAGGATGCCATAGACGCGCGTGACGTCGTTAGCGCCGAGCGACTCTCTGAGCGTCTTAATGACCGGAATGCCGCCGGCGACCGCCGCTTCGAAATTCAACGCAACGCCGTGCTTTTCGGCGAGTTTAGCGAGTTCAAAGCCGTGTTTTGCCAGCATCGCTTTGTTCGCGGTGACGACGTGTTTGCCCGCCTGCAGCGCGGCTTCGACTGAGGCTTTGGCAATGCCGCCCTCCCCGCCGATGAGTTCGATGAAAACCGCGTTTGATGGGTCGCGCGCAAGGGCTATAGGATCGGCAAACCACTTGGCTTTGGTGGCAACGGGCCCTTTTTGCTCGGCCTGCGATTTGGCTGCAACGCCCGTGACTTCGATTGGCCGTCCTGCAACTTCGCCGAGCCAATCGCCATGCGTGCCAAGCAGTTCAAGCAGACCGCCGCCGACAGTGCCGAGGCCGGCGATGCCAATTTTTAAAGTGTCCTGCATGGGGGATCTGCTACCGGCTTGCGCGTTCTGAGAGGGGGCTGACGTTGGTATTCGGCTCCGGCTTTTCGGCCAGAAATTTTTTGATCGAACGCGCCGCTTGGCGAATGCGATGCTCGTTCTCGACGAGTGCCACACGGATGAAGCCTTCGCCATATTCGCCAAAGCCAACGCCCGGCGACACCGCAACGTCTGCCTTCTCGATCATGAGTTTTGCAAACTCGACAGATCCGAGATGGCGATAGGGTTCCGGTACAGGCGCCCAGGCAAACATGGTGGCGGGCGGCGCTGGAATAGGGAACCCAGCGCGCGTGAAACTATCTACCAGGATGTCGCGCCGGGCATGGTACATGGCGCGGATTTCTGCAACGCACTCCTGCGGACCATTGAGCGCCGCTGCGGCCGCAACCTGTATCGGCGTAAAGGCTCCGTAGTCGAGATACGACTTCACCCGGCCGAGCGCGCCGATCAAGCGCTCGTTGCCAACCGCGAAGCCCATGCGCCAACCCGGCATGTTGTATGTTTTCGACAGCGACGTGAACTCAACCGTAATGTCTTTAGCGCCGGGCACCTGCAGGATCGATGGCGGCGGCTGGCCATCATAGTAGAGTTCGGCATAGGCGATGTCGGACAGGATAAAGATGCCGAGCTTCTTAGCCAGCGCAACAGCCTCTTTGTAAAAATCGAGGCTTGCAACCATGGCCGTCGGATTGGACGGAAAGGATATGACGACCGCGACCGGCTTCGGGATCGAGTGCTTCACAGCCTGTTCGATCGCACGCAGAAAATCGTCGCCGCTGCTGGCTGGCAAATGGCGGATGGCGGCGCCGGCAATGATGAAGCCGAAGGTGTGGATCGGGTAGGTCGGATTGGGCACGAGAACCACATCGCCCGGCGCCGTGATGGCCATCGCCATGTTGGCGAAGCCTTCCTTGGACCCGAGCGTTGCTACGACTTCCGTATCGGGATCGAGCTTTACGCCGAAGCGGCGCTCGTAATAGGCGGCTTGGGCGCGGCGCAACCCAGGAATGCCCTTGGAGGCCGAATAGCGGTGCGTGCGCGGCTTGGTAATCGTCTCGACCAGCTT
>JAYSVT010000128.1:0-5989 GCA_043718455.1 Hyphomicrobium sp.
ATTAGGCGAAACAATGTGTTCATGAGTTGCTTGGTATGCGCTGAACCCGCCAACCGAAACTATAAATAAAACCAAGAACAGTCGCGAGGATCGCGTGCGCAACTTGACCTGATCGACAAGCGACGAACCCATTTTTTGCTTCTTCCTGCGGAGTGTCTAACATCCGCTCATATCCCAAAAACATCAGACAAAACCTGCAGTCGTTAGATGCGTCATGCTACCTGACGATGTGAGCAACAGGTTTCATGTCAGTCCCAGGATCCCTCATGATCTCAGGATGAACTCTCGACTGCTTCAATACGCTAAGACCTGCGGCTTTCCTGCCAGCTCGATCCGTTGTCAAGATCGCCGGAAAACTCTCAGCAGCGGCAATCCTAAGACTGTTGAATTCCTGAGGTAACTTCTCCGGATAAACGGCGAAGTACCAAACTTGAAAAACTTGGACTTCGACTGGCTTTACGGGAGACAATTCACCGAAGTCAAATGTCGCCATCATCAAAATATGATCATTCAAGTCGTCCGTGAATTGCTCTAACTCAGCCTCTGGATCGCGATCTGCGTGCTTAAAGAAATTCTTTCCGAATTCGGCGATCGCCTTGATTTGGCGCTCCGAGTGGCCAGTAGCTTTGGCCATCTCGCTGCGAAATCTTATCGTGCCAGAATGTTGGCACAACGCATCCAGAACTTCTGATGCAGCTTGCGCCAGCGTGTAAACAGAAACACTATCTGCTTCGTCAAAAAACAGTCGAATCGCTGTCACGAGTTGGCGTCGCGCCACTTCAAGCTTTGCCAAACGCTCCCCAACTACCGACATTCTGCGCTCAACCCCACTACCACTACACATCCAAGTTCGAAACATTGAGCGCGTTATCCTGGATGAACTCGCGGCGCGGCCGCGACAGCGCGTTCGCACTAATAAAAATTAATCGCCGCCGGAAGGCGGGTGGGCTCTCAACTAGGAGCGTCGCTTTGAGTGATTGAAGACCGCCAGCGAAGAAAGGTAATTTCAAAAACCTATCTGGCCGCTCTGTCCAATCGGGAACCGGCAGCCAGTCCAGTTGCGCCAAATACTCGGCAAGCGCCGCCAGATAGGCATCCTCAACGACACCTATATGACAGGGCTCGTCACGAATAGCGTCGCGCTTCGCGACAATATCCATCGACTGCCATGCATCGAGGAATTCCCGGACGGCAAGATCGAAAGGCCGCAATCCAGCTGCGGCCCGGAACCCAATTCCTGCAATGCTGTCTGGCATGGCATCAATCTTGGCCATCATCCACCCTTCACACTGCTAGCGCCAAAAATCTCCTGCAAGCCGAACTGGGTCTTCGGCGAATCCTTCCATCCGGATAATATCGCGAAACCACGGCGATTGCCTCTTCGAAAGTGCGGATACCCAAAGCACTTCCAAGAAAGCGGTTGTCATCGACGTCCTGGCTCGCCTCTACGCCGCCCAGCCTCATGGCCAAGCACTTCATGGCAAACAGATAAGACGGCGTTGCCAGGAAAACCCGCAAACCTGCCCTTCACCAGCCGGATATGACCGGTAGAGCGTTTTCGCCTCTGGCTGGACGTCGCGCGGGCTGAGGAAACCCTTCACGCCGTCGTTTATCCAGTTACTGCTCCAGCCAAACTCCTCAGCAACTTTTGAAGCAACCCGACGTATAAAATGGCGATCCTTATCGAAGACAGCGTCAACGTCCCGGGTTGAGGCACGCTGATCGAAAGTCAAAAGAAGCGCCGAACCTCCATAAATTGAGATCTCAATAACCTTGCCGTCTGCTGCCGCTAAATCACCAAGCCGCCCGAGAGCGACCTCGAGTGTTGCACGATCAAACGGTGCGGTTACCGAATTCATTCAGCTCTACACATCCAAGTTCGAAACATTGAGCGCGTTGTCCTGGATGAACTCGCGGCGGGGTTCAACGACGTCGCCCATGAGCTTGGAGAAGATGTCGTCGGCTTCGACGCTATCGCCGATTTTGACTTGCAAAAGCGTGCGGATATTCGGGTCAAGCGTCGTTTCCCAGAGCTGCTCCGGGTTCATTTCGCCAAGACCCTTATAGCGCTGCAGATCGACGCCCTTGCGGCCCGATTCATACACGGCTTCCAACAGCGCGCGCGGCCCGGAGATCAGTTCAGCTTTATCCTTGCGGCGCAGTTTCGCGGGCTTCTCGTAGATCTCAGCCAAGTGCGCGTGGCGTTCGTTCAAGCGCCGCGCATCAAGCGACCCAAGTAGGTTGCGATCCAGCGTGTGCACTTCCGTGACGCCGCGCACTTCGCGCTTGAATACGAAGCCTTCGTTGCCAAAGCGCCCCTCCCAGCCCATTTCCATTTCGTCCGCGTTGGAATCGAGCCGCTTCGTGATCTTTTCGGCCGCCGCGTTGGCTTCATCCACCGATTGCAGAAGTTCGGGATCAAACACACCACCAATCGCGCCTTGCTCGACTATAAAGCGCGCGTAACGCGAATGCAGGCCGTTGATGCCGCCGGTGATCTGGCGCGCCTGCTCGACGATATCGCGCAAATCGCGCCCACCACGTTCGGCGCCGTCACCGGACACGAGCACGGCGTCGTGCAAACCTTGATCGATCAAATAGTCTTCCAGCGCGCGCTGGTCCTTCAAGTACATGTGCGACTTGCCGCGCGCGACTTTAAAGAGCGGCGGCTGGGCGATGTAGACGTGCCCCTTATCGACGAGTTCGTACATCTGCCGGTAGAAGAACGTCAGCAGCAGCGTGCGAATGTGTGCGCCATCGACGTCGGCGTCGGTCATGATGATGATCTTGTGATAGCGAAGCTTGTCGAGCTTGAACTCTTCCCGTCCGATGCCGGTACCCAACGCTGCGATGATGTTGGTCACTTGCTCGCTCGATAACATCTTGTCGGTGCGCGCGCGTTCGACGTTCAAGATCTTACCGCGCAACGGCAGCACGGCCTGGAATTCGCGCTTGCGGCCCTGCTTTGCGGAACCGCCGGCCGAATCGCCTTCGACGATGAAGAGTTCGGTTTTCGTCGCATCGCGGTCCTGGCATTCGGCCAAGCCGCCCGGCAAACGAAGCCCGTCGAGCGCGCCTTTGCGCCGCGTCAGATCGCGGGCCTTGCGCGCTGCTTCGCGTGCAATTGCCGCTTCGACGATCTTGCCGATGATGGCTTTCGCTTCCTTCGGGTGCTCCTCGAACCAAGCGCTCAAGTGGTCGCCGACCGCGCTTTCGACAACCGGCTTCACTTCGGACGAGACAAGTTTGTCTTTGGTTTGCGAGGAGAATTTCGGGTCTGGCACCTTGACCGACAAGACGCACGTCAAACCTTCGCGAGCGTCGTCACCCGAGATCGCAACCTTTTCTTTTTTCGCGATGCCGGTTTCTTCGGCGTATTTGTTGATGATGCGCGTGAGCGCGCCGCGAAAGCCCGCCAAATGCGTTCCGCCGTCGCGCTGCGGAATGTTGTTCGTGAAGCAAAGCACGTTCTCGTGGTAGCTGTCGTTCCACCACAAGGCGACCTCGACGCCGATGCCGTCCTTTTCCGCGCGGATCATGATCGGCTCGCTGAGCGCCGCCGTTTTTGAGCGATCGAGATACCGCACGAATGCGCTCGTGCCGCCCTCGTACATGAACTCTTCGCGCCTAATGTCGGCGTGGCGTGCGTCGGTCAAAAGTATTTTGGCGCCGGAGTTTAAGAACGCCAGTTCGCGCAGGCGATGTTCCAGCGTCGTGTAGTCAAATTCCATGACGTTGTGGAACGTCTCGGTCGAAGGCAGAAACGACACTTCCGTGCCGCGCTCGCCCTTGCCGTCGCCCACGACCTTCAGCGGCGCGACCGGGACGCCATGCCGAAACTCGATGGCGTGCTCTTTGCCCTCGCGCCAGATGCGGCAGCGAAGCCACGACGAGAGTGCGTTGACGACGGACACGCCGACACCGTGCAAACCGCCCGAAACCTTGTACGAGTTCTGGTCGAACTTGCCGCCCGCGTGCAATTCGGTAAATACGATTTCCGCGGCCGAGCGCTTGGGATCGTTGTCGTCGTCCTTTTTGATGCCGGTTGGGATGCCGCGGCCGTCGTCGCGCACGGTGCACGAGCCGTCAGGGTTCAACGTCACCTGGCACGAGGTCGCGTGCCCGGCCAAAACTTCATCGACCGCGTTGTCGACGACTTCGTAGATCATGTGGTGCAGACCCGAGCCGTCGTCGGTGTCGCCGATGTACATGCCTGGGCGCTTGCGCACCGCGTCGAGCCCCTTCAGCATCTTGATAGAATCCTCGCCATAGTCCTCGGGCGGGGGGGGGGTCTTGGCGGGAGCAGCGGTCATTTTTGGCCTGTTTTCCTGGGTCAAATCTTAAGCTGAATTTATAGCACAAAACGGTCCCGAAAGCTCGAAAAATCGGAGAAATTAAGCCTGAAAAACAACTGCTTTTTCAGGTGGTTGCACGCGACAAATCGCCGGCCAGCAAAACTGCTCAGTCGCTGCGCACATGGCCCTCTTCTACGGCCCAGAAATGGGCCTTCCCGGCCAGCGCTTCGAAGGCGTTTTTGTCTGTGCCGGTCATCCAGGCCTGCGCCTTGAGGCGGAGTATTTCGGCAAACAGCGCCACGCGGCGGTGCTCGTCCAGATGCGCGGTGATTTCATCGAGCAGGAGAATGGGGCTGGCGCCCTCTTGGCGTTCGGTCAGCAGTTCCGCGTGGGCGAGTACGAGGCCGAGCAGCAGCGCTTTCTGTTCCCCCGTCGAGCAGAGCCGCGCCGCAATACTCTTCGGCCCGTGCCCCACGGCGAGATCCGAACGATGCGGCCCATCCAACGTCCGGCCTGAGGCCCGGTCGCGCTCGCGCGTGTCACGCAGGACTTTGGCGTATGCGTCTTCGGCTTCGACTGCTGGCATCGCTGAGAGTCCGTCTTCGAGGCTGCCTTCCAATGCAAGCGTGCCCCACGGGAACGCTGAAGTCGCATCGCGCTCTTTCCGCTGTTTGATAATCGCCGCCATTGCCGCGACGGCCTCTAGCCGCGCCGCCGCCACCGCGATGCCCGCTTCCGCCATCACCCGCTCGAAGCCTGTGAGTTGCGCGTTGTCGCGGACGCCATCACTCAACAATCGATTGCGCGCCGTCATGGCACGCTCGAAACGCCCGGCGATGGTGCGATAGGCGGGATCGAAACACAGGATCAAGCGATCAAGAAACCTCCGCCGTTCGGAGGCAGCACCTGTGAACAGTCCATCCATGGCCGGCGTTACCCAGACGATTTCGAGATAATCCGCGAGTACACCCGAGCCCGTCTGCGCCTCGCCGTCGATGCGCACGATGCGGCCGCGTTCTCGACCGGGGTCGGACCCTGCGGGTCTGACCCCGTGCTCGAATTGCGAGATCGTGACGGGGGTCAGATCCGCTGGGTCTGACCCCATGCGAGCAGACTGCAACCCAGTACCAATATCGGCTGTGCCGTTCAACGTGTGCGCCCGCGCTGCGACGGCAAATCCTCCGTCGCCGCCTCCGCGCGGGATTTCATTGAACGGCGCGCGGCGCATGCCTTGTCCGGGCGCGAGCAGCGACAGCGCTTCCAGCATGTTGGTCTTGCCCGACCCGTTCGCGCCCGCGATTACCTGCGGCTGAGCCGTCGCTTCGATCACGAGACTCGCATAGTTGCGGAAGTTCGTGAGCGCGAGACGCTCAACCCAGAGGGAGTGTTCGGAAGAATCCATGAGATGCGATTAGAGCCCCGCTGCGTAGGGCGCAATAGGCCCGGCGCACTTCACTTGAGCCTGGCCGTATTGCGCCGCATGTAAGTGTGAACGGTCTTGCCGGCGTTCTTGTTGCAGCCGGCGCAATACGCTCCGCCGTGCGGCACCAAACAAGCTTGTTGAAAAAGCCCCCGCGGCGGCGCTATTGCGCCCTACGAATCTTCGCGTTGCGGGATGCGCGGCTACGCGCCCTGCGCAATAGCTCCGTCGTGAAAGGCGTAACGCCTTTTACCCGCCTTCCCGGAAGCCGCGA
>JAYSVT010000129.1:0-20254 GCA_043718455.1 Hyphomicrobium sp.
AAAAATGCCTCCAAAGATGGGCAAGAGGGCGAAGAAGACGGCGATCAGCAGCAGTTGTCGCAAGACGACATCGACCAGATGATGAAGGAACTTGAAGAAAACGCCGAGAATGGTTCGCGCGAGGAAGCAGAGCGTCTGCTTGCCGAGATGAAAGAAATGATGGAGCAGCTCAAGGCTGGAAAGACTGCTCAGTCGAAGGAAAACGACGAAAAAGCCAACGAGATGCTGAAGAAGCTCGATGATCTGAGCGAGCTTTCTGGCGAGCAGCAAAAGCTTATGGACGATACCTTCAGCGAAGGTGAGAAGGACAAGAAGCAAAAGAGCGGCTCAGCCAAGGGCCAGCAGAAGGGTCAAAAACAGGGTTCGCAGGCCGGCCAGCAGCAGAATGCCGACAAGCAGGGTGGTCAGCAGCAACCGCGCAGACCGGGCGCTGAAGAAGGCGGGGAGCAGGGCGGCAAGGCCGACGGCAGCAGTGGACTGAAGGATCGCCAGTCCCAGATCCGCAAAAACATGGAAAAGCTGCAGCGTGAACTCGAGGAAATGGGTGCCGGCGATTTGGAGAAACTCGCTGAAGCCGATGGCGCGATGAAGCGTGCCGAAGAATCGCTGCAGGAAGGCGATCTTGACGAGGCGACACAGTCCCAAGCCCAAGCGCTTGAGCAAATGCGCCAAACGGCCCAGCAGATGGCTCAGCAGATGGCAGAGAACGCGCAAAAGCGCGGCGGCAAGAAAGAAGACAAGCGCCGCGATCCGCTTGATCGTCCGCAGCGCTCGGAAGGCCCGGACCTTGGCAGTTCGGTCAAAGTGCCGGATGCCATCGACGCGCAGCGTGCGCGCGAAATTCTCGAAGAGTTGCGCAAGCGTTCAGGCCAAGCGCTTCGTCCTCCCATCGAGCTTGACTACATCGACCGTCTGCTGCGCAGGTTCTAATTGGTGGTGTGACGGGGCAGGGTGATGGGGTCAGACCCTCCACCAGAAACACGCCGTTTTCAATCGAATTCTCACGTGAGGGGTCTGACCCCGTTCACTCGATACGCGCCAGGGCCTTCTGCGGGTTCCTACGAGCAATGCCCTTCTGACGGTCTGGCATGCCTGCGACCCCGGTATATGAGCCGTTCAATTGCCCTGATGAGCGCTTCGATGAAATAAAACATGGCGGTTACCTCCATATCAATCTGCATCGTGGCTTGATATTGCGCTCCTTCGCGCCGCTTTGCAAACGCCAACGCCTTATACGTCATGCGGGTCCTGGCTCATGACTGTGCCGCCCAACTATCGACCGCGCGCCGCGTCGTAACGCGCTGCAATCTTCCATCCGAGGTCCGCGAGCGGCCGGGCTTTGCGGCCCGTTTCCGCCGCATCACCCGATGCCGCGATGCCGTCTTCAGCCCGCTTGGCGACGCCTTGCAAAATAGCGGCGATCCGAAACAAATTGTAGGCGAGATAGAAATCCCAATGTTCCAGCGCGCGTGCGCCCGTCGCGTTGCAATAGCGCGCAATGTAGTCGGCCTCTCTTGGAATCCCGAGCGCCTGGAGATCTAGCCCGCCAATGCCGCGCCATAAGGACGGCGGGATGTGCCAGCTCATGCAGTGATACGAGAAATCCGCGAGAGGATGGCCAAGTGTCGATAATTCCCAATCCAACACACCAATGATGCGCGGCTCGGTTGCATGAAACACGACATTATCGAGCCGGAAGTCGCCATGCACAATGGCACTCTGCTCGCCCGGCGGAATGCGCTCCGGCAGCCAATCGATCAGCGCATCCATCGAGGCGATGCTTGCCGTTTGCGAGTCGCGGTACTGCCTCGTCCAGCGGGCAATTTGCCGGGCGAAATAATTTCCAGCGCGTCCATAATCTCCGAGCCCAACGGCAGCAGGATCGATGCCATGCAAGGCCGAGATGACGCGATTCATCTCTGAGTAAATCGCCGTCCTTTCGCCGGGCGTCATGCCGGGCAGCGATTGATCGGTCATGACGCGGCCGTCGAGAAACTCCATGATGAAAAACGGTGTGCCGATAATCGCTGCGTCATCGCAATAGAAAAAGACTTGCGGAACGGGAACGTCCGTCGCGCGTAATGCACTCATAACGCGGTATTCGCGGTTGATCGCGTGTGCCGACGGCAGCAGCTGCCCGGGCGGTTTTTTGCGCAGCACGTATGACCGGCCGACGCCTTCAATGCGGCCAGCGCCCTCGATGCGATATGTCGGGTTTGATTGGCCGCCGGTCAGTTGCACCAGGCACAGCCGGTCAGGAACCTTCAGCTCATGCGCAGTCATGACATCGGCTAACGCCGCCAAATCGAATGCCGGCTCTGCCATGCCCCCCGCCGTGTTCATGATTTCGGCACTCCGGCACTCAAGATCTTGCGCGCCATGCTCCAGCGGTGCACTTCGCTCGGGCCGTCGTAGATGCGAAACGCGCGCATATCCATGAAGATGCGCATGACGATTGTTTCCCCCGTCACGCCCTTCCCGCCCAGGATTTGCACGCAACGATCAACCACGCGCCACTCGGCTTCGGAACAGGCAACCTTCGCCCGGCTCGATTCGAAATTGCACTTTGCGCCTTGGTCGAGCAACCAGGCGGTATGCCAGATGTGCAGCCTTGCTGTGTGTAAATCCATGTCATTGTCGGCCAACATGAACCCGACGCCCTCGTGTTCGCCAAGTGCCTTGCCAAATGCGTGCCTGTGGCGGGCGTACTCCGTCGCCACGTCATGCGCGCGTCGCGCTTGGCCCAGCCAGCGCATGCAGTGCGTCAGCCGCGCGGGCGCCAATCTCACTTGGGCATATCGAAAGCCCTTGCCAACTTCGCCCAATACGTCGCCTGCCGGAATGCGCACGTTCTTGAATTCAACCACGCCGTGCCCGCCCGGAAAGCAGCTGTCCATGGCGTCCATATTACGCACGACGCGGATGCCCTCCCGGTTCATGTCAGTCAAAAACATAGTCGCGGACCCATCCTCCATGCGCGCCATGACGATCGCATAGGCCGCACCCTCTGCGCCGGTAATGAACCACTTTGTGCCGTTGATCACAAAAGCGTCGCCATCTCGCACCGCCGCCGTCATCAGCATCGAAGGGTCCGCCCCGGCGCCGGGAGCCGGCTCAGTCATGGCGAAGCATGATCGGGTTTGGCCGACGATCTGCGGCAAAAGCCAGCGCTCTTTCTGTGCCGGCGTCGCCACCACTGCCAAGAGATGCGCGTTGCCTTCGTCGGGCGCTTGAATGTTGAGCGCGAGCGGCCCAAGCGGCGAGTATCCCGCTTCTTCAAACACAACTGCCTTTGCGATATGGCTGAGGCCGAGGCCGCCATGTTCCAGCGATGCGTGGGGTGAGAGAAGCCCCGCCGCGCGCGCTCGGCTGTTCAATTCGAGCCTTAGATCATCGCTCGGGCCGTGGCTGCCTTTGCCGGTATCACTTTCGCGCGGAATAACAACTTCAGCGATGAAGCGCCGGGTGCGCTCCTGCAGCTCGGCAAGCTCGGGGGGCAAGGCAAAGTCCATGTGGGTCGATCTCCGGGCGGTCGGGCGAGAGGGTACGATGTCAATCCACGCCGATCATAGCCGTGATCCGAACATTAGGGGAGATGACCCAAAAGTCGCGATTGCCCCGGGGGAAAGGCGCGCCTTTACGGTGCGGCCGCCGCCGTCCCCGCCGGTACGAATCGCACCAGGAACCCGCCCACCACTTGATGGCTGGTCAGCCGTGTTTCGCCCCATCCGCCGGGCGGCTCCGCGCCAGACCACCAGCGCGAGAATTGGTTCCACATATCGATCGGCAGCCAAGAGCCATCGCGATGTGTCACGGGCGCCCGATAGTCGGCAATTGTAAACTTGTATTCGAGGAAAACTGATCCCGTGCGCGTGCGGAACTCAATCCCAAACAGCGCCTGCGCCGTTGGCCCGGTATATTGATACTCGTAGGTGCGGGCTGGATCGGTCGCGAGATGCATTTCCGAGTGCGGCAGCGAAACGCCAGCTCCAAGTCCCGCGTATGGCAATAGGCGCGCCGAAAATCCGGCGAAACGAACGAGCCCGTTCAGTGTCAGCATGTTATGGCCGTGCGTGAACTCGAGCCGCTTGAAGAAGTCGCCGATCTTCGCGGTCTCCGGCACGGGCTTACCGTCTATTGTGCCTTCGAATTTCGCGTCCTCTTTCAATGGCGCGTAGGCCTTTGAGTGCACGAAGTCGATCATCATGCCCGTGCGCCCGTTGGCGAACCATTGCTGGATGCGCGCGCCATAATAAAGCGGGTTGTCGAACGGCAGTGTGTACCATTCAACCTTCTTGATCGTCGCGTCGTGACGGCCCTCTTGCTTCAGTTTGTAATCGCTCGGGTAGTGATAAGGCGCGCCCAGATAGGCGCCAAAAGTTGTCTCGCGTCCGGGCGCGCTTATCTGGACCCGTGCCGTGCCCTTAGCCCCGCGCGCCGCGTCAGCAGTCTCCTTGCGCTCATCCGGCATGGCGGCTGCAACGGCTATGAGTGCTGCAGCGCAAACGGCCGCAGCCCGGTCGAGAGACAATAGCGCGCCGCGCCAATCGAAGGCTGCGCCACCATTAAGCGTGATGCGGCGTAGTGTTGTCACTGCCATGTCGTGAGTGCCCCCCGTCGCTCCGGCCTTCATGCCAGATTGAGGCAGGAACGTAAACCGTTCAAACCCCGTTTGCCCGCGCCGAAAGCCGCTCCAGCATTCTGTGCACAGCGACAATTTGCGGGGCATTGCGCGCAAGATAATCGCGTGTCGTATATCCCCACCAATCCCAGCAGCCTTGTGGATTGAAGGCTGCGAGCGCGGTTTGCGGAAACAGCACTATGAGATTATTTGTGTCGGCCCAACGCGCAAATCCGGTTTCCTTGATAAAGACATCGCCCACTTTTGCACGCGACTGCGCACAGCCGTGATAGGCGATATGGATGCGGCATCCGCCCTTTTCGCGGCACGCCTTGGGAATGTAAATCACGCCGTGATCGGCCATGCCGTTGGGATTGAACCCGGCCGTGAAGGGACGCTGATCGAACTCTTGAAAGTCGCCGCCCGGTACTGTCGAGCGCGGATTAAGCGCACCATAAATATGTTTCAGAAGCTCGCCTGCCTGATCGTAATCGCAATCGACGACATACGGGGCGCCTGTATATTCGCACGCCCCGCCCTCGTCTTCGGTGACAAATGCGTGGCCGGACGGCAGGTTGGTGACGTGCTTGATGTTCGAAGCCGGCACGCCAAGCACGGCATAGAATTTCGCTGCCGCTGCAACGATGGCCGGCACCACGGTCAAATCCGAGTGCCCGGAAAAGAGGTACACTTTATCGTTTGCCACATCGGCAATGGGATCAATCTCGTCCTTGTCCGCGCGCCGCTTTGCTTTTGCCGCGAGATCATTCGGATCGGCAGTGCCCCACACGCCAAGCAAATTCAGCATACAACCGTTCATTGCCTTGCTGAGATTGAGGAACGCTGTTCCAGGGCCGGGCATCGCGGCGGCGAACACGCTTTCCGAACATCCATAGGGCCCGCCCGCGATAATCGCCGCTCCCTTGACGATTTTGGCGTGCGCCATCTGGAATTGCCCGGCCATGTAAGCGCCGGACGAAATACCGGAGACCGAGGTCTCGTCGATTTTGGCGCCAAGCGCTGGTAACTCGGCAACGGACTTTGGGGGTGTTCCCTGCAACGAGTACATCGCCGCGCCTGCTGCCAAAACAAGTGCGAGAATGCGGCCCCAGTTTTGGATTAAATTCCGCATCAGGTCTTGAGCGTTCCAAGATTGCACAGGTTCAGCCCCTTAAGATTAGCGCAACGTATGTGCCGACCTTAGACCGATGTCCCCTGTTTAGCCATTGCAGCCTCAACTGCCAAAATGTCACTTCACACGAAATGACACGCGGTCCGTGCGCCCGTTGGCGTCGATGACAGTCAACTTGGCAAAACCACTTGATCCCGGTTGCCACGTCACATCGCGTGCATGCGGGTCGGACGATATTGGCGCGCCATCGATGAGCCATGTCAATGGCAACGCCCCACCCTCGGCTTTTAGAGTGAGCGGTTCGCCATCGAGATCGGCGCTTTCAATTTCAGCGCTTTCCGGCGGAAACGAAATGAGCACGGGAAGCTCCGCATAAGGCCCGCTCGGAACTTCTTCGCCCGGTTCGCGCCAGCGCTTGAGCGGCGGCGGCAATTCCGCGGCCGCCACCTGCAGCGCGCCTTCGGGTTTCGACTGCAAGGGCACCCGTTTTGCTCCGAGCCGTGCGAAGGCGTCGAACAGGATCGGCGCTGCCGCCGTGCGTCCCATCATGCCCGGAACGCTTTCGCCATCCGGGCGGCCAACCCAAACGGCAATCACATGCTGGCCGTCATAGCCGATGGCCCAGGCGTCGCGGTAGCCGTAGGAGGTTCCAGTCTTGTAAGCGAAGCGCCCGCCCTTGGCATTGGCAGGCGGCGGGGCATCTTTCAGAATATCGCTAACATACCACGCCGCGACAGGCGACATCATGCGGCGCGCGTTGACGAGCGGCTTCAAGCGCCCTTGCGCCGCTATTTTCCCACGTTCGGCTATCCGGTGCGTGAGCGTGATGCCTTCGCCGCCACGCGCGAGCGCCGCATAGAGTTGCGTCAGATCCCTGAGCGTCAATCCCGTACCGCCAAGTGCCATGGCCAAGGTCGGCTCAGACTTCTGCGGGAATTGCGCGTGAACGCCTGCGCGCCGGAAGCGCCCCGTCAACCGCCCAGGTCCAACGCGTGCCAGAACGCGCACCGCTGGAATGTTTGTCGATTGCGACAGCGCCTCGCGGATGGAAATCGTGCCGTGATAATCCTCGTCAAAGTTTTTCGGCGCATATGTACCAAAGCGCACAGGCCTATCTTCGATGAGCGTTTCCGGGTGCGCGAGGCCTGCTTCAAACGCAAGGCCGTAAATAAAGGGTTTTAACGTAGAGCCGGGTGAACGGATGGCGGTCGCCATATCGACCGCACCAGCGCGGGTCGCGTCGAGATATCCAGCCGATCCAACCTGCGCTAAAACCTCGCCGGTGTGGTGATCGGCAACGAGAATGGCTGCCGAAAGTTTTTCGCCAAGCAGCGCGGATTGCTGCTGCGCGAGGCTCTCCAGGCTCGCCTGCAAATCACGATCAAGCGTGAGGGTGTGCACGTTCAAGGCCGGTGCGGCGGCGACTTCAGCGTCCGCCAGATGCGGCGCAAACTTCGGGAACTCTAGGCGCGCCAGCGGCATGCGCTCAGACTTGGCCTTGTCTGCTTCCGCCGTACTGATAACGCCTGCCACGACAGCCCGATCCAATACCCTTGCCCGCGCGCGCCGTGCGGCATCGGGATAGCGATCTGGGCGGCGCGATTCAGGCGACTGGGGTAACGCGACAAGTAAGGCCGCTTCGCCAATCGACAAGCGCCGCGGTTCCTTACCAAAGTACGTGAGAGACGCTGCGCGCACGCCTTCGATATTGCCGCCGAACGGCGCAAGACGCAGATACAGCCGCAGTATTTCGGTCTTGGAAAATTTCTTTTCAAGTTGAATAGCCCGCGCCATCTGGCGCAACTTCCCGCTGCCCGTGCGCTCATGTTTTCCGTCAACAAGCCGGGCCACTTGCATCGTCAGCGTCGAAGCGCCCGACACAAGCCGCCCATGCTTTGCTGCTTGCAGTACAGCCCGCGTCACCGCATGCGGGTCAACGCCGCGATGCGCGTAGAAGCGCACGTCCTCAAAGGCCATCAGGATTTTGAGATAGCGCTGATCGACATCATCGGGCTCAAGCGGCAGCCGCCAGCGGCCGTCCGCAGTTATGAACGGGCGCAGCAAGCGGCCATCGCGATCAACGACCGACACCGACAGTTGCTCAGCATCCGTCAGCGACAACGGGCCGATTTCGGCAGCGGCTTTGCGATACAGTCCGTAACCGCCTGCTGTCGCAATCGCGATAACGGGGAGAATCAACGCTACAATTACATTCCGAATTATTTTGAACGGTCGCCTATGTTGATACGCGCACCAGAGCGGCTCCCTCCCCACTTGTGGGGGAGGGATGGGGAGGGGGGTGTCCCGTCTGTTGCCAGGAGCGAACAACCGCATCAATGCCCGCTACTCCTTCGTGCCGACGCTAAGCGTGCCAGCCGCTGTCCGTGCATAGCGGTCTGGCCGGTACATATCCTCAACCGTCGCTGCCGGATGCACATACGTTCCCGGTGTCACCGCGCGCACGATGTAAGCAACGGTCGCTGTCAACGCTGCCGGTTTCACAGCCTCGGTTCCAGCAGGTGGCATTGCTTCCGCACCACCTTCAACGCCGCCTTCTTCACCTTCGTTCGACGAGTCGCCTTCGCTCTTCGCGTTCGAGAAGTTGAACGCGGCAACGAAGCGGTCATCACGGAATTCGGTATGTTCGGGCGCCGCCGATGACTTCACCCAATCAAGTCCGGCAATTGATCCACTCTCGACCAATTTCGGATTTTCGATTTCAAAGCCTGCCGGCAGCCGGTCAACAACCATAACCCGTCCGCCCGCTTCATCCGACGTCACGCTCACAGTCATGACGAAGCGGTCGTTCTGCTTGACGTCCGCTTTGCCGCCGGAAAGGCTCTTCAGGTCAACCTTTTTGCCGTCGAGCGTGTAGGCTTGGCGCTCGATTTTGAAGCCTTTCGACACGGCCGGTTCCGGTGTCAATGCCGCGCCGATGACGGATATGACGGCGTCAACTGCCGCGTCACCATTGTTGATGACGGTCAACCCGCCTTCTTTGAGTTCAGCCGGTGTCAGGGCGCGCATGATGGGCGCTGGAACCGGCGCGCCGTTGACAACAAGCTGCGACGCCTTCACCTCGTCGTTCAGCGCTTTGGCCGCAAGCAGCATCCACGCCTGTTCCTGGGTCGAAGTATAACTGCGCGTCTCGTAGGCTTTGGCAATGACGTTGGCGAGCTTCGGCGTCTCGGCCTTGCCGATGCCGGTTTCCGCTGCGAGCGTCACAAGCGCCGCGCCGTCGCGCAACGTCGAGCCGTAGTCCATCCGGTATCCGCTATCGGCGTCTGCTGACATACCGGCCAGCGCACTTGTAAACGCGCGTTCGGCCCGTTCCTTGTCGCCCATCATAGCCAAGGCTGCGCCGATTTGTGCTTTCGCCAACGGTGTCGAAAACTTTTCGAGCCGCGTGTCGGCGTAGTAGCGCAACTCGCCGATTGGCGCGCGGCCGTTGCGCGCGAGTACGTAAATCGCATAAGCGCGATCTTCGCCGCCCTTGTCGAAGTCTTCGGCGTAGGCGAGGAAGTTTTGCAACCTGTCGAGCGCGCGATTGTAGCCTTCGCTGGGCACGTTGTAGCCCGCTTCCTTGGCACGCGTCAGGAAGTCCATGACGTAGCCGGTGAGCCAGAGGTCTGCGGTTGACGGGCCCCACACACCGAACGCGCCCGACGAATCCTGCATCTCGAACACGCGATTAATCGCGCCCTGCACGCGTTCCTTCAGCGCCTTGTCTTGCGCGATGCCAATTTGGCTCGCGACCGCATTCGCGTAAAGCAGCGGCAATGCGCGTGATACTGTCTGTTCGGCGCAGCCATAAGGATAGCGGTCGAGCTGCGTCAGAAGCGACGGCACATCAAGCCGCGCAGCAGGGCCAACCGAAAGGTTGATGCGCGTGCGCGATGGGATCAGGTCTTGCACGATGTCGCTTGAGACCGTGAGCTTACCGCCCTTCTCCTTGAGCGAAGACACCGTCGTCCGCTTGATGTCGCCGGCTGGCGGCAACACGTCGAACGTCATTTCGCGTTTGACGAGGATGTCGCCCGGCCCTGTCACCGAAACCTTCAGCGTTACAGGTCCAACATCATTTGGCTTGTAGGATATGCGTTCAAGCTTCTTCGCGCCGGTCTTCAAGTTGGCCGTGCGATCGGCAATTGCGGTGAGACGTTCGGCAGAAGCATCACCCTGCTTTTGTACCAGCGCAATTTTGTAAGCTCCCTCCGGCCCTTCTATGTTGTGCACATCGAAGCCAAGCTGCACATCATCGCCAAGTGTCAGAAAGCGGGGAACCGCAACGGTCAGCGCAATGGTGTCGCGCACGATCAGGTCTGCAGACGTATGCCCGACCTTGTCAGCGCTCCACGCCACTGCCATTACCCGCACAGTGCCGTTAAAGTCCGGCAATTCGAATTCGGCCTTCGCTGTGCCGTCGCTCGCAACTTTGAGAATGCCTGAGTACAGCGAAACCACAGTCTCAACCGTTGGATTGCCCTGCATGACTGGGCCCGAGCCATCGCCGCCGGATTTCAGTTTGCCGCGATCCGCGCGCATGCCGTCGATCAACCGGCCATAGAAATCGCGAATCTCAAATCCGAGTTTTGATTGCGCGTTGAACCAAGCTTCGGGCGCGGGCGCCTCGTGCTTCGTGAGGTTCAGCACGCCAAGATCGACAGCCGCAATTGTGAGGTGCGCGTCTTCTCCGGGCGCCAAGCCATCGATTTTGACCGGCACCGTCAGCATTGCGCCGGACTTCAGTTTCTCCGGTAGCGTCAGCGCAACTTTCAACTCCTTGGAGCTCTGGTCGAGACTTAGCCAATTGACGCCGATAGCGCGTCCCGGCATGCGTTTTGAGCCTTCGTCCATGGCGCGATAGAGCAGCGTCGTGACATACGCGCCGGCACCCCAGTTGGCTGCCACATCGATCGTAACTTCGCCGCCACCCTTGGCGATGTCAGCTTCCTTGATCGTATGCAATCCATTGCCGAGCACAGCAACGAGAGCCTTGCCGCCATGCTTGGAGGCGATGCGCAATTTTGCCGTTTCTCCGGCTTTGTAAGTTTCCTTGTCGAGGGCCACGTCAAGCTGCTCTGGGCTGTCGGCGGCTTCGCCGGATGTGTGCCAGCCGGATGAGAACAAGAAGCTTGACGCCGGTCCGCCCGGCTCGGTTGAGGCAACGTCGAGGCGATAGCGGCCCCAGCCGAGCTTCTCGGCTATTTTCGCGGGTACAGAGCTGAGAGTTGCAAGGATGCCATTCGCGACTTTACGCTTCAGAGTGACGGCTTCATAAGTCCAGTTGCCGTCGCGGCGATACCACTGCCAATTGGTATCGAGACGCGTCAGCGTCCATTCGATTTTGTCGGAGGCCGTCTGCTTGCCGGCGGCATCAAGCGCCACAATATCGAACGCGGCCTCGCCGTCTTCTTCGACGCTCGTGCCCTTAAACTGCGGTTTGATGCCAATCCGCGCGGTTTTCATATCGACCGGCACCGTCAACGTGCGCTCGATCGTGCGTCCGCCTTGCTCGCGCAATTTGACAATGATCTGTGCTTCAAGTGGACGGCCCGTCTTCGGCACGGCCGGAAGCAGAACCGCAATTGCGGCTTTGCCGTCTGCGTCTGTGATGAGGTTGGCGTCGAGTGGTTTTCTTACAGGATTGATGAACTCGTCGGCCTGACCGAACACATATCCAGCCAAGCCCGCAACATCCTTGCCCGATGCCTTGACGATGATTTCGCCTTCAAGGCCAAGCGCCGCCGCAGGCGGTCCGTAAAGATAACGGCCAGCTGCGTTGATCGTGCCTGGTACATCCGGCATAAGTGCGGGTGTGGCTGTTTCAAGTTTCATGTCGAGCCGTTCCGGCACGAAGTCTTCGACCAGGAAGGCGCGTTCAGCAATTGCAGGCTGTTTCGGATCTGTGTGCAGCCACAGCCGCCACGTCCCTGTCATCGCCGTCTTGGCCAAAGCAAGCGCGTGCGAACGTCCGCCCAGACCTTGGTCGTTCAGAACAATGCGCGCGTGTTCAACACCGTCTGGGCGCGCAACGATCATCGTCGTTGGTATGGCTGAGGCTTTGCCTTGCGCGTCACGCACGAGTGCTGTGACGGCCACTTCCTCGCCGCCGCGATAAACGCCGCGTTCGGTGTAGACGTAAGCGTCGATAGGACCCGCTGGTTCGCGCCCCTTGACGCCCCGGTCCGAAAGATCAAACGCATTCATCGTCAAATCGAGAAACGCGTATTCGCCGGCACCCTTTTCCGCAACGAGCACGGCCGGCGCCAGTCCGCCTTCGCCTTTGACAATTGCTGAGTCGAATTTCGCGTAACCCTTGGCGTCCGTTTTGGCGGTTGCCAGCACTTCGTTGTTACGCGCGAGAAGCCGCACGTCGCTGCCGGAAATGGGCGTTGCGTCCGCAAGCGAGCGCACAAACGCGTGCACGCCGTCGGTGCCGGAAAACGCCGTGAGACCGAGATCGGAAACGATGAACCATTGCGTTGCGCGCTGGCCGTCGTCGTTCTTGGATTTCTCAGAAGGCTTGGCGACCATCACATAGGCGCCGGGCTCCAGTTTGCCGGTTGCGTCGGTGACGGGAACGGCGGTCGTCACATCCTCGTTCAACTTGCCCGCGATGTCCATCGCTCCCGAGAAGACTTTGACGCCGCTCTTGTCGCGGACGTTGTCGATCTCATAGCTCGAGAGCTGGCGTTGGAAATCGCCCGACTGCAGGAGCGAGGCGAGACCCCGATCGCCGACGCGATAAACTTCAACATCAATTTTCTGCGTGTTGGTGGTGACAACAGGAATGCCTTGCTGACCGCGGCTTGGCAGAACGTAGGATTTTCCCGTGAAACGTACGAGCGCCGTGCGGTCTGGCACATAGACGGCAATGTCCGCTGTCTTGTTCAGCGTCCCGCCAACTTCTGAAGGAAGGCCTGCCCGAATCTGCACCTGATAGCGCGCGCCGTGCTTCAAACCTTCAATGCAAAGCTGTTTGCCGTCTTGCACGAGGGATTGCGGGTCGCGGCCGTCGATGGAGATAAACTTGGCGACGTCGCTCTGCGTGCGTGCGAGATCTTCGGAAAATTGCAGGCACAGTCGCGGCGAGCTTGCGTCGGATTCGGTTTTGTAATCTGTCATGCGAAAGCCGTGCTCGGCACGGAGCCTGTCGTAAGCTTCGCGCGTGATTTGATCCCCACCTTGTGGGCCAGCGAGATCGACGCTCATTTTGTAGGCGTCAATCGCCGGGCGCCAATACGAACGCCGCTCCAGCGTCTGCCCGAGGATGCTCAACGCTTTGGCTTTGGCTGGCGCGTCCTTAGCAAGCTCATAGCCGCGATAGGCGGCTCCGGACGCATGGACTGGCAGATCGTATCGCTCGCTGCCCTTTTCCGGGTCGGCCTTGATGGCGAGCAGTGCTTCCGCCAAACGCACCCATGCGGGGCCGTCTTTTGGTTCTGCCGCTACAACATTTGCCAAGAGCCGGGCTGAAGCGCGCACGTCGGTCGCGTAAATTTTTTCCGCTTCAATCTTCAAGTCCGCCGGTTTCTTGCCGTCAGACTTCCAGTTGGCTTTGAGGAATGTCTCATAGCGTTTGGCGTCGGCAGCTATGCCCTGGTGCGAGAAGCCGCCCTTGCCTTGACCGGTGTCCTGAGCCGCAGCCCCTGCCGAAACGGCAGTCAGCGCCACCATGATGCAAGCGAGAAAACGAAAGACGAGGCGCGCGTAAAATTGCATGTTGCCACCCATGAAAAATTGGACCCCGGGAACCCGGCGGACGATCCGCGCAGGCTCCAGGAAACAGTTATTCATTCTGGACCGGATCTGAAGCCCATCAAAGGTGAAGGGCGTAACCGCGGCGGCAATTAGGGAATTGCCGGGAATTTCGCTTTTCTTCGCCTTTTTCACTGCCGGCTACTCCTGGACCGAACTTTAGGCGCCCAGAATACCACGCGCAAAAAGGCCGGGGAAAAACCCCGGCCAAATAAATCCAGCGATTAACCGTTAATAGGAAATTAATGTCCTAGCGGCGGCTCGCTGGGCGTCGCTCCGGCTTTGCCACTTTCTGGCCGGCGATGACATTTTGGGTTGTCACTGGCTTCAGGCGCTTGGCTGGCTTGCCGAGTTTCCACATGCGGGCAAAGGATACTTCGGCATGGCGCGCGGCAGCGGCATTGTCGGCGTGGTACATTTCAAACGCATCGCGTTTCGTTGGGTCGCGGCGCATGCAGTCGCCAATCCAAACCCGGCCGTTGCCAAGCACCAGCTGTTCGTGTGCGGCGGTAAAACGCGGATCATTCAGTAAGCGAATTTCGGCGCTGGCGAGCTCAAGGATAGATTTCCCGCACTTTTCCTCGCTGGCGATGTCTGTTTCGAGCAAGAGCACGCGCACGGCGATTCCGGCGGCAGTCAACTCGTGGTCCAGCAAGGTCAGCGCCTTGGCGGCTGGGCTGTCGGGCGCGCGGACAACGATCGTATAAATGGAATTCTGGACTTGAGTTCCGTTCGAAGTCCGGGCCGTCAAATGAGCCGCGACAAAGTCTTTAAGTTTGGTTTCCTTTTCGTCCCGGCCGGCTTGCAAAATACGCGGTGAAGTGGCCAAGCGCATGAAAATCATTCCTTTTGTTACCGCAACCTAGATTGACGGCGAATTGCGGCCGGTTGTCTTTCGTTGCGGCCATTAAGACGCTAAGAATGTTAAACAACGGTTTCGGACCAAGTCAAAATCGGACGCTTTGTCTGAACTCGCTGTTTTTTAAGTCATTTTTCTACTCGGCAGCGGGTGGTGCCATACGGCTCAGAAAGGCGAGTTCGCGCGCCGTCAGGTCGTCCTTTTCAATAGGCTCGGCAATTTCGTCGTCGATCTCTTCATAGGTATCGATCACGCCATTCGCGTCTGCCTCGCCGCCAAATGTTTCCTGAGCAGATTGCGACGCGGTTTCCAGACGGGCTTTGGCCAAAGCATTGCGCAATGACTCCGGCATCATGGCTTCACTCACGGGAACCGAGAACGTCGCCGTCTCGCGCGCGAGAGTTACATCGACCAAGTTGGGGACCATATTCGGCGCGTCGTTGAGCGGCGCTGGCGGTTGAGCCATCCGGCCGGCCAGATCGCTGGTGGATCGGGCAAGAGCTACAACCACACTGCTTTCGCGCGGCGGTTGATGCGGTTCGCTGGACCCGGCCGCGAACGGATGTGGCGGCAGCGTGTGGACCGTGACGGTGTTGCTGTTCGCTGCTTTCACGGTCACGTCGGCTTCAGGCGGCGGTGGCGGCGCCGGGCGCGGCACGCGCGGCGACTGAGGCGCCCGCGCATCGAATGGCACGTTCTGCGCTACGTTTGACGCATAGGGTCCGAAGCGTGCCGCGTGCTCGGGATCGATGGACAAGGTGGCAGCCGTTGCCGGCCGGCGTGGCGGCATTCCTGGGCCCGGCATTCGTGCCGTGGATGTTCTCGGATCAAAGCTCTGTGCTGATAGGGGCGAATTGGGAGGCGTGTTTTGGCCCGCCTGCGTTTGGCCCGCATGCATTGCGTGAACAAACGCAGGTGGCGCAGGTGGCAGAGTCACTGGCGCTGGACCCGGCACGCCGTGACGAACAGGACTGCGTTGAAAGCCGTTCGCGCCAACATCAACACCTTGCGCGCGCTTCTGCTCATCGACTCGGCGTGCCGCGCCCATGACGGCGCCGAGTATTATGTCGGACCAAGCGCCATCGGTGAACTTGTAGACGCGGAAAGCTTCAGCGCTCGCGAACTTCGAGCCCTGACGTTTCAAACGTTTCTGGATGCTCCCCGTCGTTGGCAGCATGGTGCGCTTAAAGATGCGCTCCTTCTCGAAACTCGCGAACAAGTTGGCGAGCAGTTGAGCTTCAACGCGCAATTCCTCGCGCTCGTGCGGATTGAGCTTGGGTGGTGCGTCGAGCGGCACAGCAACGTAGTAATCGCCATTCATGTCAAACACGACGTGGCGGAAGATCTCAAAATTTTCGCGAATCTGTTGGTCGCGGTGGATATCCTTGAAGCGCGACAGAATCTGGATCACAGGCCCGCGCTCGGCCGCGTGCATCTTCGGCATAAGTCCGGATAGGCGGCTCGCCGGTTTCTGCACCATGGAGACAAGGAACAAGCAAAGATCGACGAACAGCGCGACAGCGAGCGGAACGTAGTCGCGCTTCGACAGTCCACCTTGTTCGCCGGCCCACTGACGCGCCTCAGCGGTGGCAGCGCCTTCAACCGACTGCACGGCTTTCTTTTGGAGATCGCGCAACTCGTCGGCCGATGGCGGCATCTTGAACGACAGTATGCCGTAGAACGTCGTCGTCAATCGGCGGAAGGCTTCAATGGTTGCTTCCGATCCTTCGACTGCCGCGATCTGCGGCTTTTCAAGTTCCGGCAACTGATCAATCGCCTTGACGACGCCGCGCAGCGCGGTCTGCAACTGTGCGTCGGGGCAGGAAACTACCCCGCCCTTCGGGTCGCCGAACGTTGTCTTCTCTGCCCGGTCGGCAAGATCGGTGCGGATCTGGCGCAATTGCGGGTCGGTACGGAATGCATTGAAGCCCGTGACCGTCATATCCAGCTTGCGGCCAAGAGCACGCATGAACTCGTTGCGGTTGCCGCTCTTCACGTCGATGGTCGATGCATCGCTCGAGACGATTTTCAGCAGATCGCCGTCGAGTGCCGCCATATCGCCTTTGACGGACGTGACGCGGCCCTTGACGAACTCGGAGGCGAATTGGAAGCGCTGGGCATCGTCTTCGCGCATTTTGCGGCGCGGTCCGTCGCCCGGTTTGGAGTTGGGGCATGACGTCCCTTTGGTCCGCTCGATTTCAGCTTTTGAAGTTGAAACAGCCGTCAGCTGGATCAGCGTTGATTGCAGCTGTTCAAGCCGCGTGGACGCTGCATGCAGAGATCCCTGCACTTGCCCAACCGCGCTTTCAGCAGAACGCGAGGCTTCGCCCCGGCTTTCAAGCACTTTCCAATAGAAGCCAAAGCCAAAGCCGACCGATATCAGAGACAGGAACACGTATCCTGACGCGTACATGACCTTGGTCACGAACGGATGCGGCTTGAACAGCTGATCGAGCAGCCAGACGATCATGATCATCAGCATGGCCACCGAGAAGCCGATGATGATTTTGTGGACGAACGGCAGATCGCCCATGTTGGCTTCGATGAGTTCGAGCATGCCGACATAAGTCGCAACCCACGACAGAGCGCCGAGGCCGGCGATCAGCGTCGAGCGTTTCCAGTCGCGCTCGGGCTTGTCTTCGCGTGAGTCATGGGAAAACGGCGGCGGGCTTTCGTCCGGTCCGCGCCTGCCTTGTGAAAAAAGATCTCGTCTGAATCCCATGATGACGTCCTGTGCATCCTGCCCAGCAAAAGGAAGCTATTGGGGCGAACCTTCTGACGGGCGTGAGCGTTTTTGATGTTTGAACTTTGGCTTGCCCGTGGCGAATCCCAGGCGGTTTTGGAATTGGGGTCGGGTGCTGGAGCTGAGGTGGGCCCCATCGCTTTTAAGACAAAGGGACGCTTGGTGGCCTGGAAGCCTGTTCTTAGCGGCTACTCGTGGCATAAGGGCGCCGAAACACTTCCAAGGCGCCACCGCACATGATTCGTCTCGATAGCATTAGCAAGCAAAACGGCCATCAGATCGTCTTCATCGAGGCATCCGCCGCGTTGAACCGGGGCGAGAAGGTTGGCCTTGTTGGTCCCAATGGTGCCGGCAAGACCACTCTGTTCCGGCTTATCACAGGCGAGGAAGAACCCGACGAGGGGCAGGTCTCCACTGATCGGGGCATCACGATTGGCTATTTCAGCCAGGACGTCGGCGATATGTCCGGCCGCAGCGCCATGTCGGAAGTGATGGACGGCGCTGGGCCAGTCAGCACGATTGCGGCTGAACTCGCCGAACTTGAAGCCGCGATGGCCGACCCTGAGCGCGCGAACGAAATAGAAGGCATCATCGAGCGCTACGGCGAGGTGCAAGCGCGCTTCGAGGAATTGGGCGGTTACGCGCTTGAAGGCCGCGCGCGGGAAGTTTTGGCCGGCCTCAGCTTCAGCCAGGAAATGATGGACGGCGACGTTGGCGCGCTGTCGGGCGGATGGAAAATGCGCGTTGCCTTGGCCCGCATCCTGCTCATGCGCCCGGATGCGATGCTGCTCGACGAACCGAGCAACCACTTGGATCTCGAAAGCCTGATCTGGCTGGAGCAATTCCTCAAGGGCTATGAGGGCGCGCTGATGATGACCTCGCATGACCGCGAGTTCATGGATCGCATCGTCACGAAAATTGTCGAAATCGATGGCGGTACGCTGACGACATTCTCGGGCGGCTACGAATTCTACGTTGACCAGCGCGCGCAAAACGAAAAGCAGCAGCAGGCCCAATTTGATCGCCAACAAGCGATGCTCGCCAAGGAACTCAAGTTTATCGAACGCTTCAAGGCGCGCGCCTCACACGCAGCCCAAGTGCAGAGCCGCGTCAAGAGTCTGGAAAAAATAGATCGCGTCGAGCCGCCCAAGCGCCGCCAGTCGATTGCGTTCGAGTTCCCGACAGCACCGCGCTCTGGTGAGGATGTGGCGTCTCTCAAGAACGTGCACAAGGGTTATGGCTCGCGCAGCATCTATGAAGGTTTGAGTTTCCAGGTGCGCCGCAAAGAGCGTTGGTGCGTCATGGGCGTGAACGGCGCGGGCAAGTCGACGCTGCTCAAGCTGGTGGCGGGATCGACGAAGCCCGACAATGGGACAGTCGCGCTCGGCCCCAGCGTGAAGATGGGTTACTTCGCCCAGCACGCCATGGATTTGCTCGACGGCGAAGAAACCGTGTTTCAGTCACTCGAAGATCAGTTTCCGCAAGCCGGTCAAGGCTCGTTGCGCGCGCTCGCGGGGTGCTTCGGATTTTCAGGCGACGACGTCGAAAAGAAATGCCGCGTGCTGTCGGGTGGAGAGAAGGCACGGCTCGTTATGGCCAAGATGCTGTTCGACCCGCCGAACTTTTTGGTGCTCGACGAGCCGACAAACCACTTGGACTTGATGACCAAGGAAATGCTGATCTCAGCGCTCTCCGAGTACGAGGGCGCCATGCTGTTCGTCTCGCACGACCGGCACTTCCTGGCCGCACTCTCAAATCGCGTGCTCGAACTCACACCCGAAGGCATCCACCAATACGGCGGCGGCTACACCGAATACGTCGCGCGCACGGGGCAAGAAGCGCCGGGGCTGCGTCCTTAAAGGTCGTTGCTGCGGTTCACCGCGCCATCAAAGTGCGCATCGCTTCGCTGGCCGGGGAATACGCGCCATCGCGCTTGGGCGAATAGACATCTCGTGATGTTCGAACACGTGGCATCGCGCGTGCCGGTGTCACGGGGCTTGAGTCAGTGCCGATGCTGCTGGTCGTTACGGGTCGCGGCGCTGGCGGTTTTGGCGGGATGAGATCGCTGCGCGGATTGGCCTTGGCGTGGACGCTGAGATCTTCGAGCAACTCGTCAAGAAGCGGTGCCGCAACCTGAGCCGAATGTAATCCGCGCGCCCACGGTTCATTAGGCGATCCGGTTCCGGTCAGCACAACGTAAGAATAAGCCGCACCATTGGCGAACTGAAGCCCGCCCGTGATCCAGGCATCAACTGTCGCGTCAGCATCATTGCCGACTTGCGTGCCAGTCTTGGCAAAGTGCAAGCGCAGGTCTCCGCGCCGCGCCGCGCACCAGCGGCTCTCCGATTTGAGCGTTCCGTGTGACGTGCCGTTCGACTGATAACACAGCGGCGCTTCGAGAAATGTCTTAAGCAACGGCCCTGCGCCGCGCCGGATCAGATCGTTTGGGACGATTGACGCGCCCGCGCTGCCGGCGATCCCCGCGCCGCCTTCGCCTTTGAACGTGTAGTCGTAGGAGCGGATCATGCTTGGCATTTTGAGTGGTGTTGCGCCACGGCCGATGAGGGACGCGAGCACGACGCCCGACATCTGATGCACGCGGCGCGGCGCACCCGCGATTTGCCCGAGTACTGCGGCGGTCGAGGGTGGCGTTCCACAGAGTTGGGCGGCTGGCGGCATGGCGAAACCAAAGCCGTCGATGAGTTTCTGCATCCGGCTTTGGCCGACGAGCGCCGTGCGATTGACGAGCGGTCCGTTCAGCGAGCACGCAAACGCGACGATGGCTTTGCGCCCGTGCCGCTGCGTGCCGCCTTTTTCGCAAGTTTCTAAACCTTGCACTGGTGCTTCGGTATCGACGTAGAGGCTGTCGGCTGTGTCCTTGCCTTCGTTAGCAATGCCGATGGCCGCCAGAATTTTGCCCGTCGAGGCTATCATGCGGCCTTCGCGCAGCGGTTCGTATAGTCCAGTCTTACTATTGCGTGCGGGCGCGGAGCCGAAGTAGGGCGCGGTTTCGCCGGTTTCATAGTAGCGCACGATGTTGCCTGAGCTGTCGGCCGCAACCACAACGACGCTTGGGAGTTTTTTGTCAGCGGCAGCTTTTGCCGGATCGAGTGTAAAGGCCGGATCGATCTTTGCGCT